>NZ_JBGLYQ010000058.1:0-41690 GCF_047304105.1 Duganella sp. Dugasp56
CCCCCCCCCCCCCCCCCCCCCCCCCCCCCCCCCCCCCCCCCCCCCCCCCCCCCCCCCCCGGGGTGGGGAAACCATGCTGGCGCCCCTTGGTATTTAAACCGTCAGAACTTCTTTTTCTTTCTCCGCAACCATCTTGTCGATGTCGACGATGAACTTGTCGGTCAGCTTCTGCACCTCGTCGGTGCCGCGGCGTTCGTCGTCTTCCGAGATCGCCTTGTCCTTGACCAGCTTTTTCATGCCTTCATTGGCATCGCGGCGGATGTTGCGGACGGCGATTTTCGCGTCTTCCGCTTCGCTCTTGACCAGCTTGACCATTTCCTTGCGGCGCTCTTCGGTCAGCGGCGGGGTCGGCACGCGTATCATGTCGCCCTGCGACGACGGGTTCAGGCCCAGGTCGGCGTCGCGGATCGCCTTTTCAATGGTGGCCGCCATCTTCTTCTCGAACGGCTGCACACCGATGGTGCGGGCGTCGATCAGGGTCACGTTGGCCACCTGCGTCAGCGCGGTCGGCGAACCGTAGTACTCGACCTGCACGTGGTCCAGGATACCGGTGTGGGCGCGGCCGGTGCGGACCTTGGCCAGATCGGCGCGCAAGGTTTCCAGCGATTTGATCATGCGCTCTTGCGCATTCTTTTTAACGTCAGCTACGGACATTGCTGCTCTCCTGTATCGGAATATTATTTAAACGTGAACCAGTGTACCCTCATCCTCGCCCATGATGACGCGCATCAGCGCACCGGGCTTGGTGATGGAAAACACTTTGATCGGCAGCTTCTGGTCGCGGCACAGCGCGAAGGCGGTGGCGTCCATGACTTGCAGATGCTTGGCGATGGCTTCGTCGAAGGTGATCGAGCTGTACAGCGTGGCGTTCGGGTCCTTCTTCGGGTCGGCGGTGTAGACGCCGTCGACCTTGGTTGCTTTCAGGACGATTTCCGCGCTCACTTCCGAGCCGCGCAGCGCCGCCGCGGTGTCGGTGGTGAAGAACGGGTTGCCGGTGCCGGCCGCGAACACGACGACCTTGCCTTCCTCCAGGTACTGCAGCGCTTTCGGGCGCACATACGGCTCCACCACCTGCTCGATGCCGATGGCCGACATCACGCGCGCGGTGATGCCGACATGGCGCATCGCGTCGGCCAGCGCCAGCGCGTTCATGACGGTGGCCAGCATGCCCATGTAGTCGGCGGTGGCGCGGTCCATGCCCTGGGCGCCGGGGGCGACGCCGCGGAAGATGTTGCCGCCGCCGATGACGATCGCCAGTTCCACGCCCAGTTTCGCGACCTCGGCCACATCGGCGACCATCCGTTCGATCGTGCCGCGGTTGATGCCGTAAGGATCATCGCCCATCAGGGCTTCACCGGACAATTTGAGGAGGACGCGCTTGTAGGCTGGTTTTGACATGAGACGGGGCTCCTAAGTTGGGTTGATTCGGTAAGGCTGCCGGCGCCCATGATACCTTGCCTGGCGCCGGGGACAACTGGTGTTACAGCCAAGATTGCTTGGGTCGGGCTAAAAAAACGGGCCTCTCGGCCCGTTTTCAGAATTACGCTCCTTGGGAAGCAGCCATCTGTGCGGCTACTTCGGCGGCGAAATCGTCGACTTTCTTCTCGATGCCCTCGCCTACCACGTACATGGTGAAGGCTTTGACGGTGGTCGATTTTTCTTTCAGCATCTGCTCGATCGATTGCTTGTCGTTTTTCACGAAAGCCTGGTTCAGCAGCGACACTTCCTTCAGGTACTTCTGTACCGAGCCTTCCAGGCGCTTGGCGACGATGTCGGCAGGCTGCACTGGCTTGCCGGCGGCCACGGCGGCGGCGGCATCTTCGTCAGCTTTCAGCTTGGCAACCGAACGCTCTTTTTCGATCAGTTCGGCAGGAACCTGGTCGGCCGACAGCGACACCGGCTTCATCGCGGCGATGTGCATGGCCACATCCTTGCCCACTTGCTCGTCGGCGCCGTCGAATTCGACCATCACGCCGATGCGGGTGCCGTGCAGGTACGAAGCCAGCTTGGCGGTGGTTTCGAAACGCTGGAAGCGGCGGATCGACATGTTTTCGCCGATTTTGCCGATCAGTGCGGAACGCACTTCGTCCAGGGTCTGGCCGTTGCCGGCTGGCAGTGCCAGCAGGGCTGCGACGTCGGCCGGGTTGTTTTCGGCGACCAGCTTGGCGGCGGTGTTGGCCAGGTTCAGGAAGTCGTCGTTCTTGGCGACGAAGTCGGTTTCCGAGTTCACTTCGATCAGCGCGCCCACGCCGTTGGCGATGTAGGTGGCGACCACGCCTTCGGCGGTGATGCGTGCCGAAGCTTTCGATGCCTTGCCGCCCAGCTTGACGCGCAGGATCTCTTCCGCACGACCCATGTCGCCTTCGGCTTCGGTCAGTGCTTTTTTGCATTCCATCATCGGCGCGTCAGTCTTCGCGCGCAGTTCGCCTACCATTGCTGCAGTAATTGCTGCCATGTGATTCTCCTGTATTCGGTGTTCGGGGGGATGGTGAGCGGCGCTCTAACCATTTACGTTAAAAAAAAGGGGGAGCTGTTGGCCACCCCTTTTTTCCTACTGCTTGCTGCGAACGATTAAGCCTGTTCGGAAACTTCGACGAATTCGTCGCCGGCAGCGGCTTTCACCATTTCAACGACTTCGTTACCTGCGGCAGCACGGCCTTCCAGGATGGCATCTGCCACGCCGCGGGCGTACAGAGTGATGGCTTTCGACGAGTCATCGTTACCTGGAATGACGAACTGAACGCCTTCTGGCGAGTGGTTGGTGTCGACCACGCCGATGACTGGAATGCCCAGTTTAGCGGCTTCGGTGATCGCGCCTTTATGGTAGCCAACGTCAACGACGAAGATTGCGTCAGGAACGCCGCCCATGTCCTTGATGCCGCCGATCGATTTCTGCAGCTTGATCATTTCGCGTTGGAACATCAGCGCTTCTTTTTTCGACAGCTTCTCTACCGAACCGTCTTCGATCTGGGCTTCCATGTCCTTCAGGCGCTTGATCGAGGTCTTGATGGTTTTGAAGTTGGTCAGCATGCCGCCCAGCCAACGCTGGTCAACGAAAGGTACGCCTGCGCGTGCCGCTTCGGCAGCGATGATTTCGCGCGCTTGACGCTTGGTGCCGACCATCAGGATGGTGCCGCGGTTCGAAGCGACCTGCTTCACGTGCTTCATCGCTTCCTGATACATACCCATCGTCTTTTCCAAGTTGATGATATGGATCTTGTTGCGGTGGCCGAAGATGAACGGAGCCATCTTTGGGTTCCAGAAACGGGTTTGGTGACCGAAGTGGACACCGGCTTCCAGCATTTCGCGCATAGTTACGGACATATTAAACTCCAGGGTTGGGTCTGGAATCCGATCAGTCACCATATAGGCACCCTTGTCGACCGGATTCGCGTTTATTAATGTGGATTTCCACGGGATTTTTGCAACATTGCTCAAAACCGAATTCAAGCAACCCGAGATTCTACCCTGAAAACAGCCACTTAGGCAAGCGTCGCACGCACCGGCCACGCCCTTGCACCACCCTGGCGAGCATCCCGCCACATCGTGGTGCGAAATGGGCCCGCCGCAACGCCTGCGCACCAAATTGCGCCGTATCAAAAAAAAATGAGGCATGGATATGCCATACATGTTTAAAATGTAATATCATCTGGAAAACTTTAATGCATGGCAATAACTATTAAACCAGAAGTAGTGTTCCATTACTGAAAGATCACCCTATGTCCATCCTGCTTGCCGTGACGCTCGCAGCAGCCTCCGCTGCCCAGCCCGTTTGTTCCTGGGACCACCCCGGCGTCAATCCCTACAAGGGCCGCAGCGGCGACGCCATCGACCGCTACACCGACATCCCGGCCGCCGTGCGCAGCACGCTGCGCCGCCGCATCGAGGAGCAGCAGCCGGACGACATGGTCACCATCACCCGCGACAGCATCAGCGGCAAGAGCCAGTACGACCCGGCGATCCGCGACATGCACTTTGGCGCCGCCTCGGTGTGCGCCACCGTCACCCGCAGCAAATGGGCGGAAAACCACCAGGAACCGGCCGCCGTCTATTGCGTCGACAAGCACTGCATCCTGGTACCCAAGATCTGCGGCAACGTCAGCCGTATCTCGCGCCTGCCGGCGGCGGTGGCAAAGAACGCCGGTGATCGCCCATACTTCGTCCCGGCCAACCAGGTCAGGCGTGAGCTGGGCGGCAGCTTGGGCGACAAAGACCTGGGCCTGGCCGACGCCGCGCATTCAGACGCTTCGTCCGGACAGGACGACCCATACAGCCTTGTAGGCGACTCCGCCGAGCTTCTCGATGCTCTCACGGAAGCTGCGGGCAAGCGGGCTCGCCTGATCGCCAGCATCCGCGGCACCCCAGCCGGCCACAGCCTGAGCGAGGTCGAAATGGCGTTCGACGAGGACGGATACGATATCGACCCGCGCGGCCGCGCGGGCCGCCTGTCCGGCCACAATTCAAGGTTCGACATAGACGATACCTCCGAGCTCCTCAACCCGGCGCCTGTGCCGGAAGCTGACACCTGGGCCATGCTGCTGGCCGGCCTCGGCCTGGTCGGCTGCGCCGCCCGCCGCGCCCGCCGCAAGCAAGCCGGCTCCCAGCCGGACTGAGCTGCTCCGCCCACCGTGCATCTCCGCACGCGAAGAGGCGGCTGTCGTTTATAATTTCAACCTACTGCACGCCGCGAGCCGACCCTGTCCGCTCGCCGCCTGCGTTTTTACCGTTTACCTTGCTGATTGCGATCCACTATGTCCATCTCCATTAAATCCGCTGAAGATATCGAAGGCATGCGCGTGGCCGGCCGCCTGGGCTCCGAAGTGCTCGACTACATCACGCCCTTCGTCAAGCCCGGCGTGACCACCGGTGAGCTGGATCGCCTTTGCCACGAATACATGGTCAATGTCCAGGGCACCATCCCGGCGCCGCTGAACTACTGCCCGCCGGGCTACACACCCTACCCGAAAGCCATCTGCACCTCGGTCAACGACGTCATCTGCCACGGCATCCCGGGCGACAAGGTGCTCAAGAACGGCGACGTGGTCAACCTCGACATCACCGTCATCAAGGACGGCTACCACGGCGACAACAGCCGCATGTTCTTCATCGGCGAACCGTCGATCATGGCCAAGCGCCTGTCCGACATCACCTACGAGTGCATGTGGCTGGGCATCGCCAAGGTCAAGCCGGGCGCGCACCTGGGCGACATTGGCCACGTGATCCAGCAGCATGCGGAAAAAGCCGGCTACAGCGTGGTGCGCGAGTTCTGCGGCCACGGCATCGGCAAGATCTTCCACGAAGAGCCGCAGGTGCTGCACTACGGCCGTCCGGGCACCCTGGACGAGCTCAAGCCGGGCATGATCTTCACCATCGAGCCGATGATCAACGCCGGCAAGCGCGAAATCCGCGAAATGGGCGACGGCTGGACCATCAAGACCAAGGACCGCAGCCTGTCGGCGCAGTGGGAACACACCATCCTGGTCACCGAGACCGGCTACGAAGTGCTGACCCTGTCGGCCGGCAGCCCGCCGCCGCCGGCGTTCATCACCGGCGCGGCGCCGGCCAACGCCGCGCCGGTCGCGGCGTAAGCCCGGATGTCGACCGCCGCGATGAAGAAGGAACTGCGCGAGCAACTCAAGCGCCAGCTGAAAGCCGACCGCCAGGTCGTCATCGCCGGCTTCCAGGCCGACGGCATGCCGGAAAAGCTGCTGCGCAGCCTGCGCCAGAGCGTCGACGCGGTGCTGACCACGGCCTGGCATGAAGCCCGGCTGCCGCCCAACACCGCCCTGATCGGCGTCGGCGGCTACGGCCGCGGCGAGCTGTTCCCCTACTCCGACGTCGACCTGCTGATCCTGCTGGAACAGGCGCCCGACGCCGCCACCACCGAAAAGCTGGAAGAACTGGTGCAGCTGCTGTGGGACCTGGGCCTGGAGATCGGCCACAGCATCCGCACGGTGGACGAGTGCCTGACCGAGTCGGCGGCCGACATCACGGTGCAAACCAGCCTGCTCGAAGCGCGCATCATCTGCGGCGACGAGCCGCTGTTCGCGCAGCTGCAGGCGCGCTACACGGCGGCGATGGACCCGCGCGCCTTCTACCACGCCAAGGTGCTGGAGATGCGCCAGCGCCACGCCAAATACGAGGACACCGCCTTCAGCCTGGAGCCGAACTGCAAGGAAAGCCCGGGCGGCCTGCGCGACCTGCAGGTGATCCTGTGGATGGTCAAGGCCGCCGGCCTGGCCAATTCCTGGCGCACCCTGGCCACGTCCGGCCTGATCACGCAGACCGAAGCGAAGCAGCTGATGGAAAAGGAGCGCGCCTTCAAGGACATCCGCGTGCGCCTGCACCTGCACGCGGGCCGGCGCGAAGACCGGCTGGTGTTCGACGTGCAGACGGCGATCGCCGAATCGCTGGGCCTGACCGCCACCGGCAGCGGCGTGCACATGCGCCGCGCCAGCGAATACCTGATGCAGCGCTACTACTGGGCTGCCAAGACGGTCACGCAACTGAACACCATCCTGCTGCAGAACATCGAGGAGCGGCTGTTCCCGAAATCCGGCGAGGCGGTGCGCATCAACGAGCGCTTCAACGACGTCAACGGCCTGATCGACATCAGCGCCGACGACACGTTCGAGAAGACGCCGTCGGCGATGCTGGAGATCTTCGTACTGATGACCGAGCGGCCGTCGCTCAAGGGCATGAGTTCGCGCACCACGCGCGCGCTGTGGCACGAGCGCTTCAAGATCGACGCCGCCTTCCGCGCCGATCCGGTCAACCGTGCGCTGTTCCTGCGCATCATGCAGGCGCCGGTGGGCATCATCCACGCGCTGCGGCGCATGAACGACATGTCCATCCTGGGCCGCTACCTGCCCAACTTCCGCAAGATCGTCGGCCAGATGCAGCACGACCTGTTCCACGTCTACACGGTGGACCAGCACATCCTGATGGTGGTGCGCAACATGCGCCGCTTCTCGATGGCCGAGCACGCGCACGAATACCCGTTCTGCAGCCAGCTGATGGCCAACTTCCCGCAGCCGTGGCTGCTGTACCTGGGCGCGCTGTTCCACGACATCGCCAAGGGCCGCGGCGGCGACCACTCGAAGCTGGGCATGGCCGACACCGAGCAGTTCTGCCGCGACCACGGCCTCAGCGACGAGGACACGGAACTGGCGGTGTTCCTGGTCGAGAACCACCTGACCATGTCGCAGGTGGCGCAAAAGCAGGACCTGTCCGATCCCGACGTCATCGCCTCCTTCGCCAGGGTGGTCAAGGACGAGCGCCACCTGACCGCGCTGTACCTGCTGACGGTGGCCGACATCCGCGGCACCAGCCCGAAGGTGTGGAACGCGTGGAAGGCCAAGCTGCTCGAGGACTTGTACCGCATCACGCTGCGCGTGCTGGGCGGCGAGCCGCACAGCGCCGACCACGAACTGAAGAACCGCCAGCAGGAAGCGCTGGCGACCCTGCGCCTGTACGGCCTGCCGCCGGACGCGCACGAAGCGTTCTGGAAGCAGCTCGACGTCGCCTACTTCCTGCGCCACGACGCCTCCGACATCGCCTGGCAGACGCGCGCGCTGTACGACCGCTTCACCAGCGACAGGCCGGTGGTCAAATGCCGGCTGGCGCCGATCGGCGAAGGCCTGCAGGTGGCCGTCTACATCAAGGACCAGCCGGACCTGTTCGCGCGCATCTGCAGCTATTTCGACCGCAAGAACTTCAGCATCCTCGACGCCAAGATCCACACCACGCGCCACGGCTACGCGCTCGACACCTTCCTGGTCACCGAGCAGAACTTCGCCAAGAGCTACCGCGACATCATCAGCCTGATCGAGCACGAGCTGTGCGGCGTGCTGACCACGCCCGAGCCGCTGCCGGCGCCGGGCAAGGGCCGGCTGTCGCGGCTGTCGCGCACCTTCCCCATCCAGCCGACGGTGGACCTGCGGCCGGACGAGCGCGGCCAGTACTACCTGCTGTCGGTGGCCGCCAACGACCGCACCGGCCTGCTGTACTCGATCGCCAACGTGCTGACCAAGTACAAGATCAACCTGCACACGGCCAAGATCATGACCCTGGGCGAGCGCGTCGAGGACGTGTTCCTGATCGACGGCGCCACGCTGAGCAACGCCCGCAGCCAGATCCAGCTTGAAACCGACCTGCTGGACGCGATCAAGGTATAAACTGGCTTCACTCTCTATAGAAAACGCATCATGTCAGAAGAATTATTACGCCTGTCCAAACGCATGTCCGAACTGGGCCTGTGCTCGCGCCGCGAGGCTGACGAGTGGATAGCGCGCGGCTGGGTACGGGTGGACGGCCAGGTCGTCTCCGAACTCGGCACCAAGATCTATCCGAGCCAGCGCGTCACCGTCGAGCGCCAGGCCGCCGCCGAGCAGTCCAAGCGGGTGACGGTGCTGATCAACAAGCCCATGGGCTACGTCAGCGGCCAGGCCGAGGACGGCTACCAGCCGGCCGTGGTGCTGGTCAAGCCGGAAAACCGCTGGCCGGACGATCCGTCGCCGGAAATCTTCCACCCGACGCAGCTGCGCTCGCTGGTGCCGGCCGGCCGCCTGGACATCGATTCGGTCGGCCTGCTGGTGCTGACCCAGGACGGCCGCGTGGCCAAGCACCTGATCGGCGAAACCACCGACGTCGACAAGGAATACCTGGTGCGCGTCGAGTACACCAAGCCGGGCAAGCTGCCCGACAGCGACCTCAAAAAGCTCAACCATGGCCTGTGGATGGACGGCAAGCCGCTGCTGCCGGCCAAGGTGCGCTGGCAAAACGACGACCAGCTCAGCTTCACCTTGCGCGAAGGCAAGAAACGCCAGATCCGCCGCATGTGCGACATGGTGGGCCTGAAAGTTGTCGGCTTGAAACGGGTTCGCATCGGCAAAGTCAAGCTGGGCGACCTGCCGGTCGGCCAGTGGCGCTATTTGCGCCCGGAAGAGCAGTTCTGACCTGGGCATCGTGGAAAAGAATGCACATTTACTGAAATATTCTTGCCAATTAGCAAGCCAAGAGCGCGAATAAATTGTAAACTGTGTAGATCGACCTCGCATTGTAGAAGTCATTATCAAAGAGATATGCCGTCGTGAACGATCCCATACCAAATGAATTTCGCCGCGGCCCTCCCAGCCTAAAAGATGCTGTGGAACCAATACCGGCGGGTTCGAAGCCACATGACATGACCGACGAGCATGATATCGGTGATTCATTGACCCTGCTCTCCGACAACGGCGATCCGATCTCCATTTATCCCGCCAGCTCCACCAATGTGGTGATGGCGCGCATCAAGTCGGTCGACCCGGAAAATCCCTACTTTGTGCTGGAGCTCAACGAGGGCGAGGTCATCCCGCCCGGCGAGGCCACCTTTGTCGCCTGGCTGCGCTCGGCCAAGGTGCAGTTCAAGCTGACGTCGCCGGACTGGGCGTCGCAGCCGGACGAACCGACCTTGATCCCGCTGGACTTCCCGACCAAGTGCCTGGTGCTGAACCGCCGCTCGTCGACGCGGCTGGAAACGCCGCTGGGCATCTACTACATGGCCTCGTTCGTGTTGAACGGCAAGCCGTACGAACTGCAGCTGTACGACTTCTCGGCCGGCGGCGTCGGCATGCGGGCCCCGCCGCGCGATTGCCAGGGCCTGTACGTGGGCCGCAAGCTGCAGCGCGTGCGGCTCGAGCTGGGCCCCGATTCGGTGATGATCGCCGATCTGGAAGTGCGCCTGTCGCGCACCTTCCGCTCCTTCCTGCTGGGCGAACAGGTGCAGATCGGCTGCCAGTTCATCAACCTGTCGCCGGTGATGCAGGAAGAGCTGGCGCGCCTGCTGGACAAGCTCAGCACCAGCAAGCAGCGCTAGCCCCCTGGTCCGGCACATAAATTGCTTAAAAAGCAGCTTACACAGCTGCTTTTTTTTATGGGCCCGGCATGACCACAACACAGCGCATCGTCAAGATCCGGCGCGACTACAACACCTGGGTGGCCAACGAAACCATCGAGGACTACGCGCTGCGCTACACGCCGCGCGCGTTCCGCAAATGGTCGGTGTTCCGCGTCTCGAACACCGCGTTCGGCGCGATCTCGTTCCTGGTGCTGGAAGCGATAGGCGGCACCATCACCGTCAACTACGGCTTCATCAACGCGCTGTGGGCCATCATGGCGGTCGGCCTGATCATCTTCCTGACCGGCCTGCCGATCAGCTACTACGCCGCCAAGTACGGCGTCGACATGGACCTGCTGACGCGCGGCGCCGGCTTCGGCTACATCGGCTCGACGATATCGTCGTTCGTCTACGCCTCGTTCACCTTCATCCTGTTCGCGCTGGAGGCGGCCATCATGGCCTATGCGCTGGAGCTGTACTTCCACCTGCCGCTCTACCTCGGCTACATGGCCAGCGCGCTGGTGGTCATTCCGCTGGTGACCCACGGCGTCACCCTGATCAGCCGCATCCAGATGCTGACGCAGCCGGTGTGGCTGGTGCTGATGGCCCTGCCCTTCATCGCCATCCTGCAGAAGCAGCCGGAACTGCCGGCGCAGCTGCTGGCCTACGCCGGCCGCTCCGGCCAGAACGGCCACTTCAACGTGCTGATGTTCGGCGCCGCCACGGCGGTCGGCGTGGCGCTCATCACGCAGATCGGCGAGCAGGTCGACTTCCTGCGCTTCATGCCGGAGAAGACCGCCGCCAACCGCCTGCGCTGGCACCTGGGCGTGCTGGTCGCGGGGCCGGGCTGGATCCTGCTCGGCATCGCCAAGATGCTGGGCGGCGCGCTGCTGGCCTTCCTGGCGATCAGCAGCGCCGTGCCTTTGGAGCAGGCCGTCAACCCGACGCAGATGTACTTGGCAGGCTTCGGCCAGGTGTTCGCCTCGCCGCAGGTCGCGCTGCTGGCGACGGCGCTGCTGGTGGTCATCTCGCAGGTGAAGATCAACATGACCAACGCCTATGCCGGCTCGCTGGCGTGGTCGAACTTCTTCGCGCGGCTGACGCACAGCCATCCGGGCCGCGTGGTGTGGGCCGTGTTCAACGCGCTGATCGCCGTGCTGCTGATGGAGCTGGACGTGTTCCAGGCGCTGGACCAGGTGCTGGGCCTGTACTCGAACATCGCCATCTCGTGGATCACGGCGGTGGTGGCCGACCTGATCATCAACAAGCCGCTGGGCCTGAGTCCCAAGGGCATCGAATTCCGCCGCGCGTATTTGTACGACATCAATCCGGTCGGCGTCGGCGCCATGCTGCTGGCGTCGGCCTTATCGGTGGCGGCCTTCATGGGCTTGTTCGGCCAGCAGGCGCAGGCCTTCTCCGCCTTCATCGCGCTGCTGACGGCGCTAGTGGCCTCGCCGCTGATCGCCGTGGCGACCAAAGGCAAGTACTACATCGCCCGCAAGCAGGAACACGTGCACAGCAAGACCTGCGTGATCTGCGAAAAGGAATACGAGTCGGAGGACATGGCGCACTGCCCGGCCTACCAGGGGTCGATCTGCTCGCTGTGCTGCTGCCTCGACGCGCGCTGCAACGACGTCTGCAAGCCGCACGCCAAGGTGTCGGCGCAATGGCAGGACGCGATGCGCGCGATGCTGCCGCAGTCGCTGGCGCGCTACCTGAGCAGCGGGCTGGGACATTACCTGCTGCTGATGATAGTCACCGTGCTGTTCCTCGGCGCGCTGCTCGGCCTGATCTACTACCATGAGCAATCGGTGCTGCCGGCCGGCGCCGCGGCGCTGCTGCCGCAGCTGCAACTGGTGTTCTTCAAGATCTTCGCGGCGCTGCTGCTCACCAGCGGCATCGTCGCCTGGTGGCTGGTGCTGACCAGCGAAAGCCGCCGCGTGGCGCAGGAGGAATCGAACCGCCAGACCGGCCTGCTGACGCGCGAGATCGAACTGCACGGCCAGACCGACGCCCAGCTGCAGCAGGCCAAGAAGACCGCCGACCAGGCCAACCAGGCCAAGAGCCGCTACATCGCCGGCATCAGCCACGAGATCCGCACACCACTCAATTCGATACTGGGCTACGCGCAACTGCTGGACAACGATCCGTCCATCCCCGAGCACCGCCAGCAGGCGATCCGCGTGATCCGCAGCAGCGGCGAGCACCTGCTGTCGCTGATCGAGGGCACGCTGGACATCGCCCGCATCGAAGGCGGCAAGTTCAACTTCGACATGAAGGAGCTGAACTTCCCCGACTTCATCGGCCAGATCGTGCGCATGTTCGAACTGCAGGCGGCCAACAAGGGGCTGAGCTTCCGCTACGAACTGACCGGCGCGCTGCCGCGCATCGTGCGCGCCGACCGCAAGCGGCTGGGGCAAATCCTCATCAACATCCTCGGCAACGCCGTCAAGTTCACCAGCAGCGGCGGCATCGTGCTGCGGCTGCAGTACGCGCGCGAGATGGCCTCGTTCGAGATCGAGGACACCGGACCCGGCATCCTGCAGGAGGAGATCGACCACATCTTCGAGCCGTTCTCGCGCGGCAGCGCCAGCGCGCACGCCAACGCCAGCGGCACTGGCCTCGGACTGCCGATCTCCAAGATGCTGACGCAGCTGATGGGCGGCGAACTGAATATCCGCAGCATGCCCGAACAAGGCAGCGTATTCCACATCCGTCTGTTCCTGCCCAGCGTGCACGTCTCCGGCAGGGAGCTGAAGGAGCTGGAGCAGCCCGAACGCCAGCGCACCGGCTATCGCGGCCCGCGCCGCCGCATCCTGGTGGTGGACAACGAGCGGGTCGACCGCGAGATGCTGCTCAACATACTGGCGCCACTGGGCTTCGACGTGGCGCTGGCCGAATCGGGCCTCGAATGCCTGGACCTGCACGCGTCGTTCCAGCCGGACCTGATCCTGATGGACCTCGCGATGCCGGCCATGGATGGCTGGGAAGCGAGCTACATCCTGCGCCGCCGGCAGCTGTCCACGGTGCCGATCGCCATCGTCTCGGCCAACGCCTTCGACAAGGGCATGGAGAACGCGGCCGGCATCACGGCGGCGGACTTCATCGTCAAACCGGTCAACGTGGCCGAGCTGCTGGACTGGATAGGCCGGCGGCTGACGCTGGAATGGATCACGCAGCCGGGCATCGGCATCGAGGTGGCGGCCGCCGCGCCGGAACTGGCGCAGCTGGTGTTTCCTCCGGCCGCGCACCTGGAAGCGCTGAATGAACTGATACGCATCGGCTACGTGCGCGGCATCCAGAACAAGCTCGATGAAATCAGCGCACTCGACGCGCGCTACCTGCACTTCACGCAAACCATGCGCAATTTCGCGGCCCGCTTCCAGCTGGATGCGATGGCCGATTTCGTCCTGAGGAACAAGAGCGATGAACTTCAACATTGAACCCGCGCGCGGCAATATCGTCCTGGTGGTGGACGACGTGCCGGAAAACCTGGCCGTGCTGCACGACGCGCTGGACGAATCAGGCTTCACGGTCCTCGTCGCCAACAACGGCGAATCGGCCCTGCAGCGCGCCGCCGAGGCGCAACCGGACATCATCCTGCTGGACGCCATCATGCCCGGCATGGACGGCTTCGAAACCTGCCGCCGGCTCAAGGCCAGCCTGGCGACGAAGCAGATCCCGGTGGTCTTCATGACGGGGCTGACCGAAGCCGAACACGTGGTGGCGGCGTTTGCCGCCGGCGGCAACGACTACGTCACCAAGCCGCTGCGCACCAGCGAGGTGCTGGCGCGGATCGCCGCCCACATGCAGACGGCGCGGCTGATGGACCAGGCCCGCAGCGCGCTGGACGCCTTTGGCAACGCCGTCATCGCGATGACGCCGCGCGACGGCAAGATTGTCTGGCAAACCCCGCTGGCACGCACGCTGATGCAGGGCTACGCGGTCGACGGCGAGCTGGCCCCGTGGCTGGAAGCGACACAGGCCGCGCACAGCCAGGGCCAGTCGCACCCGCCGCTGGCCCTGATACGCGGCGCGCGGAGGCTGATCTTCTCGGCGGCGGAATTCAGCGAAAACGCGCAATGGATGATCGTGCTGCGCGAGGAATCGGACGCCGCGCAAATCGAAAAGCTGATGGCCTCCTTCAAGCTGACGCAGCGCGAATCGGAGGTGCTGAACTGGGTCATCAAGGGCAAGACCAACCGCGACATCGGCGACATCCTCGGCACCAGCCCGCGCACGGTCAACAAGCACCTGGAACACGTGTTCGTCAAACTGGGCGTGGAAACCCGCACCTCCGCCGCCTCCGTCGCGCTGGCGAAACTCGCCTGATTGCGATTTGGCTTACACTTGGTGGATGACCAAAGAACACGAACTACGGCAATCCAAGCGGCTGGCGCTGGCGCTGCTGGCGGCGGCGACGGCCGTCTTCATCATCACGTCCCTGCTGCCGCGCGGCTTCTGGGTCGATGGCGTGCGCGCCGTATCCGAGGCGGCGATGGTCGGCGCGCTGGCCGACTGGTTCGCGGTGGTGGCGCTGTTCCGCAAGGTGCCCATCCCGTTCATCTCGCGCCATACCAGCATCATCCCCAACAACAAGAACAAAATCGCCGACAACCTGGCCGGCTTCGTCGAGGACAAATTCCTCAAGCCCGAGGCGCTGGCCGAGGTCATACTGAAAAACGATCCCGCCACCAATGTCGCGCAATGGCTGGAACGGCCGGAGAACCGCCGCTTCCTGTCCTCGTACCTGATCAAGCTGGTGCCGGAAATGCTGTCGATGGCGGACGACGCCAGCATCCAGAAGCTGCTGCGCGACGCCCTCGACGCGGCCGTCGACAAGCTGGAGCTGTCGCAGGCGCTGGGCGGCCTGCTCGATGGACTGACGAAGGACGGCCGCCACCAGGAACTGCTCGACGACGGCATCGCGGCGCTGATCGCGATGATGAACAAGCCGTCCAGCCGCGAGCTGATCGCCGGCCTGATCGCGGCCTGGCTCAAGCGCGAACACGCCGCCATGGAACTGGTGCTGCCGACCTCCTGGCTCAGCGAAAACGGCGCCGTCATGATCGCCAACACCTTGAACAACATCATGGAAAACATCGCGGCGGACAAGGGGCACAAGCTGCGCGTCCGCTTCGACGACATGGTGCGGCACTTCGTGGTCCGCCTCCAGTCCGATCCCGCCTTCATCGCCAAGGGCGAGGACCTCAAGCGCTACCTGCGCGACGGCGACGTCTTCAACACCTACATCAAGGATTTGTGGATCGGCGTGCGGACGTGGGTAAAGAACGACATCGAAACCGAGCACTCCAAACTCAACGACGGCATCGTCAAAGCCAGCCAGTGGCTCAGCGAGGAGCTGCTAAGCTACCCCGAGATGCGCGCCTCGCTCAACCAGCACCTGGCCTCCATGGCCCAGACACTGGCGCCGGCCTTCTCGCGCTTCCTGACGCGCCATATCAGCGACACCGTCAAGGCCTGGGACGAAAAGGACATGTCACGCCAGATTGAACTCAACATCGGCAAGGACCTGCAGTTCATCCGCGTCAACGGAACGCTGGTGGGAGGCTTGATCGGGCTGTTGTTGTATGCGAGCTCGCAGGTGATGGGGATGGCCGGCGCCTGGCTACACCACTGACTCTCATGTTAGGATTGATCCGTTTGACATCCGATTAACGATACGGGCCGTCGGCGTGACCAAATTCCGTCTTACCTTCGTATTCCTCGCTATATGCGCCGCGTCCGCGCGGGCCGCCGATATTCCGGTGACGATCTACGCCGACGCCGGCTATCCGCCCTACTCCTACGAAAAAGACGGCAAGCCCGCCGGCCTGTATTACGAAATCGTCCGCGCCGCCTTCGCCCGCATGCGCGGCTACAAGATCGACGTGCAGGCCGTGCCCTGGAAGCGCGGCATGGCGCTGATCCGGTCAGGCGCCGGCTTCGCGCTGTATCCGCCCTACCTGAACACCAAGGACGAACCTTGGACCTGGCCGTACTCGCTGCCTCTGTACGAGGAGCGCGTGGCCGCCGTCTGCCGCAAGGACGTGCTGGCGGCCAAGCCGCGCAAGCGCTGGCCGGAGGATTTTTACGGCCTCACGATAGGCAACAACGCCGGCTTCATCGTCGGCGGCGAGGCCTTCGAGAAGGCGGTACGCGCCGGCAGCCTGCGCATGGAGGAAGGCAAGGACAGCGCCACCAACATTCTCAAGCTGGGCATGAAACGCATCGATTGCTACATCAACGACCGCGTCTCGATCCAGTGGACGCTCAACCAGCTCAAGGCCGAAGGCAAATACGACGAAGGCGGCGCCCACGCCGAACTGGCCGAAGCGACCGTCATCGCGGTGGAGCAAGGCTTCCTCGGCTTCACGGACCGCGACAACGGCAAGTTCACGTACAAGTCAGACTTCGTCAGGCAGTTCGACACCATCATCTACCAGATGAAGCGCACCGGCGAAATCGACAACATCGCCCGCGGCTTCTTCAAGACTCACTAGACCGCCAGGTGGCGCTTGACGTCAGGGTCGTTCATCGCGGCCTGGGCGCCGGCGGCCACCACCTCGCCGCGCGACAGCACCATGAACTGGTCCGCCAGCTCGTGGGCGAAATCGAAGTACTGTTCGCACAGCAGTATCGCCATGTCGCCGCGCTGGCGCAGCAGCCGGATCACGTTGCCGATGTCCTTGATGATCGACGGCTGGATACCCTCGGTCGGCTCGTCGAGGATGATCAGCTTGGGTTCGGCCAGCAGCGCGCGGGCGATCGCCAGTTGCTGCTGCTGGCCGCCGGACAGGTCGCCGCCGCGCCGGTGCAGCATGTCCTTCAGCACAGGGAACAGTTCGTACACCTCGCCCTTGATGGTGGACGCTTTCTTGCCGCTGTGGGTGGCAAGCCCCATCAACAGATTTTCCTCCACCGTCAGACGCGCGAAGATCTCCCGACCCTGCGGCACATAGGCGATGCCGGACCGCGCCCGCTGGTGCGGCGCCATGCGCGTGATGTCGCGTCCCTCCAGTCTGACCGTGCCGGCCGATACCGGCAGCACGCCCATCAGGCACTTGAGCAAGGTGGTCTTGCCGACGCCGTTGCGGCCCAGCAGTGCCATGCACTTGCCCCGTTCCAGCTCCAGCGATACGCCACGCAAGGTGTGCGAGGAACCGTAGTACTGGTTGATTTTTTCAACTTGCAGCATATTTTTCAGCGCCCCAGATAGACTTCAATCACCCGCTCGTCGGACTGCACTTGCGACATCGTGCCCTGCGCCAGCACCGAGCCTTCGTGCAGCACCGTCACCACGCCCTGCTGCGCGATCTCGGTGACGAAGGCCATGTCGTGCTCCACCACCATGATCGAGTGCTTGCCGCGCAATTCATTCAGCAGCTCCGCCGTGCGCGCCGTCTCGGCGTCCGACATGCCGGCCACCGGCTCGTCCAGCAGGATCAGCTGCGGCTCCTGCATCAGCAGCATGCCGATCTCCAGCCACTGCTTTTGGCCGTGCGACAGCAGCCCCGCCAGCCGCCGCTCGCTGCCGTTCAACCGTATCAGCTTGAGTATCTCGTCGATCTTGCCCCGCTGCTCGGACGACAGCCGCGCGAACAGCGTCGGCCGCACGCGCTTGTCGGTCTTCATCGCCAGCTCCAGGTTCTCGAACACCGTATGCTGCTCGAAGATGGTCGGACGCTGGAACTTGCGGCCGATGCCGGCGTGCGCGATCTGGTACTCGGTCATGCGGCTCAGATCCATGGTCTGGCCGAAGAACGCGGTGCCGGAGGTCGGCCGCGTCTTGCCGGTGATGACGTCCATCATCGTCGTCTTGCCGGCGCCGTTCGGCCCGATGATGCAACGCAGCTCGCCGACCGAGATATCCAGGCTCAGTTTATTCAGCGCGCGGAAGCCGTCGAACGACACGGTGATCTCCTCCAGATACAGGATGGCGCCGTGCGTGGTGTCCAGTCCCGGCTCCGAAACCCGGCCTGACGATATGTTCAGATGTTCGTTGGCGCTCATGCCTGCTCCTTGCGCAGCCGCGCCGCCAGTCCCGCTATGCCTTGCGGCAGATAGCGCGTCACCAGGATGAAGATCAGTCCCAGCGCGAACAGCCACAGGTTGGGGAAGGCGCCGGTGAACCAGCTCTTCAAGCCGTTGACCGAGAACGCGCCGATGATGGGTCCCAGCAGCGTGCCGCGCCCGCCGACCGCCGCCCAGATCACCATCTCGATCGAGTTCGCCGGCGACATCTCGGACGGGTTGATGATGCCCACCTGCGGCACGTACAGCGCGCCGGCGATCCCGCACAGCACCGCCGACAGCGTCCACACGAACAGCTTGAACCACAGCGGGTTATAGCCGATGAACATCAGCCGCGACTCCGAATCGCGCACCGCCTGCAGCACGCGGCCCAGCTTGGACTGGACGATCCAGCGGCACAGCAGCAGCGAGCCGGCCAGCGCGGCCAGCGTGACCAGGTACAGCGTGGCCTTGGTGCCGGGCGCGCTGATCGAGTAGCCCAGTATCCGCTTGAAGTCGGTGAAGCCGTTGTTGCCGCCAAAGCCGGTGTTATTGCGGAAGAACAGCAGCATGAAGGCATACGTCATCGCCTGCGTGATGATCGAAAAGTACACGCCCTTGATGCGGGAACGGAAGGCGAAGAAACCGAACACGAAGGCCAGCACGCCCGGCACCAGCACCACCAGCGCGAGGCTGTACCAGAAGCTGTCGGTCGCGCTCCAGAACCACGGATAGGTTTTCCAGTCGAGGAAGACCATGAAGTCCGGCAGGTCGCTCTGGTACACGCCCTCCCTGCCGATGGCGCGCATCAGGTACATGCCGTGCGCATAGGCGCCCAGTGCGAAGAATACACCGTGGCCCAGCGACAGGATGCCGGCGTAGCCCCACACCATGTCGAGCGCCAGCGCGGCCAACGCGTAGCACATGAATTTGCCGACCAGGCTGACCATGTAGCTCGGCACGTGCAGCGCGTGGCCGTCCGGGAAGGCGAGATTGAGCAGCGGCAGCGCCGCCAGCACCGCACAACAGGCGGCGATGCCGCTCCACGCCCGGCGAGAAAACAAGGATGGATGAGTCATTCGGCGCTCCTGCCTTTCATGGCGAACAGGCCCTGCGGCCGCTTCTGGATGAACATGATGATGAAGACCAGGATGGCGATCTTGGCCAGCACCGCGCCCGCCACCGGCTCCAGGAATTTGTTCGCTTCGCCCAGACCCAGCGCGGCGATGATGGTGCCTGCCAGTTGGCCGACGCCGCCCAGCACCACGACCATGAAGGAGTCGACGATATAGCTCTGGCCCAGGTCCGGTCCGACGTTACCCAGCTGCGACAAGGCCACCCCGCCCAAGCCCGCGATGCCGGAGCCGAGGCCGAAGGTCATCATGTCGATCTTCGCGGTCGATACGCCGACGCAGCCGGCCATGCGGCGGTTCTGCATCACTGCGCGCACGAACAGTCCGAGCCGGGTCTTGTTCAGGATCAGCCAGACGCCGCCCACCACGAACAGCGCGAACACGATGATGACGATGCGGTTATACGCCAGCACCAGCGATCCCAGCACCGTCACGCCGCCGGACATCCACGACGGATTGGCCACCTCGACGTTCTGCGCGCCGAAGATGGTGCGCACCGCCTGCATCAGTATCAGGCTGATGCCCCAGGTGGCCAGCAGCGTTTCCAGCGGACGGCCGTACAGCCAGCGGATCACGGTGCGCTCCAGCGCGATGCCGACGGCCGCCGTGACCAGGAACGCGGCCGGCAATGCGGCGATCAGGTAGCAACCCAGCGCCGACGGGAAGTAGTTGCGGAAGCCGAGCTGGCACAGATAGGTGGTGTAGGCGCCTATCATCAGCAGTTCGCCGTGCGCCATGTTGATGATGCCCATCAGGCCGAAGGTGATCGCCAGGCCCAATGCCGTCAGCAGCAGCACGCTGGCCAGCGAGATGCCGTAAAAGACGTTGCCGATGAATTCGGTGCGCGCGAGGCGGCTGTCGAGCGCCTGCAAGGTGTGGGCGACGGCCACGCGCACGCCTTCGTCCGGCTCGGCGGCCAGCATCGATTGCAGCAGCGGGCGCAGGTTGGCGTTGCTGCTCTCGGCCAGCGCCTCGACGGCGGCCTTGCGGCGGATGCCATCCGGCGATTGCAGGTTGGCTGTGGCCACGACCAGTTGCAGCACGGGGCGGATGTCGGCGTCCTGCTCCTTGGCCAGGGCTTTCTCCACCAGCGGAGCCTGTACCAGCGTGACGCTCTTTTGCAGCTCGGTCGCCGCCGCCAGCCGCAACGCGCGGTCCGGCGAGAACAGCTTCAGCGCGGACAGCGCATCGTCGGCGGCGCCGCGCAGGCGGTTGTTGACCATCAGGCCGTCCAGGCCCTCGGGCAGCGGACCGTTTGTGCCGGTGGCGGGATTGTAGGCCTTGTCGTCGGTGACGATGTAGATGCGGCCGTCGGCTGTGGTGTAGAGCGCATCGTTCTTCAGCGCCGTCAGCAGGCGCGTGGCGTCGTCGTTGGCGAGCGCGCCGATCTTGACGATCGCTTCGACGCGGGCGTCCGGGTCATCGCCCGCCAGTGGCGCCAGCAGGGCGGGATCGATGGTGGCGTGTGCCGCGCCGGACAAGGCGCCGGACAACAACAGGCAGGCCATGAGCAGGAGTTTTTTCAAGATGCTTATCCTCAGGTGATGCGGACCGGCGGCAGGCGGCGCGGGATGCGGCTGCCGCGCTGCGCCGGCCCTGCCGCTTACAGCTTCTGCTTGCCTTCGTTACCCGGGATGTACGGGCTCCAAGGATTGGCGCGCACCGGGCCCGGCGTCTTCCATACGACGCTGAACTGGCCGTCCGGACGGATCTCGCCGATGAACACCGGCTTGTGCAAGTGGTGGTTGGTCGGGTCCATCGTCAGCGTGAAGCCCGACGGCGCCTTGAAGGTCTGCCCCGCCATCGCCGCGATCACCTTGTCGGTGTCGGTCGACTTGGCCTTTTCCACCGCCTGCGCCCACATGTGGATGCCCACGTAGGTCGCTTCCATCGGGTCGTTGGTCACAACCGTGTTCGCGTTCGGCAGTTTCTTGGCGACCGCGTAGGCTTTCCACTTCTTGATGAACTCCGTGTTCACCGGATTCTTCACCGACTCGAAGTAGTTCCATGCCGCGAGGTGCCCCAGCAGCGGCTTGGTGTCCACGCCGCGCAGTTCTTCCTCGCCGACCGAGAATGCCACCACCGGCACGTCGGTCGCCTTCAGGCCGGCGTTGCCCAGCTCCTTATAGAACGGCACGTTGGAATCGCCGTTGATGGTCGAGATCACCGCCGTCTTGCCGCCGGCCGAGAACTTCTTGATATTGGCGACGATGGTCTGGTAGTCCGAATGGCCGAACGGCGTGTAGACCTCGTCGATGTCGCTGTCCTTCACGCCCTTGCTCTTCAGGTAGGCGCGCAGGATCTTGTTGGTGGTGCGCGGATAGACGTAGTCGGTCCCCAGCAGCACGAAGCGCTTGGCGCCGCCGCCCTCCTTGCTCATCAGGTACTCCACCGCTGGTATCGCCTGCTGGTTGGGCGCCGCGCCGGTGTAGAACACGTTCTTCTCCAGTTCCTCACCCTCGTACTGCACCGGGTAGAACAGCAGGCTGTTCAACTCCTTGAACACCGGCAGCACCGACTTGCGCGACACCGACGTCCAGCAGCCGAACACCACGGACACCTTGTCCTGCGCGATCAGGCCGCGCGCCTTCTCGGCGAACAGCGGCCAGTTGGAGGCCGGATCGACCACCACCGCTTCCAGCTTCTTGCCCATCACGCCGCCCTTGGCGTTGATTTCGTCGATGGTCATCAAGGCCACGTCTTTCAGCGAGGTCTCGGAAATCGCCATCGTGCCCGACAGCGAGTGCAGGATGCCGACCTTGATGGTGTCGGCGGCGTAAACATTCACGCCCGAGGCCAGCATGGTGGCGGCTGCGGCGATGCGGCTCAAGGTGCCGATGAAGTTGCGACGATTTTGCATGTGATAGCTCCCTGTGAAAGTTAGAATTGCAGCTGCAAGGTGACCGAGAACTTGTCCAGGTCGGCGGCCTTGGTGACCTTGGTCTTCGAGTACACGGCGCTGATCTGCGCGCTGTAGCCGTCGATGATGTAGTTCACGCCGGCGTCGATCTGCTTGGTGTCGATGTCGGTGTCGGCGCTGAACTTCTGCCAGCGCGCGAATGGCTGGAACTTGCCCCAGCCGACCTTGTCCTCGAAGATGAACGAGGCGCCCGCGGAATATGCCTTGCCCTGTTCGGACTTGATGATGTCGTCGGTGTCGTAGTCGTAGTAAGCCGCTTCCAGCGCGACCGCGCCCGAGCCCTTGATACGCTTCTCCAGCAGGAAGTCGACGTTGTACGCGCTGTACTTGCCGTTTTTGGCGATGGTCAGGATGCCGTCCTTCTGGTAGCGCCCCGCGACGCCGATGGCCAGGATGTCGGCGCCGCCGATGTAGTTGCCGGTGCCGTAGTAGCCCGGTTCCGCGTCCCAGAAGTCGTACTGCACGCGGCCCGCGTACATCAGCGAGTCGTCGGCCTTGACGCCTGCCGCCTTGGCCTGCGACTGCGTCAGCGAACCGATGCCGAAGGTGTGGCCTTCGAAGGCGCCGAACGAATAACCCAGCTTGCCGCCCTCGCCCGCATTGCCCCAGACGACCACGCCGTCGTCGCGGCCGCGGAAGATGCCGCCGTTGTAGCCGTAGCGCGAAGCCACGCCGGCCCAGTAGCCGCCGCCCAGCGAGTAGTAAGGCCCCGCCATGTTGGCGCGGTCGGACGGCGACAGCAGGCGGCCGGCCCAGATGTTGAGCTCAGGCGAAATGGCGAACTGCCCCGCCGCGTCGAGGATGCGGATCTTGTCGCCGTCCCACTCGGTGTTGAGCATGCCCTTGATGTTCTTGTTCAGCGAGGCGCCGAAGAACAGCCGCGCCGAATCCAGATTGAAGTCGCTGGAACGGTCGGTGCCGTTCGGCGCGCCGTTTTCCGCGCTGGTGAAGCTCTCGCGCATGCCGAAACCGACGCTGACCGACTTGTCTTCGCCAAAATTGATCGTGGCACCCGCCTGCGCCTCACCAAGCCCGCCGACCGCCGCCACCGCCGCTGCCGTCAGCAGCACTCCCTTTTTCAACCCCATCTTGCTCTCCCTCTTGGTTTTGGATGTTGCAAGATTAGCTAGCAGACAAGCGGCAAGGAATACGTTGAATGACGTAGTGGCGCCGACGGCACAATTTGGTGGCACAATAACGGCTTACTTTTTCGGAATACCACCATGACCATCTTTGCCGCCCCTGTATTCGACGCCACCGTGATCTACGAAGGCAATGAGCTGTTCAAGGGCCAGGGCGCGGCGCGCGGCTGGGCCGAGAAGCTGGCAAAGGAGCTGGAGTGCGAGATCGGCGTCGAGAAGATCGGCACCGGCTGGGCGTTGACCGGCACCGTCGACGGCGAAGCCTGCCGGTGGGGCATCGTCGGCCAGCGCCTGAAGCGTTTGGAATAAGCGTGCGCTAGCGCACAACGTCGCTGCGGACCGGCGGGTACGATTCCCGATAATCTGCCCCACAAGGATAGCGATGAAGCGCGATATGCCAGCGGCGGCCGGTCCGGCCGGCACCGCCGCCCCCGCCCCGTCCAATGCTCCCGCCGCCGCCAGGTCGGCCGGGCTGCGCTACGTCCACGACGACCAGCCGGGCTATGCCCGCCGCAAACGGGGCAAACATTTCCACTACGTCGACGCCGACGGCCACGCCGTCACCGACGCCGACACGCTGGCGCGCATCAAGTCGCTGGTGATCCCGCCCGCATGGACCGACGTGTGGATCTGCCGCCAGCCGCTGGGCCATCTGCAGGCGACGGGGCGCGATGCGCGCGGCCGCAAGCAGTACCGCTATCATCCGCGCTGGCGCGCGCACCGCGACGACTCCAAGTATGAACGCCTGCTCAGCTTTGGCAAGGCGCTGCCTGCGATCCGCAGCGCGGTCGATGCCGCGCTGCGGCTGCCCGGGCTGCCGCGCGAGAAGATGCTGGCCACCGTGATCCACCTGCTGGAAGCGACGATGATGAGGATAGGGAACGAGGAGTACGCGCGCGAGAACAAATCCTTCGGACTGACCACGCTGCGCGACCGCCATGTGCGGCTGGACGGCGGCACCGTCGAGTTCCGTTTTCGCGGCAAGAGCGGCGTGCACCATGCGGTCAAGGTGGAGGACCGGCGGCTGGCCGCCATCATCCGCCGCGTGCGCGACCTGCCCGGGCAGGAGTTGTTCCAGTACGTCGACGACGACGGCAACCCGCACAGCATCGGCTCGGCCGACGTCAACGAATACCTGCAATCCATCGCCGGCGAGGACTACACCGCCAAGGACTTCCGCACCTGGTCCGGCACGGTGCTGGCGGCGGTGGCGCTGCATGAATACGAAAAATACGACTCCCAGGCACAGGCCAAGAAGAGCGTGGTGCAGGCGATCGAATCGGTGGCCAAAAAGCTGGGCAACACGCCGACCATCTGCCGCAAATGCTATGTGCATCCGGCGGTGATCGAGTCCTACCTCGACGGCACCATGCTGAAGGCGCTGCGCCGCCGCGCGCGCGATGAGCTGCAGCACGACGTGCACGCGCTGCGGCCCGAAGAGGCGGCGGTGCTGGCGTTGTTGCAGCACCGTCTGCAAACGGCCCCGGCCAGGTAAATAGGAGTAGAATTTAGCTCCGGCGAGTTTTCGCCCCAGACCGAACAGCCGTTGCGATATGCCTCAAGCCCTGCCTTTTCCGATTCGTAAAGAGTGCCCGCCGGGCGCCTGCGAGTGCGGCCGCGACGATTTGCTGCAGGCCTGGGACCGGGCGCCGGACGACACAGACATCCGCGTGCTGCGCCTGACCCGCGACCAGGAGAAGGTGCTGATTGAGCGCATCGAATCCGTCGCCACCTACGAACAGCTGGGCCATCTCAAGCAGCGCATCCAGGAACAGCTGGGTGTCACACTGACCATCACGCCCAGCGCAAACGGCGTCAGTACCGTCATGGGCCTGTCGATCAAGCTGGTCGAGCAGCCCGGCCTGTGCCGCCGCACGCGCGAGAACCTGCCGGCCGCCGTGCGCCGCTGCTTCCGCAACCATCCCGAAATCGTCTACGCGCTGCTGAACGCGCGCGACCTGCTGGGCGCCGAAGAGGAAGCCTAGCCCGGATGCGCGAGCGCGGCGCCGGGCATGTTGCCGCCTTCGGAGCCGTCCGGATAGATGTCGTGGAACTTGCTGTAGTCGAGAATGCGCACATTTCCCTCCTGCTTGTCCGACATGATGTCGGCGAAGTGGTGGTTGAAGAAGATGTGCTCGGCCGCGTAGGTCTGGCGGGCGTGGACGAAATCGTTGAGCGTGTCGTCCGTGCCGGATACGGCGACCGACAGCGTGGCGCCTTCATCGTGCAGGTCCTTCTGCGACTTGCCCCAGAACGGGCTCGATTCGTCGATCTTGTGCAGGATCGTCCACGTCAGCGCGAACACACCCGAGTGCTCGCGCTCCAGGGTCAGGTCGTAGAATCGGGTGAAGATCTGCCCTTCCAGCGTCGTTTCGCGGCGTATCAGCGTGGCCCGCACCGACGCTTCCAGTATCAGGTTGCCGCGTTCGTTCCCGGTGCGCAGCATCAGCGTCGGCACGCCGTTGAACGGCGTGATCACGGCGACATCGGAGAACATGATGCGCGACGTCGGCCGCGAAAAGCGCGCAAACAGCAGCCCCGTCACCGTCGCCACTTCGACCATGCCCAGCAGGATCTCGATCGAGGCGACGACGTGGCCGTAGGTCGAACCGGGATTCATGTAGCCATAGCCGACGGTGGCCAGCGTTTCGATCGAGAAGAACACCGTGTCGAGGAAGTAGCCCGGCCGCGCATTGGATACCGAGCCGGGCACCAGGAAAAAGGCCAGCGCGAACACCAGGTTGGTGACCAGGTACAGCGCGCCGATCAGCAGGAAGAAGCGCGGCCAGCTCAGCGTCAGCATCCAGTGATAGATGTCGCCCCAGTACCAGCGGCCGATGCCGACCCGCTTGATCTGCGAAGTCCCCATCTGGAACACGCCGCGCTCGTTGCCCACTCTTGGACGCACCACCTTTTGCGCCGGTACGCGCACCGGACCTTCAGTCATGGCCGCCCCGCCTCAATCGTCGTCGTTGGGATCGAGATCCGGGAACATCACCTCGGTGTAGCCGAATTTGGAAAAATCCGTGATGCGCATCGGGTACAGCACGCCCAGCAGATGGTCGACTTCATGCTGCACCACGCGCGCGTGGAAACCGTCGACGTCGCGCCTGATCGGCTGGTTGAACTGGTCGACGCCCTCGTAGCGCAACGAGGTAAAGCGCGGCACGCTGCCGCGCAGGCCGGGCACGGACAAACAGCCTTCGAAGCCCTCTTCCATCTCGTTGGCCAGCGGCGTCAGCACCGGATTGATCAATACCGTTTCCGGCACCTGCGGCGCATCCGGATAACGCGCGTTCTGCTTGAAGCCGAAGATCACCAGCTGCAGGTTGACACCGATCTGCGGCGCGGCCAGGCCGGCGCCGTTGGCGGCGTGCATGGTGTCGAACATGTCGGTGATCAGCTCGCGCATTGCCGGCGTGTCGAACTCGGTGACCGGTTCGGCCACGCGCAACAGGCGCGGATCGCCCATCCTGAGAATTTCACGGACTGTCATTTACCGCCTCCATTCACGATGCCGCACTGGATCTCGCGCAGGAACTCGCAATATTCGTCGCCGGTCTCGGCGTGCTTCAGGCCCATCGCCGTCATCGCCTTCAGATAGCCCAGCTTGGAGCCGCAATCGTAGCGCTGGCCGTCGTAGCGGTAGGCCAGCACGCGCTCGTCCTGCATCAGCGCGGCGATGCCGTCGGTCAGCTGGATCTCGCCGCCGGTGCCGGCGCCGATGTTGGCCAGGTAGTCGAAGATGCGGCCCGACAGCACGTAGCGGCCAACCACCGCCAGTGTCGACGGCGCCTCTGCCGGCGCCGGTTTTTCGACGATGCCATGCACCAGTTCCAGCTTCGGCTGGTACGGCGAGGCGCTGACGATGCCGTACTGGCGGGTCGCGGCGGGCGCCACTTCCTGTACCGCCAGGATGCTGCAGCGCTCGTAGGCGTACAGCTCGGTCATCTGCGCCAGCACCGGCTTGACGCCGTCGGGGGTATCCATGAAGTCGTCCGCCAGCAGCACGGCAAACGGCTCGTTGCCGACGATGGGACGCGCGCACAGCACCGCGTGGCCCAGGCCCAGCGGCTCGGACTGGCGGATGTAGATGCAGTTGACGTGCTTGGGTATCACGTTCTGCACCAGCTCCAGCAATGCGTGCTTGTTGGCCCGCTCCAGCTCCACTTCCAGCTCGTAGGCCTTGTCGAAATGGTCTTCGATGGCGCGCTTGTTGCGGCCGGTGATGAAGATCATCTCGGTGATGCCGGCGGCGACGGCCTCCTCCACCGCGTACTGGATCAGCGGTTTGTCGACGATGGGCAGCATTTCTTTCGGCTGCGCCTTGGTGGCGGGGAGAAAGCGGCTGCCGAGGCCGGCGACCGGGAATACAGCTTTGGTAATCTTGGACATGGTTTTTCTTTGTTTTTATCCGGCCGCCAGCAAGGCCAGCAGGCCCGCCTCGTCCAGTATGGTGACTTCAAGTTCCTGCGCCTTGGCCAGCTTGCTGCCGGCATCGGCGCCTGCGACCAGGTAATGCGTTTTCTTCGAGACCGAACCGGACACCTTGCCGCCCTGCGCCTCGATCATGGCGCCGGCCTGGTCGCGGCTCAGGGTCGGCAGCGTGCCGGTCAGGACAAAGGTCTTGCCGGTCAGCGCGCCTTCGGCCGCCTGTTCCGGCAGCTGGTCCAGCAAATCGCTGCGCAAATCGTCGAGCGCCTTGACCTGCTCGCGGTGGCCCGGTTGCCGCATCCAGTCGGCCAGCGAGTCCGCCACCGCGGCCGGCAGGCCGAACACGTCAAACACCGGCAGGTGCGCCAGCACTTTCAGATTCACTTCCTGTTCGACCAATTGCTTGCTGCGTGGTTCCGTCAGTTTCGGGATGCCCAGCGCGGCCATCAGCTTGACCGTGTCCAGCTTCTCGCGCAGCTTGGCGCTGGGCGGATGTTCGCCGGTGGGCGCCACGCCGGCCGCCAGCAGCGCGTCGATCGCTTCCTGATTCTTGGGTTCGGCGAAGAAGTCGGCGATCGAGTCGGCGACGATGCCGCCGATATCGGGCAGCACGCGCAGCAGCGCGGCCGGCACGCGGCGCACCAGGTCGAAGCGGCCCAGCCACTCGGCCAGCGTCTTGGCGGTCGATTCGCCGACGTGGCGTATGCCCAGCGCGAACAGCAGCCGTTCCAGCGGCGGGTTCTTGCTGGCTGCGATCGCCTCCAGCAGATTGTCCGCCCACTTGGTGGCTATCTTGCCCTGCGCGACGGTCTCCGGTGTCGTGCCGTCGCGTTCATCGGCGAGACGCTTCATTTCCAGCAGGTCGTCCAGCTTCAGCGCGTACAGGTCGGCGACGCGCTGCACCTTGCCGTGTTCGACCAGGTTGTCGATGTAGCGGTCGCCCAGGCCTTCAATGTCCATCATGCGGCGGCCGGCGAAGTGGCGTATCGCCTCCTTGCGCTGGGCCGAGCAGAACAAGCCGCCGGAGCAGCGCGCGATGGCTTCGCCTTCCTCGCGCACCACGTGCGAGCCGCACACCGGGCAGGTCTTCGGCAGCACGTAGGCTTCCGGTTCGGGCGAAGGCCGGCGCTCCAGCACCACGGCCAGCACTTCCGGAATCACGTCGCCGGCGCGGCGCACGATGACGGTATCGCCGACGCGTACATCCTTGCGGCGCACCTCGTCTTCATTGTGCAAGGTGGCGTTGGTGACGTTGACGCCGCCGACAAACACGGACGCCAGCCGCGCCACCGGAGTGATGGCGCCGGTACGGCCGACCTGTACTTCAATCGCCTGCACGACGGTCAGCGCTTCCTCGGCCGGGAACTTGTGCGCCAGCGCGAAACGCGGCGCGCGCGAGACGAAGCCCAGCTGACGCTGGTCCTGCAGCGAATTGGCCTTGTAGACCACGCCATCGATCTCGTACGGCATGGTGGGACGGGCTTCGCCGATCTGCTTGTAGTAAGCCATCAGGCCGTCGTAGCCGCGCACCACGGTGGCTTCCTTCGCCACCGGCAGGCCGAGCGTGCGGTACCAGTCCAGCAACGCGGAGTGCGACTGTGGCATCTCGGCGCCTTCCAGCGCCCCGACGCCGTAGGCAAAGAAGCTCAGCTTGCGCGAGGCGGTGATGCGCGAGTCGAGCTGGCGCAGGCTGCCCGCCGCCGCGTTGCGCGGATTGACGAACTCCTTCTGGCCGGCCTCGCGCTGACGCGCATTCATCGCTTCGAAATCGGTCTTGAACATCAGCACCTCGCCGCGCACGTCAAGAATGGACGGCGGCGTGGCGGCTTTCAGGCGCAGCGGAATCGAGCGGATGGTGCGGATATTGGCGGTGACATCCTCGCCGGTGTAGCCGTCGCCGCGCGTGGCCGCCTGCACCAGCACGCCGTCGATGTAGCGCAGGTTGATCGCCAGGCCGTCGTATTTCACTTCGGCCGCGTATTCAACGGCGGCAGCGGCGTCCAGCCCTTCGCGCACGCGGCGGTCGAAGTTTTCGATGTCTTCTTCGGTAAAGCCGTTATTCAGCGACAGCATCGGCACCGTGTGCGTGACCTGGTCGAACTGCGGCAGCGGCGCCGCACCCACGCGCTTGGTCGGCGAATCGGGCAAGGCGAATTCGGGATGCGCTTCTTCCAGCTTTTGCAGTTCGATGAACAGCTTGTCGTATTCCGCGTCCGGGATGGTCGGCGCGTCTTCCACGTGATAGGCGTGCAGGTGCTTGTTCAGTTCAGCGCTCAGCGACGCTATGCGCGTCTTGTAATCCACTTCCGTCATGCCGACTTCCTAGCTGAACAAACGCAGTGCGCGGGTGGAACCGGCCGGGATGTCGGCGTCGCTCATCTCGGCGTAGAAATCCTGCACCTGGCCGGCGATCTCGGACAACGCGGCGTCCGACAGCGGCTGGTTGTAGTCGTCGACGATGGTCGCGTCCAGGCGGCCGACCAGCGACTTGGCGCAGGCCACCATGGCGCCGAAACCATCACGCGAAGGCGCCACGCATGGCACGTCCAGCAGCAAGGTCAGGCGCGAGGTGGTCTCCTCGGCCAGCGTGACGTTGGTCGACAGCGAGAACAGGAAGCCGCCCTCGCCGTCCGGCATCACGTAGCGTCCGTCGGGGCGCACGTCGAAGCCTTGTTTTTCCAGCGCGCCCAGCAGGGTCGAAATCGCCCACGGCGCGCCGTTCGATTGCAGGTTGACGCCCAGTTGCGCGTCGTGGCCGGCGACGAAGCGGTGCAGGTTGCGCGCTTCGGCCATCACTTCGATCATGTCCGGGATTTCCGGCTCGGCGCCGATTTCGTCGGCCATCGCGCGCAGGCGCGTGACCAGCTCCGAGTATTCCAGTTCGTTCAACGCGGTGCTGCGGCTGGCCAGCTGCACGCCGCCCTGCAGTTTGGTGTAGACGCCGCCATGGACGATGGGCTCCCAGTCGCCGCTGACGGCCAGGCCGATGTAGTGCACCGGCTTGTTGCCGACCATGCGCAGGGTTTGCAGCACCGGCAGCAGCTTGTCGCCGCGCGCCGCGCTTTCCAGCGCCAGCGGCAGCAGGCAATCGATCAGCGGATCGACCAGCGCGGTGGCCTGCTCGGCTGCGGCGGCCGAGGCGGCGTTGGCGCGGGCGGCCAGCGCGGCGGCGGCCGACGGATCGTCAGACGCCGAACTGAATCCGGCGGCCACCGCGCCCAGCGCCGCGGCGGCCGCGGCAGCTTCGCCACCGGCCACGCCAGGCGGATCGACGTCGAGCGAGAAGCTCGGCTCGTGGCGCGCGGTGGATGACGAGGATGACGAAGCCGGCGCGTCGCCGGTGCGCATCAGCACGTCGTCATGGTCGGTCGAGAAGGCGCGTTCGACGCTTTTCTTGGCCTTGTATTCCTGGATTTTGTTATACGTGAACACGCCGGCGACGAATACGCCGGCGATGCCGATCAAACTCATTTGAAGGTCTGTCATGCTGCTTGTGCCTCGGAAGCGAAGTTTGCGGCGGATTCCATATCCACCGCCACGATGCGCGATACGCCCTGCTCTTGCATCGTCACACCGATCAGTTGATTGGCCATCTCCATCGCAATCTTGTTGTGCGAGATGAAGAGGAATTGGGTATGGTCGGACATGCGCTTGACCATCCGGCAGAATCGTTCGGTATTGGCGTCGTCCAGCGGCGCGTCGACCTCGTCGAGCAGGCAGAACGGCGCCGGGTTGAGCCGGAACATGGAGAACACCAGCGCGGTCGCGGTCAGCGCTTTCTCGCCGCCGGACAGCAGGTGGATGGTGGCGTTCTTCTTGCCCGGCGGCTGGGCCATGACCTGCACGCCGGAGTCGAGGATTTCATCGCCGGTCATGATCAGCTTGGCCTGGCCGCCGCCGAACAGGATGGGGAACAGTTCGGAGAAGTGGCCGTTGACGCGGTCGAAGGTGTCTTGCAGCAGGTCGCGGGTTTCCTTGTCGATCCTGGCGATCGCGTCTTCCAGCGTGTTGATCGCCTCGTTCAAGTCGGCGTTCTGCGAGTCGAGGAAGTTCTTGCGCTCGGAGGCCGTCGCCAGCTCGTCCAGCGCTGCCAGGTTGACGGCGCCCAGGCCGGCGATGGCGTTGGTCAGGCGCGTGACTTCGCCCTGCAGGTAGGACGCCTTCATGTCCGGATGCAGCTTCTCGGCCAGCGCCGCCTCGTCGGCCTGCACTTCGGCCAGCTGCGCGGCGAACTGCTCCTGGTTCAGGCGCGCGGCCTGTTCCTTCAGCTGCATTTCCATGATCTTGTCGCGCTGCGGCTGCAGCGCGCGCTCGGTCGACATGCGGCCTTCCTCGAACATGCGCAGCTGCTGCGTGATCTGATCGAGTTCGTGGCGCGCGTCGGACAGCGCTTTTTCCTGCGCGGTGCGGCGGTCCAGCAGATCCTGCAAGCCTTCATTGGCCTGGCCGGATTCGAGGTTGGCCAATTCGGCCTGGCCGGCCTCCAGGCTTTCCGTGACCTGCGCCACCTGCGCGGTGGCGGTGGCGATGGAGCGGCGGAATTCGTCGATCTTGCTGCGCTGGGACTTCTCGGCGAACTGCGCCTCCTGCGCGCCGCGCTCCAGGTCGCGCAAGGCTTCGCGCGCGTCGGCCAGGCGCTGCTCCTTTTCCAGGAACAGCGTCTGGCCCTCTTCGTGGTCGCCCTGCAGGTTGCCGAGTTCCATGTCGAGCTGCTCAAACTTTTCCTCGGACTCCATCTTGATCTGGGTCTGCTCTTCTTCCTGCGCGGCGATTTCCGCCAGGTCGGTTTCGATCTGGTTGCTGCGCTGGTTGAAACGCGCCTCGATCTCGGACAGCTTGACCACGTCCAGCTGCAGCGTGTGCACCGACTGTTGCAGGCTCTGCACCTTGGCGCGGTATTCGGTCAGCCTGCGCGTCAGCTCGGAGACGGCGGCATCGGCACGCACCGAGCGGGCGCGGGCTTCGTCTGCCAGCATCTGCTGCGCGCGCAACTGCTTGGTGAGGTTGTCGATCTCGTGCTGGCGGCCCAGCATGCCGTCCTGCTCGGAGTCGGCGGCGTAGAAACGCACGCTGCCCTGCGTGACGGCGTGGCCCTGGCGCGTGACGAAGAAGGCGCCCGGCGGCAGCTTGGCGCGCTCGGCGAAGGCTTCGGCCGTGTCTTCGGCGACGTAGACATTGTGCAGCCAGTCCTGCAGCAGGCCGCGCAGGCCGGGGTCGTTCAGCTTGAGCAGGTTCAGGAACGGCTTCAGGCCGGCCACTTCGACCGGCGTCGGCGGCACGGCGGTCGACGGCGCGTACAGCGCCAGCTTGGCCGGCGGCGCGTCGCTGAAGAAGGCCTTGGCCCATTCGATGTTCGACATCTGCAGCGCCGAGGTGCGCTCGCGCAGCACGGATTCCAGCGCGGTCTCCCAGCCGTCCTCGATGTTGAGCTTCTGCCACAGGCGCGGCAGCGTGTCGAGTTCGTGCTTTTGCAGCCACGGCGTGACCTTGCCCTGCGTCTGCACCCGCTCCTGCATCTGGCGCAGCGCGTTCAGGCGCGCTTCCAGCTGGGCGTTGGCGGCGGTTTCGGTGTTGACCTGGTTTTGCGCGGCCTGGCGCTCGTCTTCCAGCTTCGGCTGCTGCTCCTGCGCTTCCTCCAGCAGGAAGCCCTGCTCTTCCAGCGCCTGTTGCTTTTCCTCCAGCTGCAGGCGCAGGTTGCTCAGGTGTGCGCTGTCGGGCATGCTCAAGCCGCTCTTTTCCTGCTGCAGGCGTTCCCGCCGCACGGCCAGGCCGTTGAGGATGTTGTTGGCGTTGCGCTGGTGCGCCGATTCCAGTTCCAGCTGCTGCTGCGCCTGCATGATGCGGGCGCGCGACTCGGTGCTCTTGACCTGCGCCTCGCGCCACACCTGCTCCAGCATCGGCAGCGATTCGGCCTTGGCCTCGGCCATCATCTGCGATTGCTCGACCTTGGCCGACAGCTCTTCCAGCGTGAATTCGGCTTCCTCGATCTGGCCGCCGTATTCGGTGGCCTGGTGCTGCCACTGGTCGCGCTGCGCGGTCAGCGCGGCCAGCTGCGCCTGCAGGCGGCTGCGCGATTCGATGACGAACTTGATCTGCGCTTCCAGGCTGCCGATTTCGGCGTTGGTCTGGTACAGGCTGCCCTGCGCGGTGTGCAGGCGGTCGCCGGCGGCGAAGTGCGCCTGGCGCATCTGCTCCAGCGACAGCTCGACGTTGCGCAGCTTGGCGGTCTGTTCCTCCAGGTCGTTCTGCGCCTGCTCCATCTCGCGGAAGTATTTCTTCTGCTCAGTCTCGGCCTCGATCTTGCGTAGCAGCCACAGCAGTTTTTGCTTTTCTTCCTGGTCCGATTGCAGCTGGTGGAACTTGGTGGCGACTGCCGCCTGGCCTTCCAGCTTTTCCAGGTTCGAATTCAGCTCGCGCAGGATGTCGTCCACGCGCAGCAGGTTTTCGCGGGTGTCGTGCAGCCGGTTCTCGGTTTCCCGGCGGCGTTCCTTGTACTTGGAGACGCCGGCCGCCTCCTCAAGGAACACGCGCAGCTCTTCCGGGCGCGACTCGATGATGCGGCTGATCATGCCCTGGCCGATGATCGCGTAGGCGCGCGGGCCGAGGCCGGTGCCCAGGAAGATGTCCTGGATGTCGCGCCGGCGCACCGGCTGGCCGTTGATGTAATAGGTCGACGTGCCGTCGCGCGTCAGCGTGCGCTTGACGGCGATTTCCGCGTACTGGCCCCACTGGCCGGCGGCCTTGCCGTCGTTGTTGTCGAACACCAGCTCGACCGACGCCCGCCCGGCCGGCTTGCGGTGGGTGGAGCCGTTGAAGATGACGTCCTGCATCGATTCGCCGCGCAGCTCGGACGCCTTGGATTCGCCCAGCACCCAGCGCACGGCATCGATGATGTTCGACTTGCCGCAACCGTTAGGACCGACCACGCCAACCAACTGACCCGGCACCTGGAAATTGGTGGGATCAACGAATGATTTGAATCCCGACAATTTGATGGAAGATAGACGCACGTTGTTATCTGGAGTGTGGGCTGGAAAAGTTCACAATAATACCATTTTGCGTATCAAATCTGGCCGAAAACGCATACCGTCGCAGTGGGCCCGTCATGGCTCGCGGTTCGGTTCGCGCCAGATGGCGCGGGTGTACGGTTTGTCATGGCCTGACAGGAACAGCGCGGCCTGGGTGATCCACATTTCGGCCGGCACCGGCTCCACGCGCGGCGCCACCAGCAGAATCGGAATGCACAGCACCACCAGCACCCGGCTCAGCGCCAGATGATGCTCGGTGCTGGCGTACCAGATGAAGACGGCGGCCACGGCAAGGCCGAGCAGGCAGCCGGTGATCACCTCGGAGACCGAGTGGGCCAGCACATACACGCGCGACATGGCGATCAGCACGGCCAGCAGCACGCCGGCCAGCGTGGCCAGCTGCCGGGCCGGCACCGGCGACGAACGGAAGACCAGGAAACAGGCGACCGGGAACACTGCGGCGGCACGCATCGCGTGGCCGCTGAAACCGGAAAACTCCACCGATTCGACACCGACACCCCAGCCGATGAAGGCGATCTTGGTAACGACGACCAGCGCCATGCCGACTCCGAACAGCACGACCCAGGCCGCCGTCAGCCGCCACGACTTGCCGGCCATCAGCCACACGGCTATCGCCACGCCGATCGGTCCGGTAACCGCCAGACTCCCCACTACGCTCAAGCCATGCCACCACATCATCGTCTAATCGCCTATCCGTTATTTTTGCACTGCACCATCATTAAAACATATGCCGGCACATTTTAACTAAAATTGCCGTGCAACAATAGACAGAAATGAAAGCTTGAGGCCGCCTGCAGCCATTTGCGGGGCGTGGCATACTCTTGCCATGCTCACCATACTTGGCAAATCCTCCTCCATCAATGTCCGTAAGGTGTTGTGGACCTGCGCGGAAATCGGCCTGGACTACCGCCTGGAACAATACGGCGGCGGTTTCCTGCCGACCGACACGCCGGACTTCCTGAGATTGAATCCCAACGCGATGGTGCCCGTCATTGTCGACGACGGGCAGCCGCTGTGGGAATCCAACTCCATCTGCCGTTATCTGGCGCACAAGCATGGCCGCACCGACCTGCTGCCAGCGACGGCGATGCCGCGCGCGCAAGTGGAGAAGTGGATGGACTGGCAAGCCACGGAGCTGAACAATTCCTGGCGCTACGCTTTCATGGCGCTGGTGCGACGCAGCCCGAAGCACGCCGACGCGGCCGCCATCGCCGCCAGTGCGGCGGAATGGAACCGCTTGATGGGGATGCTCGATGCGCAACTTGCGGAGACCGGTGCTTTTGTCTGCGGCGGGCAACTGACGCTGGCCGACGTCGTTCTGGGGCTGTCGGCAAACCGTTGGCGCTCGGTGCCGATGGAGCGGCCGGCCCTGGCGTCGGTCGATACCTGGTTCGACCGTTTGAGCGAGCGCGACGGTTTTCTCACCCACGGCCGCAACGGCCTACCCTGACCTTTTTGGGAGTTTAGCAATGACTGTTTCGACCTGGCTGTTATTTTTATCGGTTTCGCTGGCTGCGGCGTTCAGCCCGGGACCGGGCGTGCTCATGGCGATCTCGACCGCGACCACCATGGGTGCGCGGCGGGCTTTCTACAGTTCGGCAGGCAATGCGCTGGGGGTGTTCATCGTGGCGACGACGGCGGTGGCGGGCCTGGGCCTGCTGCTGAAGACGTCGGCGCTGGCTTTCGCCGCGTTGAAGGTGGCCGGGGCGGCTTACCTGATTTACCTGGGCATCAAGGCCTGGCGCGGCGCGCGGCTGGTGACCGAGACGGCGCAGGCCGCCGCCACGGCGGGGGCGACGCAAGACGTGGCCGAAACGGCCCAGGCCAGCCGGCTGAGCACCTTCCGCAGCGGCCTGCTGGTTGCGGTGAGCAATCCGAAAGCGATCCTGTTCTTCACCGCCGTGTTCCCGCAATTCATGCCGCCGGATCACGTGGATCCGGTGCGCTTCCTGCTGCTGACGTCGACCTTCACCAGTTGCACGCTGCTGTCGCACTTCTTTTACGTGGCATGCGCATCGTGGCTGAAGCGCAGCGTCAAGCAAAGCATCGCCCGCACCCGCCTTGCCAAGCGCACCACCGGCGTCATTTTCGTCGGCATGGGCGGCGCCCTGCTCACCTTGACCAACTCCAAGTAACATTGCGGAAATGGCGATAGAATCGAAGGATGAACGCAAATTTCAAGGCCCTTGCCGCTGAGGCGCTGAAGCTCGCTCCGGACGAGCGAGAGGCATTCGTCCAACTTTTAATGGCCAGCCTGAATCAGGATGCGGGAATAGACGAAGCATGGGCCGTCGAGGTCGAGCGGCGTATTGCAGAGGTTGAAAGCGGTGCCATATCGGTCCAACCAGTGGCAACCGCGCTTGCCGAAGTCCGCAAAAATATCAAGTGAAACCAGTCATCGTCCCGGCCGCGCTTGCGGAATTGCAGGACGCTGCCGATTACTATGCATCAAAAGGTGGCTCGGGCCTTGCGCATACGTTTGTCGATGAGTTTGAACGGGTCGTCAATCTTGTGCTGTCCAATCCGCAGTTGGGCGCAGTATTCCGTGGCGACCGGCGCCGATACTTCCTTAGCCGGTTTCCTTACAGCGTCATTTATCAAGTCACCACCGACGAACTCAGGATTATTGCGATAGCTCATCAACGAAGGCGCCCGGGCTACTGGCGCGGGCGACGGTAAGCAACCCAGCACTCAGCCGAAGGCGGAGGCCGGCGGGTCGATCGAGGCGTCGTTGTCTGCGTTGCGGGCCAGCGCTTGCGACAGCGCGACGGCGACCACGCCTTCGGTGCGCACCACCTGGACCGTCTGTTCACGGAAGCGTTTGGCCAGCTGCTCGCCGGACATCGAGAACGCTTCCTGCCGTGCCGCCGTCGAGAAGATGTACAGCGTGCGCAGCGGGCTGATCCATGCCAGCTTGACCTTGCGGCTGCCGCCATCTTCCTGTTCGAACTCCAGCCACATGCCGCGCGCCAGGCTGTCGACTTCGATGGCCGCGTCTTCCTCTTCCGGATCGGGCTGCCGCTGGGCGCGCGCTTCCTCGGCGGCCCTGGCGGCGGCTTCGGCCTTGGCTTGCAGTTCCAGCCGGCGTTCGGCGGCCTGCTGGGCCACCTGCATTGAAATCTCCAGCTGGCGCTCCGCCGACATCTCCAGCGGCGCACGCACGATGGAGGCGTGGCACTCGGCCAGCTCGGCAAAGAATTGCAGGCGGTCGGCGTCCTGCCACTTGATGACGTCCAGCCATTTGTTCAGCGTCGACAGCAGGCCGGGCAGCTTGGCGATCAGCTGCTTGCGCTCGTCGGCGTTGAGCTTGGGACGCACGCTCCAGATCAGGTCGTCCATGGTCTTGGTGGCGTTGTTGACGGCGCCCGGCTTGTCGTCCTCTATGCTGTAGGCGATGGTCAGCACCGAGACCCAGCGCTGCTCGAGGAAGGCTTCGACCACGGCGATCACCTCGCCGGTACCGATGCGCAAGGCGACGGCGTTCTTGGCCAGCTTGCCCGCTTCGTACATCTTCTCCTGCTTCAGCGCGGCGGCGATCGGCTCGGCGATGGCGGTGGCGGCGGCGCGCTCTTCGGCCTGGATCGACGCTTCCAGTTCGTTGACCGCCTCGGCAAAGACAGACAGTTCGTGGTCGTAGTCGCGGCCGACGCGGTCCACGCTGCGCTGCATCGCCTGGAACAGCGGGTCTTCCGGTCCCTTGCGCTGTTCCCAGCCCATGCGCGACAGCAGGTCGATCAGGCGGCGCGCGGGGTGGGCTTCCTGGAAGAAGAAGTTCTTGTCGACCAGCGCGGCTTTCAGCACCGGGATTTGCAGGAAGCGGATCAGGTCGCGGATTTCCTGCGAGATGTTTTGATCGCGGAACACGGTGTCGAATATCGCCGACAGCAGGTCGATCGTGCTTTCATCGGTGCGCGACAGGCTGCCCTGCGGCATGCTGGCTTTGATGTTGGGCAAGTAGAACACATTGCCCGGAGCGGCCGCATCGCCCGCCGCAGCCGGCGCGCCGTTCACGGCCTGCATCGGCGATGCCGCCACGCCCGGGACAGAGGCCGCGCCGGCCACCGCGCCCAGGGTGCCGATGGATTCGTAGGGAACCGCTTTTTGCAGCTGGGCCAGGTACGCAAGCAGCGGCTGCTTGGCGCCGATCTGCGACAGGCGCTGCGCATCCTCGTTGCTCAAGCCCGGCACGAAGCCTTGCGCCGGGCCCTGCACCCAGACGCCGCCCGCCCCCTGCACCGCCCCGGCGGGCATGGCGCCGGCCGGCATTTGCATCGCTCCGCCGACAGGCGCAAAACCACCGGCGGCCACCGCAGGCGCACCGGCCGCCGCGGCGACGAAGCCAGGCGCCGCGGCGACGTCGCCCGCGCCAGGCCTCGTCGCGGCTGCGTTCGGCACCCAAGCAGCGCCGGCGTTAAGCGCCGACATCGGCAGATCGGGAATGCTCAGGTCGACGCCCAGCAAGCCGCCGGCGATGTTGTCGACGATCTCGCCGGCGGCCGAGCCGGCCACGTCGCTGGAGGCGAAGAACTGCCGCAACTGCTGCGCCAGCGCCGCCTGGTTGCCGCGCACGCGCGACGGCGCGGCGGCCTTGGACTTGTCGGTCTTGCGGCCCTTGTAGCCGTCCACCGATCCCGGCAGCACACCCTTGCTCTGCAACGCCAGGTTCAGCGCGTCGAGCATCGGACCCAGCTCGATGAACATGCCGGGCTTGATGAACGGCTGCAGCAGCGGCGCCGCTTCCGGCTCGGTGTCGAACTCGGTCCAGGCCTGCTGCAGCGCGACCAGGAACACTTCGGGACGGAACGGATTCTGGCTGCCGCGCAGGATGTCGCGGTCCAGCAGGAAGGCCAGGCGCACGTTCAGCGTCTGCAACTGATCGGAGTACAGCGTCTCGAACGGCTTGCTGACGCCGCCCAGCGCCACCTTGTTGTCCATTTCCTCGTACGGCACCAGCGACAACGGCTGTTCGGGCTCGCGCGGCTGGCCCTTGGCGGCCGGCGCCAGTTCGGCGATCTCGCGCCGCAGCGCCTTTTCCAGCGTGCCGCTGGCCAGGTGCAGGAAGGCGAAATTGCGGTTGCGCAGCTGGTTGCCGGCCCGGATGCGCAGCTGCATGGCGCGGGTGTCGCCGTCGGTGGCGTCGATCAGCGCGCCGGCCAGCTTGGTGGCCAGTTCCAGGTATTGGTCGCCGGCATGCTTGGTGGCGATGCCGATCAACTCTTCCAGCAAGGCATGCCGCGGCGAAACCGTCTTTTTCGGCACTGCGGATGTTGTGGAAGTTGCAACCATGGTCGGACCTGCTCAGGCGTATTCAATCGGGATACCACATTCTTGCACATTATTTCCACATGGCAATACACGAATGGAAAGACTGTGTGATTTTTTGCGTATTTTCCTGACTTTCAGCAACTTTTTCGCCACTGTTGAGCCGACTCAAACGACAAGGTTGAGGTTTCTTTAACATAACAAACTCCCCTCCCGCCTTCCGCCGACACCAAGGATCACCATGAAATTCTTACATAACCTGGAAACGTCCAGCAAGCTGCTGGCCGCTTTTGCCGCCGTGCTAAGCCTGAGCGTGCTGCTTGGCGTCAGCGCCTTGTCGCGCATGAGCGCCATCGACCAAGCCTCGTCTGAATTATCCGGCAAATGGCTGCCGCGGACGATAGCCGTGCTGTCGCTGCGCAACGATCTGCAGGAAGTACGCAAGCTGCAGCATGTGGTGGTCGCCGACAAGGACAGTATCGCCGATGCCGACAGGAAGCTGGCCGACGCGATGACCGCGCTGCGCGCCAACAGCGGACAGCTGGCGCGGCTGCTGGACGGCTTACCGGCGGCGACGGCAGAACTGCTGCGCCAGAGCGGCGAGTTCGGCGCCGAGCATGACAAGCTGGTCGCGCTGGCCGCCGCCGGCAACCGCGAGCAGGCCGGCGCGCTGCTGAAGGGCCGCTCGCAACAGTTGCTGGACGGGCTCAACGGCACGCTCGACAAATTGCTGGCCGCGCAGATGGACGGCAGCCAGCAGGCAGGCCGCGCGGCCGACGAGCTGTACAGCGGCGCGCGGGTGGTCACCACCGGCCTGCTGGCCACGGCGATCTTTGGCGGCGCGCTGCTGGCGCTGTGGCTGGCGCGCTCGATCTCGACGCCGCTGCGGCAGGCGTTGCAGGTGGCCCAGCGCATCGCCGACGGCGACCTGGGCAACCGCATCGATGTCACGTCGGACAATGAAACCGGCAAGCTGCTGCGGGCCATGCAGCATATGAACGACAGCCTGCTGGCGGTCATCGGCCAGGTGCGCGGCGGCGCGCGGGCGCTGGGCGGCGCGGCGGCGGAGATTGCCGAGGGCAACCTGAACCTGTCGGCGCGCACCGAGCAGCAGGCGGCGTCGCTGGAGGAGACCGCGTCGGCGATGGAGCAGCTGACGGCCACCGTCAAGCAAAACGCCGATCACGCGGTGCAGGCCAACCAGCTGGCCCTGTCGGCCTCGGCCGTGGCGGTGCGCGGCGGCTCGGACGTGGAACTGGTGGTCGGCACCATGGCGTCGATCAACGACAGCTCGAAGAAGATCGCCGAGATCATCGGCGTGATCGACGGCATCGCCTTCCAGACCAATATCCTGGCGCTGAACGCGGCGGTCGAGGCGGCGCGCGCCGGCGAACAGGGGCGCGGCTTCGCGGTGGTGGCGTCCGAGGTGCGCAACCTGGCGCAGCGCAGCGCGGCGGCGGCGCGCGAGATCAAGCAGCTGATCGACGATTCGGTCGACAAGGTGGCGCGCGGCACGCAGCTGGCCGACCAGGCGCGCAATACGATGGACGAGGTGGTTGGCAGCGTCAAGCGGGTCACCGGCCTGATCGGCGAGATCGCCGACGCCAGCGCCGAACAGACCACCGGGCTGGAACAGGTCAACCAGGCCATCGCGGCGATGGACCAGGCAACCCAGCAGAACGCCGCGCTGGTCGAGCAGGCTGCCGCCGCCGCGGCGGCGATGCGCGGCGAGACGGACAAGCTGGGCAAGGCGATCGAGGTGTTTGCCGTGCCTGATGGCGACGCGGCGCAGGCCGCGCCCCCCCGGGGGGCAGGGGGGCCCCGCGGGGGGCGGGCCGGGCGCGGGCGCGCGGGGGGTGG
>NZ_JBGLYQ010000059.1:0-41026 GCF_047304105.1 Duganella sp. Dugasp56
AGATGTGTATAACACACAGGCCGTAGCGGTCGCTACGGCAGGGCTCGTGTCCAAATGTCGGATCTGACCCCGGATTTGACTATGACTAATCCGATCACCATTCGTCTGGGCGCCCGCGCCCGCCAGCGTATCGCCGCCGAGGGCGTGCTGGCGTCCGATATCGCCATCGTGCCGGCCGCCGCCGGCGGTCCCAAGGGCCTGATCCTGCATGGCCTCGATTGCTGGATGTTCGGCCACTGGCTCAAGGCCGCGCCGCGTCCGCGCAAGCTGGTCGGCGCGTCGATCGGCGCCTGGCGCATGGCCGCCTCGGCGTTCGACGACCCGGTCGCCGCCCACCAGCGGCTCGCGCGCCTGTACGCCGGCCAGCGCTATCCGGCCAAGGTCACGCCGGCCTACGTCAGCCAGACCTGCCGCGCGCTGCTCGACGAACTGCTCGACGGCCGCGCCGCCGAACCGCTCAATCATCCGCACCACCACGTCTCGGTGCTGACCATGCGCGGCATCGGCCCGCTGGGCAGCACCAACGGCGCGCGCTGGCGCGAAATGGCCGGCTTCCTGCGCGCCGCCGCCGGCAACGCCGTGTCGCGCCGGCGCCTCGCCACGTCCATGCAGCGCGTGATCTTCCACCACGCCGGCGACGACGCAAACTGGCTGCGCAACGAATTCGACGCCTTCACCGCCCACTTCGTCGGCCTGTCCGAGGCCAACCTGCGCGACGCGCTGCTGGCCTCGGGCTCGATCCCGCTGGTGCTGGAGGCGGTGTCGGGCATCGCCGGCGCGCCGGACGGCGCCTACTGGGACGGCGGCCTGATCGACTACCACCTGCACCTGCCCTACCAGCGCGATCCCGGCCTGGTGCTGTACCCGCATTTCAACGACTACATCGTGCCCGGCTGGCTGGACAAGTCCATGCCGTGGCGCCGCGCCAGGGCCGGCGCCGGCAATCCCGCGCTCGACAACATGATCCTGGTGTCGCCGTCGCCCGACTTCGTCGCCCGCCTGGCCAACGGCAAACTGCCCGACCGCCAGGACTTCAAGGCCTACGGCCAGGACCACGCCGGCCGCAACCGCGACTGGACCCGCGCCATCGCCGAAAGCGAACGCCTGGCCGAAGCCTTCGCCCGCTGGTGCGAGCGGCCCGACCTGGCGCAAACGCGCAGTTTTTGACTGTTTCGAAAAAGCAACGAACATGCGCGAACATAAGCTAGTGCATAAACACTCCGGCCGGATGGGCGCATACTAAAGCCCAGCCAGCGGCGCCGCCCGGTGCCCGTTCCCGGAGTAAACATCATGAACTTTCTGTCGCATATGCGCATCGGCACCCGCCTCGCCGTGGGTTTCGCCATCGTCCTGCTGCTCGCCGTCTTCGCCACCTCGGTGGCGCTGGTCAACGCCCGCGCCAACGCCGCCGCCACCCGGCACATGATGGAAAAACCGCTGGCCAAGGAGCGCCTGGTGTCGGACTGGTATGTGCTGATCTATTCGGCCGTCGCCCGCACCGCGCTGATCGCCCGCAGCACCGACGACACGCTGTCGACCACCTTTGCCGACGTCATCGCCGCCAGCAGCAAGCGCGGCGGCGAGGTGCTGGGCCAGATCAAGGAACTGCTGAGCACCGACGAGGAGAAGGCCACCTTCGAGGCCTCGGTCGCCTTCCGCAACACTTACCAGAAAGCCAAGACCGACATCATGAACGCCAAGAAGGCGGGCAACGCGGCCGAGGCGGAAAAACTGTTCAAGGAAACCTTCACGCCGGCCGCCGACGCCTACCAGAACAAGGTCAAGGAACTGCTGACCTACCAGCGCAAGGCCATCGACGACACCGCCCACGCGATCGACGCCGCCAACGACCGCAGCAACATGCTGCAGCTGGTGCTGACGGTGTTGATGCTGGCCTTCGGTACGCTGGCCGCATGGATCATCTCGCGCTCGATCACCGTGCCGCTGCATTCGGCCATCGACATCGCCTCGACCGTGGCCGCCGGCGACCTGACCACCCATTTCAGCGACGAGAAAAGCCACTGCGAGATCGGCGACCTGATGACCGCGCTCAAGGGCATGAACGATTCGCTGCACCATGTGGTCAGCCAGGTGCAGGTCGGCACCAACACCATCGCCACCGCCTCCAACGAAATCGCCGCCGGCAATATGGACCTGTCGCAACGCACCGAGGAGCAGGCCAGCTCGCTGGAGGAAACCGCGTCGTCGATGGAGCAGCTGACCTCGACCGTGCGCCAGAACGCGGAAAACGCCAGACAGGCCAACCAGCTGGCGCAGGCGGCGTCCGACGTGGCGGAAAAAGGTGGCGCCATCGTCGGCCAGGTGGTCGAGACCATGGGCTCGATCAACGATTCGTCGCGCAAGATCGTCGACATCATCGGCGTCATCGACGGCATCGCGTTCCAGACCAACATCCTCGCGCTCAACGCGGCGGTCGAGGCGGCACGGGCCGGCGAACAGGGACGCGGCTTCGCCGTGGTGGCCTCCGAGGTGCGCAACCTGGCGCAGCGCTCGGCCGGCGCGGCCAAGGAAATCAAGGAATTGATCGGCAACTCGGTCGGCCAGATCGACGTCGGCGCCAAGCTGGTGCAGCAGGCCGGCGCCACCATGGACGACGTGGTGGCCAGCGTGCGCCGCGTCACCGACATCATGGGCGAGATCACCTCGGCCAGCAGCGAGCAAAGCATCGGCATCGACCAGGTCAACACCGCCATCACGCAGATGGACCAGGTGACGCAGCAGAACGCGGCGCTGGTCGAGGAAGCGGCGGCGGCCGCCGCCAGCATGCAGGACCAGGCGGCGCGGCTGGCCGAAGTGGCGTCGTCGTTCAAGCTGGGCAACGAGGGCCGCCAGCCGACGCTGGCCGCGCCGGCCGCGCGCGCCAAGGCTACGCTGGCGCCGCCACGCCCGGCGGCTGCGGTGCGGCCCGCCGTGGCCGCGCGCGCGCCCGCTCCGCAGCGGCTGGCCGCCAGCAAGCCCGCCACCGTTGGCGGCGACAAGGACTGGGAAGAATTCTAAACCGGCCGCATCGCGTCGCGAATCGACATGCCCCAGGCCGCGTTGCGGGGCAGGAAGTAGCCGGCGTCCTGCAGCAGGCCGGCATAAACCCGGAACTCGCGCATGTCGAGCAAGGTCGAGATCGGCCCGTAGCGGGCGATCGCCGGATGGCGCGCGCCGGCGGCGTCGGGCTGGAATACCGTCAAGGGAAAACCGTCGCTGCCGTTTTCCATGTCCGCCATGGTCAGCGCGCCGAAGGCCACATGCCGGTGCGATTCGGCGTTGTGGTGCACCCGGCGGAAGGCGCCGTTCCCGTTCAGCATGCGCGAGTTCAGCAGGTTGATGCAGCGCGTGATGCGGGGCGTGACGTTGCCCATGTCCGAATGCTCGCCCTGGCCGAAGCGCGGCGGCGGCTGCCATCCGGTGGGACGGACGCGGCCGGTGTTGCTCTCCATGTCCCGCACCTGGTCCAGGTTGACGCCGGCGCGGAAGATCTGGCCGGCGCGCGGCTGCGCCATGCCGTTCATGACCAGGCCCGGTTTTTCAATCTGCGCCGTGCTGCGGCCGCCGTAGTCGCTCCAGCGCGGGCACACCGCCATCAGGTCGTAGTCGCCGGTCATCGGCATGTTGTTGGCGCCCGCCTCGGACGAACACATCACCTCCAGCGGCAGCAGCAGGCGCGACGCCATGCCGCGCGGGCTGAAGTCGGTGGCGATGGTGTACACATGGATCGCATAAACGGCCATGCCAGCTGTCGGGCCGGCGCGGCGCCAGCAGGCGCGGAACTCGAACAGATGGCCGTCGCCCGGACGCGTCGCCAGCAGGGAATAGTCCCTGGTGCCGGGAATGGCTTCCATGAACTGCAAAGCCGTGCGCGGCGGCATTTCCTCGGGGCTCAGCAGCTGCCGGGTCAGTTGATCGAAGGTCAGCTCCAGCACCCTGGCCGTGGTGAAGCCGTCGTTGATGCCCTTCTGGTTGGTGCGCGTGCCCTTCTGCGCCTTGGCCTGGTCGTGGCCGACCTTGCTGTAGGTGCCGTCGTACGGCACGAAGCCGGCCTGCGGCCCCCAGTCCGAACTCTTGCCCTTGACGTGGAAATTCTTGCTGGGATATCCCTGCTCCAGCCAGCGCCGCGACCACGGTCCCGTCGAGCGGAAGATGATCACCTCGTCCAGTTCGTTGGCCACCTGCTGGCTGGCCACCATGTCGGCCGAGGTCATGCCGTTTTGCGGCTCGAAACAGGACGAAATCAAACCGAATAAGGGCATAGTGGCCTCAGCCTAGGAACATCTGCTGCAAATCGTTGAGGAAGCGCTGACCCAGCACCGTCGGCTTGATCAGCTTGTAGTCGCGGTAGAGCAGGCCCTTGGCCTCGGCCTCGTTGAGGGTTTTCTCGATCGCGTTCAGGCTCATGCCGGTGCGCTCGCTGAACAGGTTGGGATCGAAGCCGCCGTGCAGGCGCAGCGTGTTGAGCATGAACTCGAAGCCCATGTCCTCGCGCTTGATCTCGTATTCCTCCTGCACCGGCGCGCCCAGCCGCACCTGCTCCATATAGGCCTTGGGCTGCTTGTAGCGCGCCTGGCGCAGGATGCGGTGCGGGAACGACAGCTTGGAATGGGCGCCGGCGCCGATGCCGAGATAATCGCCGAATTCCCAGTAGTTCAGGTTGTGGCGCGCGCGGCGGCCTTCCTTCGCATAGGCCGACACTTCGTACTGCTGGTAGCCGTGGGCGGCGGTCAGCTCGGCGATCAGGTCCTGCATGTCGGCGCTGGCGTCGTCGTCCGGCAGCGCCGGCGGGTACTTGGCGAACAGCGTGTTCGGCTCCATCGTCAGATGGTACAGCGACAGGTGCGGCGGATTGAACGCCATCGCCGTCTCGACGTCGTGGCGCGCCTCGTCCAGCGTTTGCGACGGCAGCGCGTACATCAGGTCGAGGTTGAAGTTGTCGAAGTTGGCCAGCGCGATGTCCACCGCGCGTTTGGCTTCGTTGTCGTCGTGGATGCGGCCCAGCGCCTTCAGGTGGCGCCCGTTGAAGCTCTGGATGCCGATCGACAGGCGGTTGATGCCGCTGGCGCGGTAGGACTTGAACTTCTCCGCCTCGAAGGTGCCGGGATTGGCCTCCATCGTGATCTCGCAGTCGCTGTCGAGCGGCAGCAGGGTGCGCACGTCGGACAGCAAACGGTCCAGCCCCGCCGCCGACATCAGGCTGGGCGTGCCGCCGCCGATGAAGATGGTGTAGATCTTGCGGCCCCAGATCAGCGGCAGCGCCATCTCCAGGTCGGTGCGCAGCGCGTCCAGGTATTCCTGTTCGGGGAAGGCCCCGCCTTCCTTCGCCTCGTGCGAATTGAAGTCGCAGTAGGGGCACTTCTTCACGCACCACGGGAAGTGGATGTACAGCGACAGCGGCGGCAGCGCCTGCAGGTTCAGCGCGCCGGCCTGCAGGTACTTGGCGGCCACGCCGGCCGCCTCGCTGATGTCCCTGGCGGGAGCGGCGGCCTTGCTGGCGGCGCCGGCGATTTTGATCGGTATCATTTCAGCTTCTCTACCAGTGCGCGCAGGGCCTGGCCGCGATGCGACAGCGCGTTCTTTTCATCGGCCGTCAGCTCGGCGGCGCATTTGCCCAGCGCCGGGATGTAGAAGTGCGGATCGTAGCCGAAACCGCCGTTGCCACGCGGGGTGGCGACCATTTCGCCGTTCCAGCGGCCGTCGGCGATCACCGGCTGCGGGTCGTCGGCGTGGCGCACGAACACCAGCACGCAGTAGTAGTACGCCGATTTGTCGGCGTGGGCGGCCAGGTCGGCGATCATCTTCTCGTTGTTGCGGGCATCCGATTTCGGTTCGCCGGCAAAGCGCGCCGAATACACGCCGGGGGCGCCGCCCAGGGCGTTGACGCACACGCCGGAATCGTCCGCCAGCGCCGGCAGCCCGGTCAGGCGCGAGGCGTGGCGGGCTTTTTGCAGTGCATTTTCGACAAAAGTATGGAACGGCTCGTCCGCTTCCGGCACGTCGTACTCGCCCTGCGCGTGGACGGAAAAGCCCACGGTGGACAGCAGTTCGTTGAACTCTTTGAGTTTGCCGGCGTTGTTCGAGGCGAGGATCAGGCGTTGGGTCATGGTGTCGGCTGGAGAGGGCAAGTAAGGCAATGAAGCCGACATTGTAAACCCTTTGGCGCGCCCCCTACGGAGTCAGCAGCGAACGGATCTCGGGTTTCTGGTAGTTCTCCTGTGTGACCATGACCGCGTCCGTCAGGATCAGCGCTGGCTTGATGGCCGCGCCCTTCGCGGCGGCCACCGCGGCCCTCATCGCCTGATAGCCCATCTGGCGCGGATCCTGCACCACCAGGCCGTGGATTTCCTGCCGCTTCAAGCCGTCCAGCAGGAACTCGGTGGTGTCGAAACCGATAAATTTCTTTTTACCGGCGAGGCCGGCTTGCCGCAGCGCGCGCAGCATGCCGTCGCTGGCGGATTCGTTGACGGCGAAGATGCCGTCGACCTCGGGATACATCTCCAGCAGCGTGGCCGCGCTGCGGGCGGCCTTGCCGCGCGTGCCGCCGCCATACACGTCGGCGACGACGGCCAGGTGCGGCGCGTTCTTTTTCAGATAGTCGATGAAGCCATTGGCGCGGTCCTCGGTCGAGCCGCTGCCGGCGATGGTGCGCAAGAGCGCCACCGTGCCCTGCCGGCCCAACAAGTTGGACATGCGTTCCGCCGCCAGCGCGCCGGCTGCGTAATTGTCGGTGGTGACGAAGTTGACGTGGGCGTTGCCATCCAGCGCGGAGTCCACCACCACGATCTTGATCCCCCGGGCCGCCGCCTGTTTGACCGGTTCGACCAGGCGCGCGCGGTCGGTCGAGGCGATGATGATGGCGTCAACCTCCGGCTTGGAATAGATGCGCAGGATCTGGATCTGCGAATCGATGTCGTCGTTGTGGGCCGGGCCGCGCCAGGTCAGGTTGACGTGCCCGTCTTCCTGCACCGCCCGGTCCACGCCCTGCCGCATGAAGGTCCAGAAGTCCTGGTCGCGCGCCTTCGGAATGAAGACGACGTTCAGGTCTCTGGCGTATGCCGGCCACATCGAAAACGCGATGAGCACCAGCAGGAGCGACATCCATTTTTTCATCCGGCCATTGTACAACCGTGACGGTATCGGATGGAATTTCTGCGGTCTGCCCGCTCAGGCGGCCAGGCCCAGCGCCTGCTTCTGCAGCTTGATCAGGTCGGCGATGCCGCCCTGCGCCAGGTCGAGCAGGCGGTTCATGCCGGCGCGGTCGAAGGCGGCGCCTTCTGCCGTGCCCTGCACTTCGATGAAGTGGCCGGCGTCGTTCATCACCACGTTCATGTCGGTGTCGCAGCCGGAATCCTCGACATAGTCCAGGTCCAGCACCGGCATGCCCTGGTACACGCCGACCGAAATCGCCGCGACGAAATGCTTGAGCGGAATCGCCGGCACCGCGCCACGCGCCACCAGCTTGGAGAACGCGTCGTAGGCCGCCACCATGGCGCCGGTGATCGACGCGGTGCGGGTGCCGCCATCGGCCTGGATCACGTCGCAGTCGAGGTGCAGGGTGCGCTCGCCGAACGCCTCCAGGTCGAACGCCGCGCGCAGCGAGCGGCCGATCAGGCGCTGGATCTCCTGGGTGCGGCCGGACTGCTTGCCACGCGCCGCCTCGCGGTCCATGCGGGTGTGGGTCGAGCGCGGCAGCATGCCGTATTCGGCCGTCATCCAGCCCTGGCCTTTGCCCTTCAGGAAGCCGGGCACTTTTTCTTCGATGCTGGCGGTGCAGATCACCTTGGTGTCGCCGCACTCGATCAGCACCGAGCCTTCGGCGTGCTTGGTGTAGTCGCGGGTCAGACGCAGGGTGCGCAGCGCATCGACGGCGCGGCCGCTGGGACGTGATTCAAAACTCATGCTGTATTCCTTATTTAAGTATTTGGGAGGATTTTTCGATCGCACCGCGGATCTCCGCGATGGCCTTCTCGATTTCATCTTCATCGAAGGCGTCGACTTCCGGTTCCGCACCGGCCTGCCCGGGCACCGGCGCGCTGTGGATGGTGGTGCTGTGCAGGTCCTGCGGCAACGCCTCGGTCGAGATCACGGTCGACAGCTCGGCCGCCGCCATCGTGCTGGCGCCCATGCCGTCGATGATCGAGCTGCCCTGCCACATGATCGCCAGCGCGGTGACGTTGTCGCTGCCGCTGCCGGCCGCGGACAGCGCCGCCTGCAGCAGGTCCGGCACGGCGCGCACCACGGTTTGCGTCTGCATGCGGCGCACCATGTCGTCGTCCGGCAGCATAGACCACAAGCCGTCGGAGCACAACAGCATCAGGTCGCCCGGCAGCATGCCGCCGGCGCTGGCCGTTTCCACCTTGGGCAGGCTGTCGGCGCCCAGGCAGTTGTAGAGCTTATTGCGGTCCGGATGGGTGGCCCGCTCGGACGGCAGCGCCAGCCCCTTGGCGATCAGGCTTTCGATGTGCGAGTGGTCGCGCGTGCGCGCCAGGATCTCGCCGTTGCGCATCCAGTACAGCCGCGAATCGCCGCAGTGCGCCCAGGTCGCCGTGTTGTGCTGGATCAGGCAGGCGACGATGGTGGTGCGCGGCGTCTCCGGCAGGTTGTGCAGGATGCGGTACTGGTGGATCTCCTGATGCGCCGCCAGGAAGGCTTCCTCGAGGAAGCGCTGCGGCTTCTTCACGTACGGCGTGGCCTGCTGCTGGAACAGCGACGAAATGGTCTGCAGCGCGACGGTGGCGGCGATTTCGCCGCGCAGGTGGCCGCCCATGCCGTCGGCCAGCACCAGCAGCAGCGCGTCGCGGGTAAAGCTGTAGCCCATGCGGTCCTGGTTGACCTTGCGGCCGCCGATGTGGCTTTCCTGATACACGGAGAATTGCATGGTTCAACCTTCTTGTTTTTTAAACCGCGTTAAAGCAGCGTGTCCGGGCCGGCCTTGGCCTTGGACTTCGGTTTGGCGGCGCCGCCCAGGCGGCCGACCAGGCCGCGCAGGCCTTCCCCCAGCTTGTCCATCATGCCCTGCGGCGCCGCCGGCGCCGGCGCGGCCGCCACGGCCACCGGCGCCTGCAGCACCTTCTGCAGCGCGAACAGGCTTTGCGGACGTTCCAGCGGATCGATCTCCAGGCACCAGCGTACCAGCTTGACCAGCTCCGGCGTGTACTGTCCCTCCAGCTTCTGGAAGTGGCCGGCCATCTTGTCCTCGGTCTTGCGCTGGTCGGCCGGCTGCGGCGGCGAGCCGACCATGCAGGCGAACATCGAGGCGCCGAGGCTGTACACGTCCGACCACGGCCCCAGGCCGCCGGTCTTGGCGTACAGCTCGGGCGGCGCGAAGCCGGGAGTGTACATCGGCGTCAACGTCGGCATGTCGTTGTTGACGGTCTGGCGCGCCGCGCCGAAGTCCAGCAGCATCGGCGTGCCGTCGGTGCCCAGGTAGATGTTGGCCGGCTTCAGGTCCAGGTGCAGCAGCTTGTTGGCGTGCACCTCGCGCAGGCCCTTGATCGCCTGCAGGAAGATGGTGCGGATGAAGGCCTCGCCCACCTTGCTGCCCTTGGCGCGCTGGCGCTGGATGTGCTCCTGCAGCGAATGGCCCGACTCGTAGGCCATCACCATGTACACCGTCTCGTGGGCGCGGAAGAAGTTGAGCACGCTGACCACGTTCGGGTGGGCGATGCGGGCCAGCGCCCGGCCCTCCTCGAAAAAGCACTTGAGGCCGATGCGGAACACGGGCAGGTTGGCCTTGGACACGGTCGGCACCAGTTCCCCCTCCTGGCGCAGGGCCAAAGAACTGGGTAAATACTCCTTGATCGCCACCGCCACCCCGTCGGCGTCATACGCCAGGTAAACAATACTGAACCCACCGGACGCAATTTTCTTTACAATGCGATATCCAGCAATTTCCAGACCATCTGGTAACGGGGCGTTGTTTTGTGCAGCCATAGATTCCTCGCCTCAACAACCGGATTGTGTGGATAAATCACTGTTTTGTAAAGATTAAATCGGGGATATCCATTGAGCATTTCCAGTATGACGGGCTACGCGGTCGCCACCAGTGAAAGTGCGGCGGGAACACTGACTATCGAAATCAAGAGCGTCAACTCTCGGTTTTTAGACCTTCAGTTTCGAATAAACGACGATTTGCGAGCGCTTGAACCCGATTTGCGCTCCGCGGTCATGGCGGCGATCACCCGCGGCAAGGTCGAGCTGCGCCTCAGCTTTGGCCGCAAGGCGGCCACCGCCGGCACCCAGGCGCTGAACCTGCCGTTATTGACGGAATTACAACGATTGCAAGCCGAAGTCGGCACCCACTTCCCCGGCGTGCAGACGATGTCGGTGGCCGAGCTGCTGCGCTGGCCCGGCGTCATCGAGGAAGCCCAGATCGGCCAGGAATCGCTGCAGGCCGACGTGGCCGCGCTGACCGCCAGGACGGTCGAGGCCTTCGTCCTCAGCCGCCAGCGCGAAGGCGCGGCGCTGGAAGCGATGCTGACCTCGCGCATCGAGGCGATGGAAGTGATCGTCAAGCGCATCACGCCGCTGATCCCGCAGGTGGTGGCGGCGTTCCAGCAGAAAGCCGTCGAACGCATGCAGGACGCGCTGGGCCTGGCCTGCCAGGGCTCCAATTCGGCGCTGTCGCGCCAGGACGCGCTCGAGCGCATCCGCCAGGAAGTGATCCTGTACGGCATCCGCATCGACGTGGCCGAGGAACTGGGCCGGCTGTCGGCGCACCTGACCGAGACCCGCCACATCCTGAAAAAAGGCGGCCAGGTCGGCAAACGGCTGGACTTCATGATGCAGGAACTCAACCGCGAAGCCAACACGCTGGGCGCCAAGGCCTCGGTCAAGGAACTGGCCGACGCCTCGATGGAGCTGAAGCTGCTGATCGAGCAGATGCGCGAGCAGGTGCAGAACCTGGAATAAACCTGTCCGTATGCCGCCACAGCGCGCCACGCCGCGCGATGTGGCGGCCCTCCGCTTTGCCGCCCGCCTCATAGGGGATTCCCCGCCCTGGATAAACGCAATACGTTTTCAGTTATGGTAGGTATCGATTAACTCCCGTGCATCGCAGACAAGCTTTCCCCTAAGCTCTCCTGGCAATACCCATAACGAGACACTGCCCGGTACGGCCGCCACGGCCGGCCAGGCGGACAACAACAGGAGCAGCACCATCATGTCCCAGCCCCAGCCACAACTCCGCCCCGTGCCGGCGGAGCCAGCCATCGTCGTCCCTCCGGGCAAAATCGACCAATATTTCCAGATCTCCGAACGCGGCAGCACGCAGCGGCGCGAGATCGTGGCCGGCATCACCACCTTCCTCGCCATGGTGTATTCCGTGTTCGTCGTGCCCGGCATGCTGGGCCAGGCCGGCTTCGACGTCAGCGCCGTGTTCGTCGCCGTCTGCCTGACCGCCGCCGTCGGCTCGCTGCTGATGGGCCTGTGGGCCCGGCTGCCGATCGCCGTCGGCTGCGCCATCTCGCTGACCGCCTTCACCGCCTTCGGCCTGGTGCTGGGCAAGGGCCTGTCGCCGGCCGTGGCGCTGGGCGCGGTGTTCCTGATGGGCCTGGTGTTCACGGCGATCTCGGTCACCGGCGTGCGCTCGTGGATCCTGCAGAACCTGCCGTCGGGCGTGGCGCATGGCACCGGCGTGGGCATCGGCCTGTTCCTGCTGATGATCGCCTCCAGCGACGTCGGCCTGGTGGTCAAGAACGCCGGCGCCGGCCTGCCGGTGGCGCTGGGCCATGTGACCGCCTTCCCCGTCGTCATGAGCATGCTGGGCCTGGCCGCCATCTTCGGCCTCGAGCAGCGCAAGGTGCCCGGCGGCATCCTGCTGGTGGTCATCGCCATCTCCGCCCTCGGCCTGGCCTTCGACCCGGCCGTGCACTTCACCGGCTTCTTCGCCATGCCCAAGCTGAGCGCCCCCGGCCACGCCTCGCTGATCGGCGCGATGGACATCCGCGGCGCGCTGAGCATGACCTTGCTGCCGAGCGTGCTGGCCTTGGTGATGACCGCCGTGTTCGACGCCACCGGCACCATCCGCGCGGTCGCCGGCCAGGCCGGCCAGGTCGACGCCAGGGGCTATATCCACAACGGCGGCAGGGCGCTGACGGCCGACTCGCTCAGCTCCATCTTCTCCGCGCTGGTGGGCGGCGCGCCCGCCGCCGCCTACATCGAATCGACCGTCGGCACCGCCGCCGGCGCCCGCACCGGCCTGACCGCGGTGGTGGTCGGCGTGCTGTTCCTCGGCCTGATCTTCTTCTCGCCGCTGGCCGGCCTGGTGCCGTCGTATGCGACCGCGCCGGCGCTGATGTATGTCGGCCTGCTGATGCTGGGCAGCGTCGCCCACATGAAGATGGACGACAAGATCGATGCCCTGTCCGGCCTGGTCTGCGCCGTGTTCATCCTGCTCACCTGCAATATCGTCACCGGCATCATGCTCGGCTTCTGCACGCTGGTGGTCGGCCGCCTGGTGGCCGGCGAATGGCGCAAGCTCAACGTCGGCACGATATCGATCGCCGCCGCGCTGGCCTTGTTCTACGCCGGCGGCTGGGCGATCTGATCCGGCCGCCTCAGGCCAGCGCGCGCGCGACCTCGGCGGCGAACTGCTCGACGCCGATCGGCTTGCTGATATAGCCGTCGCAGCCGGCGGCGCGGATGCGCTCCGCGTCGCCGGCCATGGCGAAGCTGGTGAAGGCCAGCACCTTGATCGCGCTGGTCCGGCTGTCCGCCTTCAGCACGGCGGTCGCCTCCAGCCCGTCCATGCCGGGCAGTTGCACGTCCATCAGGATCAGCGCCGGCAGCTCGCTGCGCGCCAGGCTGAGCGCGCCGTCGGCGTCCGTGGCCTGCAGCACCTCGTGGCCCTCGCGCTCCAGCAGGAAGGCCGCCAGCAGCATATTGGACGGGTTGTCTTCGACGATGAGGATTTTGGCCATCTCGTTCACCCAGCCGTTCCGCACGGCAGCCAGAACATGAATTCCGAGCCCGCGCCCGGCGTGCTGCGCACCGCCAGCGCGCCGCCGTGCAGCTCGACCAGCTGCCGCACCAGCACCAGCCCCAGCCCCGTACCCTCGTACTTGCGCGACAGCCGGCTGTCGAGCTGGACGAACTGGCGGAACAGCCGCGGCAGATCGTCGGCCGCGATGCCGATGCCGCTGTCGCCGACGACGATCTCCATGTAGACGGCGTCGGGCCGCAGCGCGGCGCCGCCGTCGACCAGCGCCATGGCGGCCGGCCGCTCCGGCCCCACCCGCGTCGCGCTCAGCGTCACGCGGCCGCCGTCGGGCGTGAACTTGACGGCGTTCGACAGCAGGTTGAAGATCACCTGGGTCAGCTTGCGGCGGTCGGCCGGCAGCGGCGTATCGTCGCTGGCCTCGAGCACCAGCGCGATGCCGTGCTGCTGCGCGCGTTCGCGCACCACCATCAGGCTGTCGCCCAGCAGCGTGGCCACGCCGACCGGCTCCAGGTTCAGTGTCATCATGCCGGCCTCGATCTTCGACAGGTCGAGCACGTCGTTGATCACCGCCAGCAAATGCTTGCCGCTGGCCAGGATGTTGCCGGCGAACTCTTCCTGCTGCGGCGTCAGCTTGCCCGCCATGCCGCTGCGCAGCACCTCGGAAAAACCGTTGATCGCGTTCAGCGGCGTGCGCAGCTCGTGCGACATATTGGCCAGGAAGGCCGACTTCATGCGGTTGGCCTCGCCCAGCTCGTCGTTCTGGCGGGCGATCTCGCGGTTCGACGCCTCCAGCTTGGCGTTCTGGCGGGCGATCTCGCGGTTGGAGTTTTCCAGGTCGGCGGCATGGCGGCGCAGCTGCTTGTTCAAGTCGCTGACCTGCTGCTCACGCGCCTGCAGCTCGCTGTTGACCAGCACCGCCTGCTCGTAGGTCGCCACCAGCAGGTCGAGGATTTGCTGGCGCTCCGAATTGATCAGGTGCTCGCGCCCGTTCAGGTACAGCACGATACCCTTGCCGGCGTCGCCGGCGTCGGCCTGCTGGCGCAGGCGCCGGTTGGCCAGCACCTGCTCGATGCGGCTCATCAGGTAGGCCGTCGCATACGGCTTGCGGATGAAGTTGTCGGCGCCGCACTCCAGGCCGCGCACGATGTCCTCCGGATCGAACAGCGAAGTGATCAGCACCACCGGGATCGCGCGCCATTCCGGCCGCGCCTTGACCTCGCGGCACAGCTGGTAGCCGTCCATTTCCGGCATCACGATGTCCGACAGCACCAGCGCCGGCTGGCTGTCGCCGATCGCCTCCAGCGCCCGTCGGCCGTTGCCGGCCAGGCGCACGCGGTAGCCGTGCTGCTCGAGCAGATGGCGCAGGTGTTCGGCCTGGGTTCGGCTGTCTTCGACGATCAGGATCTCGGCGTCCGATGGCGCTGGCATGGTGGTCATGGCGATGATGGCGCTCCCGCTTTCAACATGTTCAATAAGGTGGCGATGGCTTCCGGCGCCAGCACGTGCTGGGCCGCCCCCAGCTTGACGGCCTCGCCCGGCATGCCGTAGACGATGGAGCTGTCCCGGTCCTGGGCGATGGTCAGCGCGCCGGCGTCGCGCATGTCCTTGAGTTCCTGGGCGCCGTCGCGTCCCATGCCGGTCAGCAGCACGCCGGCCGCGTGCGATCCGTACTGCGCCGCCACCGAGCGGAACAGGCAGGACACGGCCGGCCGCACGCCATGCTCGGGCGGCACGCCGGTCAGCGCGATGCGGCCGTCGGCCTGCGCCGTCATGTGGGCGCCGTCCGGCGCCAGGTAGACCCGCCCGGCCTGCGCCAGCTCGCCGTGGACGGCGATGCGCACGTCGAAGTCGCAGCTGCGGCCCAGCCATTCGACCAGCCCGGCCACGAAACCGGCCGAAATATGCTGGACGATCAGCACCGGCGCGCCGAACGGCTGCTGCAGCCGCGCCAGGATGGTTTGCAGCACCAGCGGGCCGCCGGTCGACGCGCCGATCGCCAGCAGCCGCAGGTCGCGCCGCGGCGGCTGCGGCACAGGCGGCGGATGCAGCGGGTAGGCCGAAGCGGCGGCCCCGGTCTTTTTCCAGCGTTTGACCACGCCCACCTCGGCCATCACCTTGATGGTGCGCAGCAGTTCGTCGGTGCAGGCCGCGTGCTCCGGATGGCCGGGGCCGGGCGGCTTGGCCAGCACCGCCAGCGCGCCGGCCTCCAGCGCGTGGAAGCTGGCCGCCACCGCCTGGATGGCCGGGCTGGCGCTGACCATGACGATGCGGGTCGGCACGCTCTCCATGATGGCCCGGGTGGCGGCGTAGCCGTCCATTCTCGGCAGGTGGATATCCATCGTGATGACGTCGGGCCGCAGCCGCTGCGCCGCCTCGATCGCCTGCTCGCCGTCGGCCACCACGCCGATCACCTGCAGCTGCGGATCGGAGTTGAGCAGATACACCAGCAGCTCGCGCGCCACCGGCGAATCGTCGACCACCAGCACCCGTATCATGGAGGCGGCGCTCATCGCAGCAACCTGCGCACGGTGTCGAGCAGGGTGCTCTGCTCCAGGCTTTGCTTGGCGATGTAGGCGCTGGCGCCGGCTTCCATGCCGCGCTCGCGGTGCTCGCGCGATTCCAAGGTCGTCACCAGCACCACCGGCAGCGCGGCCAGCTGGCGGTCGGCGCGTATCTTGGCGGTCAGGTCGAAGCCGTCCATGCGCGGCATCTCGACGTCCGACACCACCAGGTCGAAGGCGCCGCGACGCAGCGCGCCCAGGGCGTCGACGCCGTCGACCGCCACCGCCACCTGGTAGCCGCCCACCTCCAGCATGTTCTTGAGCAGCGCGCGCGAGGTGATCGAATCCTCGACCACCAGCAGCGAACGGCGCGGCGCGGCCGCCGGCGCCTCCGGCATCGGCGCGGCGCCGGCCGCCAGCGCCGACTTCATCAGGTCGGCCACGTGCAGGATGGGCACCAGCTGGCCGGCCCCGAGCACCGTGGCGCCGGCGATGTTGGCCACCCGCCGCAACTGCGGCCCGAGTCCCTTGACCAGCACTTCCTGCTCGCCCAGCACGGCGTCCACCGCCAGCGCGATGCGGCGGCTGCCGCTGGCCAGCAGCGCCACCGTCAGGTAGCCGGAGGGCGGCATCGCCGGCGCCGACGGCGACGCCAGGCCCAGCGCGCGCGCCAGCGGCGCCAGCGCCAGCACCTCGTTCTCCAGCACGATGGTGGCCTGGCCGGCGGCGCTGCGCACCGACTCGGGCAGCACGCGGAAGACCCGCTCGACGTTACGCGAAGGCAGCACGAACTGGCGCCCGGCCGCCGCCACCAGCAGGCCGCGGAAGGTCGCCAGCGTGGCCGGCAGCACGATGCGGAAGCGCGCGCCGCCGCCGGGCGCATGTTCGGCCGTCACGCTGCCGCCCAGTTTTTCCGCCTTCTCGCGCACGATCGCCAGGCCCAGGCCGCGCCCCGACAGGTCGGTCAGCATGGCGCTGGTGGACACGCCGGACTCGAACACCAGCGCCAGCATCTGCGCCTCGCTTAGCGCCGCGCCGGCTTCGGCCGTCAGCACGCCTTCGCGGACGGCGCGCTCGCGCACCTGATGGGCGTCGATGCCGCGGCCGTCGTCGCTGACCAGCAGCTCGACCTTGTCGCCGTCGCGCGGCACCACGGCAATCGCCAGCCGCGCGCGTTCCGGTTTGTTGCGGCGCAGCCGCTCGGCCGGCGGCTCGATGCCGTGGTCGATGGCGTTGCGGATCAGGTGCAGCAGCGGATCGCGCATCTGCTCGAGGATGCGGCGGTCGATCTCGACGGCGCCGCCGTCCATGCTCAGCCCGACCTGCTTGCCGCTGTCGTGGGCCAGGTCGCGCACCAGGCGCGGCGCCATTTCCAGCAGCGTGGAAAACGGCAGCATCAGCGTCTGCTTCATGTCGGCCAGCAGGTTGTCGACCATGCCGGCCAGCGCGCGCCGCTCCTGCCACGCGTTGCGCTCGATCTGCGCGCAGCGGTCGCTGAGCGTCTTGGCCAGCAGCGCGTCGCGTTCGACCGCTTCCAGCAGGCGCTCGATGGCCGGCGCCTGCAGGCCGCCGGATCCCTGGCGGCGTTCGCCGGCGCGCACGGCGGCGCGCGCGCCGGCGACCGTGCGTTCCCAGCTCTTGCGCCAGGCGCCCAGTTCGGTGTGCAGCCCGTGCAGGTCGTCGGCCTGGTGTTCGGCGCTGTGCTTGAAGGCCAGCAGCTCTTCCGCCTGCAGCAGCAGCGCGGTGAGCTTGGCGGTGGATATGCGCACGGTCTGTTCGGCCGGCTCGGCGGGCGCGGCGGGCGGCGCGGCAAGCGCGGCGCCGACGGGCGCGGCGGATGGCGCGGCGGGCGCGGAATCGGCCGCCAAACCGGCCGCGTAGAGTCCCCGCTGCGCCTGGTCCAGGGCATGCAGCAGGTCGGCCGCATCCTCGCCGCCGGCGCGGCCTTCGCCGTTCAGCAGCGCGCGCACCGCGTCGACGGTGCGGTACAGCAGGTCGAACAGCGGCGGCGACAGCGTGATCTCGCCGCGCTTGAGCGCGGCCAGCACGCTTTCCAGCGCCTGGCACACCGACTCGACGTCAACCAGGTTGACCGCGCGCGCCGCCCCCTTCAGGCTGTGCGCTTCGCGGAACAGCGTCTCCAGCAGGCCGGCCACGGGCGCGCCGGCCTGCGGCTTTTCCAGTTCCAGCAGCAGCGTCGACATGGCGCCCAGATGCTCGTCCGCCTCGAGGCGGAAGGTCGCCATCAGCCGCAGCAGGAACTGTTCGTCGTCGGTCGCCATGTGCCGTCCCCGCTCCTAGACCCGGTAGCGCCCGACCATGGCCTGCAGCTTCTGCCCCAGCGCGTGCAGGTCGTGCGCGGCCGACTCGGCCTGGCGGGTGCTGGCCATGTTCTGCGTGGTCGACACCCGGATGTTCTCCATCGCCAGCGCCAGCTGGTCCATGCCGGCCAGCTGCTGGTGCGCCGAGACGGCGATCTGGCTGGCCGCCACCGCGCTGTCGCCGATGCTCTCGGTCAGCTGGCGGATCGCCTCGCCGGCGTCGCGCGACTGGCGCACGCCCAGCTCGACCGCCCGCGCGCCCTGCTCGGTGGCCAGCACCGCGCTGCCGGTGGCCTTCTGGATGTCGCCGAGGATGGTGCGCACCTGGGCCGTGGCCTGCTTCGACTGCGCGGCCAGGCTCTTGACCTCCTGCGCCACCACCGCGAAGCCCTTGCCGTGCTCGCCCGCCTTGGCCGCTTCGATCGAGGCGTTCACCGCCAGCAGGTTCGATTGCTCGGACAGGTCGTTGACGCTGGCGATCAATTCGCCGATCGCCTGGCTCTGCTCGGACAGCCGCATGATGCTCTCGGCGATCAGCTCCATCTGCGCGCGGATCTGCTGCATGCCGTCGATCGATTCCTCCACCGAGCGCTTGCCGGTCTGCGACACCTGGGCCGCCTTCTGCGCCGCCTCGGCCACGTTCTTGGCCTTCTGGCTGGCCATCAGCGCGGTCTGCTTGACCTCGTCGAGCGTGGTGGCGGTCTCGCTCATCACGGCGGCCGCCTCGCTGGCGCCGGTCGCCACCTGGGTGGTGCCGGCCAGGATCGCGCTCGACGACGCCGCCAGCACGTCGACGCCCTCGCCGATCTGGCGGTTCATCTCGCGCAGGTTGAACACCATCGCCGCGAAGGCATTGCCCAGCACGTCGCGCTCGGACGGCGCCGCCACCTCGCCGGTCAGGTCGCCGGTGGCGATGCGTTCGGCCACGGCGGCCTTCTCGCGCAGGTTGTCGACCATCGCCGCGAAGGCCTGGCCCAACGCGTCGCGCTCGGACTGCGGCAACACCTGCTGATGCAGGTCGCCGGCGGCGATGCGCCGCGCGATCGCCACCTTGTCCTGCAGCGACAGCGCCATCTCGCGGAACTTGTCCTGCAGCTGGCCGATCTCGTCGGCGCGCGCCCGCGCGGCCGGCCGCACCACGATCTCGCCGGCCGCCACCAGCCGCGCCGCCTCGGCCAGGTCGCGGATCGGCGTGACGATCACCGCGTGCAGCCGCATCGCCAGCGGCAGCGAAATCAGCAGCGAGCCTATCATCACCAGCAGGATGATGCCGCCGTAGCGGGTCAGCCGCGACGCCATCGATTCGGTGCCCATGCGCAGGTAGACGCTGCCGAGCTGGCGTTTCTTTTCCTGGATAGGCCACGACGCCACCAGGTCGTCGCCGACGAAGTGCTGGCCCAGCGCCTCGGCGCGCGCCGGCAGCGGCTGCGCCGGCCGGTCCGTGCGCGCGTAGCTGGCGAACGGGGCGCCGTCGGCGGTGTACAGCGCGGCGGCGCTGATCTCAGGATTGGCCCGCAGCGCGTTGAGGTATTCCTGCGCCGACTTGGGGTCGCTGAACACCAGCGACGGCGCCACGCTGGAGGCCAGGATCTCGGCCTGCACCGCGCTCTCCTGCAGTTTTTGCGCGCGGTAGGTCAGGATGTCGTAGCTGACGATCACCACCCCCGCCATCAGCAGCGCGATGGCGCTGGCCAGCACGGTGATCAGCATCAGCTTGCGCCGGATCGGCGTATCGGTAAACCAGTGCATCTAGTGACCCTCCTTGCCCGGACGGGGTTTGACGCTGAGCGCCATGTTGAGCAGCTTGGAGCTGATCTGCAGGCCGTTGCGCGCGGCCGCCTCGTCGTCGACGGTGAAGCGCACCCGGTTATCCTTGATGACAAAGCTGATCACGCCGCCGCTGCGCGCCTCGCCCACCGTCAGCACGCCGCGCAGCGCCTCGGCGCCGCGCGGCGCCTCGGCCGCGCCGACATACGCCACGTGGCAGCCGGCCTCGCGCGTCAGGCTCTTCAGGCGCCGCAGCTGCAGCGGATGGCCGTCCACCTGTTCGCGGCCGACCGCGCTGTCGAGCGCGGCGCCGAACGGGTCGTCGCCCACCACGCACAGCACCAGCGGGCTGGCCGGCGCCGCGAACACGCCCGGCGGCCATTCGACGTACAGGCCGAACTTGGTCAGGTAGGCGCCCTTGACCGCGAATTCCAGCGTGTCGGCGTCGGCCGCGATGGCCAGCGGCCGCCAGGCCAGCGCCAGCAGCAGAAGCAGCACAGCGCGCGCCAGCGCGCGCAGGGGGCGGGTCAGAATTTCCATATCAGCTGCAGCATGAGTGCGCGGTCGAACACGGCGCGCGGCGTGCCGCCGGTGACGTTGCCGAACTCGGCATGGCCGCGGTCGAGCAGGTTGCGCGCGTTCAGCGCCAGCTCCAGCCGCGGGCTGGGGCGCCAGCCCAGGCGCCCGTCCAGCGAGGTATAGGCCGGCACGTACGGGAACGGCAACGAGGCGACCCGCGTCAGCGACAGGTCCAGCTCCAGCTGCCGCGGCAAGTCCAGACTGGAGCGCAGCACATAGCGGTGCGGCGGATCGTTGCCGAACAGCGTGCCCGCGCCGCCGGTGGGCGCCGGCCGAGTGGCGCCGGGCTGCAGGCTGATCCGCTCGCGCTGCAGGGTCTGGCTGGCGCTCAGCCGCCAGCCCTGGTTGACCTGGTAGTTGCCCCAGATTTCCACGCCGGCCACGTTGCCCTCGGCCTGGTTGCCGATCGTCAGGGTACCCGCCGCCTTGCCGTTCTCGATGCTGCGCAGGTCGTCGTACTTGTTGTAGAAGGCGTTGACCGAATACGACAGGCTGGCGGTCGGCTGGGCGCGGTAGCCCAGCTCCAGCGCGGTCAGCCGCTCGGAGCGGAAATCGCTGCCGCCGCGGTAGGCTGCGCCGGGAATGCCGAACACATAAAAGTCGCGGTCCACGCGCGACGGCGTGCGCAGCGCGCGCGACACCGCCGCCCACAGCAGCGAGCGCGGCGTCGGCTTCCATGCCAGCCGTACGTTGGGCTGGTATTCGGTGCCGGTGTAGGCGTTGTGCTCGACCTTGGCGCCCAGGGTCAGCTTCCAGTCCTCGTCGAGGGTGATGGCGTCCTGCACGAACAGATTGGACAGGCGCGTCTCGACCTTTTCCGGCAGGAACACCAGTATCGCGCCGTTGGTCGCCGCGCTGCGCCAGACCCGCAGGCCGGCGCCCCACACCAGCTCGTGGCGCGCCGCCACCGGCAGCCGGTGCTGGGCCTCGATGTCGTAGGTGTTGTTGGACTCGCCGAACAGCACGGCGCCCGGCATCAGGTTGTACACGTGATCGTAATAGGCTTGCACCTGCAGCGCGCCGCCGTCGGCCAGCGTGTGGCTCCAGCGCGCCAGCAGGTTGCCGCCGGAGCGCCTGCGCTCGCCGCTGGCGATCTGGTCCAGCTCCCGGTCGTACAGGTCGCCCTGCAGCGTCACGCCGTCGTCCGCCGCGCCCCAGTCGGCGCGGAAGCCGGCCTGGCGCCCGGACCAGCCGTCCCTGGCGTCGGCGCCGGCCGTGGTGCGGTTGCCGTCGCGGCGGAAACCCTTGGCGTACAACCGCATGCTGCCGTCCCCGCCAAGGCGCCAGCCCTGGCGCAGCGCCACGTCGCGCTCCTGGTTGCCGCCGCCCAGCGCCAGCAGCGTGCCCTGGGTGTCGGCGCTGGAGCGGGTCAGGATGTTGATCACGCCATTGACCGCGTTCGAGCCCCACAGCGTGCCGCCCGGACCGCTGATCACCTCGATGCGCTCGATGTCCTCCATCATCACGTCCTGGACTTCCCAGAACACGCCGGCGTTCAGCGGGTTGTAGACCACCCGGCCGTCGATCAGCACCAGCAGCTTGTTGCCGTTGCCGGTGCTGCCGCCGCGCGCGGTGACCACATAGTTGTTGCCGTTGGTGCGCGCCACCTCGAGGTTGGGCGCCAGCCTCAGCGCCTCGGGCACGCTGGTGGCGCCGGAGCGCCGCACGTCCTCGGCGGTGATGATGTAGACGGCGGCGGCGGCGTCGCCCAGCGGCTCGGCCCGCTTGGACACCGAGGTGATCGGAATCTCCGCCAGCTCCTCGATACTCATGCGCGACAGTTGCGGCAGCTGCTCGCCGCCGTCCGCGGCGGCCGCGCAGCACACCAGGCCCAACCAGCCCGCGCGCCAGCCCAGGCGCCTTGCGCCATGCTTTTCCGGTCTTGTCAGTCGCGCCATCGTCCCCTCCCTTGGTCACGCTTTTTGTCAGGCCGCATGCTGCTGCACCACCATCGCCGGATCGGCCAGCAGGCGGCCGGCGTCAAGCAGGATCAGGCGCTGCGCGGTGATCCCCTTCAGGAACTCGGCGCGGATGCCGCCCGCCGCCGTCGGCGGCCGCTGCAGCTCGGCCAGCACCAGCTTGTTCACGCCCAGGATCTGGTCCGCCAGCACGCCGAAGCGCATGGCGCCGTCGCGCAGCACGATGATCTTGTTCATATCCGTCAATCCCTGTTCCGGCAGGCCGAGGAAGCGCCGCAGGTCGACCAGCGACAGGATCCGTCCCCGCACATTGACGATCCCCAGCACGAACGCCGGCGTGCCGGGCAGCGGCGTCAATTCGCGCAGCACATGGACCTCGTGCACATGCGCCATCTCCACCGCGTAGCGTTCATGGGCCAGCATGAACTCCAGCACCTCGGCCATCGCCGCCGGCGCCACCTCGGCCGGCGGTTCCTGCGCCAGCCGCCTGGCCCGCTCCAGCAACAGCGCGCGCTGCCGCTCCGGCCCCGGCGCCGCGTCCTGCTCCGTCGCGACGGTGGCGGCCGCCGCCAGCCGCGCCCGCAGCGCGTCCCAGTCCGGTGCCTGGCGCCGGCCCGGCATCGTCAGTGCGTCCCCGCGCCGGCGCGCATCAGGTCGGCCAGCTCGCCGGCACGCAGGCCGCCGGCGTGCGCCAGCGGCTCGTCCGGCGCGCGGCCGTGCAGCAGCTCCAGCGCGTTGGCGAAATGGCGGGCCGCCTCGCGCTCGTCGCCGTTGCGCCGGCACAGCGTGCCCAGCGTGAAATGCGCCAGCACGAAGGTCTGGTCCAGGTACAGCGCGTCCCGCAGCGCGCCCATGGCGGCGGCCACATCCCCCTGCTCCTCCAGGATCAGCGCCTGCAGGTAGCGCAGCCCGGGATCGCATTTGTCGCGGGCGATCGCGGCGGCGCAGCAGTCGCCGGCGGCGGCCAGCAGGCCACGATCGGCGCACTGCCGCGCGCGTTCGGCCAGGTCCGGCATGCGGGCGCGCGGGGGCGTTGAGACGGTGACGGCGGCCGGCGCCGGGGCAGCGGACAGCGGTGGCGGCGCCGCTGCCGGCTTGGATCGCCGGTACAACTGGGCGGCGCCAAAGCGCACCGGTTGCAGCGGCTTCAGCAGGCTGTGCCCGGTCTCGGCGACGCCGACCGCCAGCCAGCCGTCGCCGGCCAGCGCGTCGCGCAGCCGCAGCACGGTGCGCGCGGCACAGGCCGGCGCGAAATACATCAGCACGTTGCGGCACAGGATCAGGTCCATCGGCGGCGTACCGCTGTCCGGCCCGGGGAACGCGTCGGTCGCCAGGTTCAGGTAATCGAAGCGCACGCCCTGGCGCAGCACCGGCGCGATGGTGCCCGCGTCGAAATAACACCGGCGTATCCAATCGGGCACGTTGCGGAACGACCAGTCGCGGTAGACGCCCTGCTCGGCCTTGCGCAGGAACTGCGGATTGATGTCGGTGCCGAGCAAGGTGACGCGCCAGTCGGCCAGGTCGGGGATCAGGCGGTGCAGCAGGATGGCCAGCGAATACAGTTCCTCGCCGGTGCAGCAGCCCGCGCTCCAGACGCGCAGCGTCTTGCCGGCGGCGCGGCGGGCCGCGATCAGCGGCGGCAGCACATCGCGCTCCAGCGTGTCGAACAGCTCAGGTTCGCGGAAGAAGTAGGTTTCGCCGATGGTCAGGTGGCGCGCCAGTTGCTCGACGCCGGCGCGCGTCGGCGCGGCGGCCATCAGGCGCTCCATGCAGACGGCGGCGCGCGAGGTGCCGGCGATGCCGCTGTCGCGCGCCAGCGCCTCGGCCGCGCGCAGCAGTTCGGGCCACAGCCCGCGCGGGAAATGCAGCCCCAGGTGCTCGGCGACATAGCCGCTGAAGCGCGCCAGCAGCGCATCGGCTGCCGCTGCTGCTGCGGCGGCGGTTTCGGCATGACGGTCAATAAGCATCGGAGAGCGCCTTCTCGAGAGCCAATTCTTCGTCCAGCGACAGGAACCGGTCCAGGTCATGGATCAGTATCATGCCATCGTCCAGCTTTACCACGCCGCTCGCGAAATCGGCGGCGGGGACGGGAACAATCAGGCCGGCGCCGACGATGGCGTCGTCGGCACAATCGACGACACCGCCGACCGCGTCGGCAACAAAAGCGATGCGCCGGCGCGCCGTATGCGCCAGCACGATCTGGTCGGTCAGCGCGATCTCGCGCGCCGGCAAACCCAGCCGCTGACGCATGTCGATCACCGCCACCACTTGCCCCTGCACGTTGACGATGCCGCAAACAACCCCCGGCGCCGCCGGAAACGGCGTCACCGCCACCGCGCGCTCGACCCGCTCCACCGCTGCCAGCGGCAGGGCGTAGCGCCGTTCATCCAGTGTCCAAATCAACAGCTGTTGCACGATGGCTGACCCCGGCTATCTGCGGTGGATGAGTGAAGATTGTTTCACGTCAATTGTGATCCATATTGCCACAAATATCCTCGCGAAGTGTAACAAAGTTGCTTTTACCACGCATACGGAACAGCCCCCATCTGCGCTATCATCGGCGCATCGACTAGCGGAGGAATCCTGGATGGCTACATCGGGCACAGTGCGGGTGGGCATAGGCGGCTGGGACTTTGCGCCGTGGCGCGAGACTTTCTATCCGAAAGGGGTGCCGCAGAAGAAGGCGCTGGAATACGCCAGCCGCCAGGTCACCAGCATCGAGATCAACGGCACCTTCTACCGCACCGCCAAGCCCGAGCACTTCGCCTCCTGGGCCGCGCAGACGCCGGACGATTTCGTCTTCGCCGTCAAGGCCAGCCGCTTCGCCACCAACCGCAAGGTGCTGGGCGAGGCCGGCGAATCGATCGCCCGCTTCATCGACAGCGGGCTGACGGAACTGGGCCCCAAGCTCGGCCCCATCCTGTGGCAGCTGGCCGCCACCAAGCAGTTCGACGCCGACGACATCGCCGCCTTCTTCAAGCTGCTGCCCGCCAAACTGGGCACGCGCAAGCTGCGCCACGTGCTCGACGCGCGCCACGACAGCTTCCTGTGCGACGAGTACTATCGGCTGGCGCGCAAGCACAAGATCGCCACCGTCATCACCGACTCGCCCAAGTACCCCAACGTGGGCGAGATCACCGGCGAGTTCGTGTACGCGCGCCTGATGAACGCGCAAAGCGAAGTGGAGACCGGCTACACCAAGCCGGCGCTGAAGCAGTGGGCCGCCACCGCGAAGCAGTGGCAGCAGCAGGCGAAATCCGGCGACGCCTACGTCTACTTCATCAACGGCGCCAAGGAACGCGCGCCCGCTGCGGCGCAGCATCTGATCTCATTGCTGTAGTGGAAAGCTGTCGTTGCTCTTGGTAAAATACGTCTTTGGGCGACGTAGTTACCCGCCTGCTGACGTTTTTGAAAGATAGACATGAGTTCAACCAACGCATTTGCGGGCAGCCTGTTCATGGTGGTCGCGCCGTCCGGCGCCGGCAAGTCCACGCTGGTCAACGCGCTGCTGGCGCAGGAACCGACCATCAAGCTGTCGATTTCCACCACCACGCGCGCGCCGCGTCCGGGCGAAACCCACGGCAAGGAATACTATTTCACGACGGCCGAGGACTTCGTCAAGCGCGCCGACGCCGGCGAGTTCCTGGAGTGGGCCGAGGTGCACGGCAATTACTACGGCACCTCGCGCATCATGGTCGAACAACAGATGAAGACCGGCACCGACATCCTGCTGGAGATCGACTGGCAGGGCGCGCGCCAGGTCAAGAAGCAGTTCCCGCAGGCGGCCGGCATCTTCATCCTGCCGCCGTCGATCGCCGCGCTCGAGGAACGGCTGAAAAAACGCGCCACCGACGAACCGCATGTGATCACGCGCCGGCTGCTGGCGGCCGGCGGCGAAATCGCCCACGCCCCCGAGTTCGAGTATGCTATCATCAACGAAGAATTTGCAGTCGCCCTGTCGGAACTGACGGCGATTGTCAGAGCGGCCCGTTGCCGGTTTGCGCAACAAGCGGCGCGCAACGCCTCGCTATTTGCCCAATTGGGTATCCACGCTGAATAAATACACAAGATTTTAGGAGTTAAGATGGCCCGCATTACTATTGAAGATTGTCTCAAAACCATTCCTAACCGTTTCCAGCTGACGCTGGCGGCGACCTACCGCGCCCGCCAACTGCTGCAGGGCCACACCCCGAAGGTCGAAGCCAAGGACAAGCCTACCGTCGTCGCGCTGCGTGAAATCGCCGCCGGCAAAGTCGGTCTGGAAATGTTGAAAAAGGTCCCAATGTAAGTTGGGCCCGGCGTTCCCGAACAATGTGAATGGTGTGGTTTAATAGTAGTACGACATTCTCAGCGAGACGGAACGCATACGTATGAATCTGATTCCTGCCGATCCGACATTGAGTGGCAAGCCCGCCAGGGCCAAACAGCCGGCCAAAGCGCCGGCTGCAGCCACGTCTGGAGCCAACGCAGGTGACAGCACGCTGTCGACCACCATCGCCTCCTCCTCTCCCGCGCCCGCGCCGCCGGTGATTTCCTCGTCGCCCTTGGCCACGCCCACGCTGACCGCCGGCGTGGCCTCGGTCACGCACCTGACCGAAAAGCTGGCCGAGTACATGAACGCGGCCGACCTGAAAAAGGTCAAGGAAGCCTACCGCTTCTCGGACGAGATGCACCTGGGCCAGGTGCGCAAATCGGGCGAGCCGTATATTTCGCACCCGATCGCCGTGGCCGAGATCTGCGCCGACTGGAAGCTCGACGCGCAGGCCATCATGGCCGCGCTGCTGCACGACGTCATGGAAGACCAGGACGTCAAGAAGGAAGAGCTGATCGAGCGCTTCGGCGCGCCGGTGGCCAACCTGGTCGACGGCCTGTCCAAGCTGGAGAAGATCGAATTCCAGAGCCAGATCGAGGCGCAGGCGGAAAACTTCCGCAAGATGCTGCTGGCGATGGCGTCCGACGTGCGCGTGATCCTGATCAAGCTGGCCGACCGCCTGCACAATATGCGCACGATGGAAGTGATGGCGCCGGCCAAGAAGGCGCGCATCTCCAGCGAGACGATGGAAGTGTACGTGCCGATCGCGCACCGCCTGGGCCTGAACAATATCTACCGCGAGCTGCAGGACCTGTCGTTCTCGCACCTGTATCCGCTGCGCTACCGCACCCTGGCCAAGGCGGTCAAGGCGGCGCGCGGCAACCGCCGCGAGGTGGTCAAGAAGATCCTCGAGTCGGTGACCAACACGCTGGCCATGGCCAATATCGAGGCCGAGGTGTATGGCCGCGAAAAGACGCTGTACGGCATCTACAAGAAGATGCGCAGCAAGCACCTGTCGTTCTCGCAGGTGCTCGACGTGTACGGCTTCCGCGTGGTGGTCGACAGCTTCCCCAACTGCTACGTGGCGCTGGGCACGCTGCACTCGCTGTACAAGCCGATGCCGGGCAAGTTCAAGGACTACATCGCGATCCGCAAGCTGAACGGCTACCAGTCGCTGCACACGACCCTGATCGGCCCCTACGGCACGCCGGTCGAGTTCCAGATCCGCACCCAGGAAATGCACCGCACCGCCGAATCGGGCGTGGCCGCGCACTGGCTGTACAAGAACGGCGACTCGAACCTGTCGGACCTGCAGCAGCGCACCCACGCCTGGCTGCAGTCGCTGCTCGACATCCAGCAGCAGACCGGCGACTCGGCCGAATTCCTCGAACACGTCAAGGTCGACCTGTTCCCCGATTCGGTGTACGTGTTCACGCCCAAGTCGAAGATCATCGCGCTGCCGCGCGGCGCCACGCCGATCGACTTCGCCTATTCGATCCACACCGGCATCGGCGACCATACGGTGTCGGTGACGATCAACAACGAGCCGGCCTCGCTGCGCACCGAGCTGCGCAACGGCGACATCGTCGAGATCGTGACCGACTCGAAATCGCGCCCCAGCCCGACGTGGCTGTCGTTCGTGCGCACCGGCAAGGCGCGCTCGGCGATCCGCCACCACCTGCGCACCATCAACCTGCCGGAATCGATCACGCTGGGCCAGCAATTGCTGTCGCAGGCGCTGTCGTCGCTGGGCCTCAACCCGGAACTGGAAGAGCACCTGGTCGAGCGGCTGCTGAACGAATCAAGCGCCAAGTCGCTCGACGAGCTGTATGCCGACATCGGCATCGGCAAGCGCATGGCGGCGCTGGTGGCGCGCCACATCTTCGGCCTGCGCGGCGGCGAATCGGCCAGCGCGCCGGTCGACCACAACAGCGCGGCCGAGCTCGATCCGGTGACGATCTGCGGCAGCGAGGGCGTGTCGGTGCAGCTGGCGCCGTGCTGCCTGCCGATCCCGGGCGACTCCATCCTCGGCCAGCTGCGCCGCGACCAGGGCCTGCTGGTGCACACCAGCGACTGCACGCTGGCCAAGCGGCAGAAGATCAAGGAACCGGACCGCTGGATCGCGGTCAAGTGGGGAACCGAGCTCAACCGCCGTTTCGACAGCCGCATCAAGCTGCTGATCAACAACGAAAAAGGCATCCTGGCGCGCGTGGCGGCCGAGATCGGCGAATCGGACGCCAACATCACCTACGTCGGCATGGACGAGGACAAGGAACACGTGCTGCACCAGCTGCGCTTCACCATCCAGGTGAAAGACCGCGTGCACCTGGCCGGCCTGCTGCGCAACGTGCGCCGCGTGGCCGGCGTCAACCGCATCCTGCGCGAGCGCAGCTGACCCCGGATTATTTGTGTTCGAAGGGGTCGTACCAGTAGGCCTTGTTCGACAGCGGGGTTTGCGGCGTCAGCAACGGATTGTCCAGCTTGAACAGCCGGCGTTTGCGCAAGCCCACCTTGTCGATCAAGTCGTCATAGAAGTCGTGGAAGATCCGGTCGAAGCCGCCGTCGGCGCTCAGCAGCTGCAGGCCCTGCTCAAGCCGCTGCGCCAGCCGCTGCTCGCCCGGCGTCACAAAGAAGTAGCGCGGCAGCGGAAAATAAATCGCCAGGCTGCGCTCCAGCGCCAGTTCGGGAAAGGCCGGCGCGTACGCGGCCTGCTCGAACAACGCCTCCTCTATCCCGCGCGGGAAATGCTGGAAGCGGTTGACCGCCAGCATGCCGTGCAGGCCGGCCGTCGAGTTGCCTTGCACCACATCGAAGCCGGCGCCCACGAACACCGCCGTCGAACTCCATTGCCGCCCCGCGCCCAGCGGCAGCCGCTTGAGCTGCTCCAGCGTGCTCAGCGCGCTGAACTGCGCCTGGCGGCGACCGTCGATCAGCGAGATGCGGTAGCCGGACATGCCCTTGTCGATCGGGATGCGGATCGGGATCAGCTTGCGCTCCCACTCCGGCGACGTGATCTGCGCGCTCAGGTTGACCAGCTTGCCCTTGCTCATTTCCAGCAGCAGCCGATCGCGCTCCATGCCCAGCGGCGAGGTGCGCAGCTCATACGGGCCATAGATCTCGCTCGACGCCTCCAGCGCCGCCTTCAACAGCTGCAGGGTGTAGTGATCGCGGCTGTCCGGCCGGCTGAAATTATGATCGATCACATAGGAGTCGAGCGCCAGCGCCCGCCCCGGCCAGCCCAGCAGCGCCAGCATCGCGCACAGCACCGCGCCGAGGGCGCGCCGCGCTTCAATCGGCAGCCGGCGCAGGATAGCTTACCTCCAGGATTTCCAGCTCCTCCACGCCGTGCGGCGCCTGGAAGCTGATGACGTCGCCCTCGCGCGCCTTGGTCAGCGCCCGCGCCACCGGCGCCACCCAGCTGATCTTGCCGTTCAGCGGATCGAGCTCGTCGATGCCGACGATGGTGATGGTGCGCGTCTCGTCGTTCTGGTTGCAATACGTGACGGTGGCGCCGAAGAACACCTGGTCGCTGCCATGATGCACGCTGGGGTCGACGATGGCCGCCGTGTCCATGCGCTTGGTCAGGAAGCGGATGCGGCGGTCGATCTCGCGCAGCCGGCGCTTGCCGTAGATATAGTCGCCGTTTTCCGAACGGTCGCCGTTGGACGCCGCCCAGTGCACGATGCGCACCACCTCCGGCCGGTCGACGTCGATCAGCTGCAACAGCTCATCCTTGATGCGCTGGTAGCCGGCCGGCGTGATGTAGTTCTTCGACCCGGCCGGAATCGCCAAGGCCAGCGCTGCGGCCTCCTCGTCGTCGTCTCCGTCCGATTCTTTGACAAATGCTTTGTTCATGCCGGCTATTGTAACGGCTTCGGCGGTCAACAGGCTGCCGCGCACGGTCCGCTTTGACGTATGATGATGCACATAGAACAACGCCGAGACGATGAAACCCTTCCACCGCTTTTGCCGTTCGCTGTTTGCACCGCTGGTCTACGTGGCCGCCCTGCTGTTGCTGCTGGAAGACTGGCTGTGGGACCTGGGCATGCGGCTGCTGGACCGGCTGTCGTCGTGGCCGGTGCTGCGCCGCATCGAGGCGTGGATCTGCACGCTGGGACCGCGCGCCGCGCTGGCGCTGTTCGTGCTGCCGGCCACGCTGCTGTTTCCGGTCAAGCTGCTGGCCTTGTGGGCGATGGCCCAGGGCCATGCGCTGCTGGGCCTGCTCGTCATCGTGCTGGCCAAGGTGGCCGGCGCGGCGGCGGTGGCGCGCATCTTCCTGTTGACGCGGCCGGTGCTGATGACGATAGTCTGGTTCGCGCGCCTGCTGCACTGGTTCCTGGCGCTGAAGGAGCGCTGGATAGAACGGCTGCGCGCCACCGCGGCCTGGCGCCAGGTGGGCGCGCTGGCCGGGCGCCTGCGCCACTGGCGCCGGCACGCGGTGCCGGCGCCGGGCAGCTGGATCGCCCGCTTCCGCCGCCTGCTGCGGCGCTTCCGCGCGCGCTGGCGGGCCCGATAATTTTTTAGACGATTGATGCACGAGTTTATGCAGGAGTTCAGGCACACCATGAGCGCAGCCCCCGAACCGCACAACCCCGGCGCCGCCCTCGCGGCCGAGCTGGAACAGGTGCGCGCGCGCTTCGACGCCATCGTCTCCAACACGCCCGGCCTGGTGTTCCAGTTCGTGCTGCACGCCGGCGGCGCCGTCTCCTTCCCCTACCTGAGCGACGGCTGCCAGGCGCTGCTGGGCCTGACGACGGCCGAGCTGCACCGGCAGCCGGAGCGCTTCCTCGAGCTGATCCTGGCCGACGACCGCGCCTCCTACCTGGAGGCGATGCGGGCCTCGGCCGCCGCGCTGTGGAGCTGGAACTGGGAAGGCCGCATCTGGGTCGACGCCTGGAAGGACGTCAAGTGGATCAACCTGCGCTGCACGCCGCACGCGCTGGACGACGGCGCGGTGCGCTGGGACGGCATCATGACCAACATCACCGAGAGCAAGCAGGAACAGCTGGAGGTGCGGCAGTCGCGCGCGCGGCTGGCCGAGCTGTCGGCGCACACCGACCGCGTCAAGGAACAGGAGCGCGCCCGCATCGCGCGCGAAATCCATGACGAGCTGGGCGGCAACCTGACCGCGATCAAGATGGCGGTCGCGATGCTGGCGGCCCGCCTCGGCGAGGCCGGCGACCATCCGGCGCTGCGCGAAAAGACCGACTACGTCGATGCGCTGGTCGACCGCACCATCGACGCCGTGCACCGCATCTCGCTGGACCTGCGGCCGTCGCTGCTGGACCTGGGCCTGGTGGCGGCGCTGGAATGGCAGGTGCGGGAATTCGGCAAGCAGGCCGGCATCGCCTGCAGCTTCCACGCCAACCAGCGCCACATCGACCTCAACGACGACCAGTCCACCGCGCTGTTCCGCATCGCGCAGGAGGCGCTGACCAACATCGCCAAGCACGCCGGCGCCACCGAGGTCGGCGTCAGGCTGGCGCGGCTGCGCCACCACGTCAGCCTGAAGATCGCCGACAACGGCAGCGGCATCGCCCAGGCCGACCGCGCCAAGCCGGCCTCGTTCGGCCTGCGCGGCATGGCCGAACGGGCCCGCGCGCTGGGCGGAACGTTGACGCTGAGCCACGCGGCCGGCGGCGGCACCGTGGTCGCCATCAAAATCAGGGTCGAAACAGCCGCCGCTGGCGCTACAATAGCTGGAGAAAACGTTTCTGCTGTGAAATAATGTAAAAAATAGGGTGTAGAGATTCACATGACAGAAAAAGCCATCATCAAGGTCTTCATCGCCGACGACCACGCGATCGTGCGCGAAGGCTTGAAACAGATCCTGGCCGAGACGCGCGACATCGTCGTCGCCGGCGAGGCCGAGAACGGCCTGGACGCCGTCAAGCTGTTCCGCAAGTCGGAGTGCCAGGTGATGCTGCTCGACATTTCGATGCCGGACCGCAGCGGCATCGAGGTGCTCAAGCAGATCAAGAAGGAAAAGCCGGAGCTGGCGGTGCTGATGCTGTCGATGCACCGCGAGGACCAGTACGCGATCCGCTCGCTCAAGGCCGGCGCGGCCGGCTATCTGACCAAGCAGAGCGCGCCGCGCGAGCTGGTGACGGCGATCCGCCAGGTGGCCGGCGGCCTCAAGTACATCAGCGCGGCGCTGGCCCAGGAGCTGGCCAACCACGTCGGCGACGACCACGACGCGCCGCCGCACGACACGCTGTCCGACCGCGAATACCAGACCTTGACGATGATCGCCTCCGGCAAGACGGTCGGCATGATCGCCAAGGAACTGTCGCTGTCGGTGAAGACGGTGAGCGAGTACCGCGCCCGTTTACTGGTTAAAATGAAGCTGAAAAACAGCGCGGAACTGACCCACTACGCGATCAAGAACCAGCTGATCGAATGACGTGTCCAACATGGTTGCCGGATCGAATAGATTTAATGCCCTGATGAAAGACCTCTTCCCGCCCTTTATTCAGGCTATGGCGCGCACGGCGCGGCCGTATCATGGTATTACATGAGAAACCTTTAAGAGGCCGCGCGTAATATGTCCAGCAAATCCAACACTCCCGAGCAGAATCCGGCCGAGATCGCGCGCGAGGCGTTCAAGCGCCTGGCGGTGCGCCGTGTCGCGCCGACGCCGGAAGCCTACCGCGACATCTACAACGAAATCGCCGGCATCGCCGCCACGCCGGCGGCCGCGCCGGCGGTGGCCGTCGATCCCGGCCCGGAATCGGTGCTGAGCCAGTTCGCCACCCGCCTGACGGAAAACACCGGCGACCTGGCCGACTTCGGCCGCCGCTTCAACCGCGCCGTCAAGTCGCGCGACTGGGAGGGCTACGCCAAGGCCTTGTCGCAGCTGGTGGAAAAACACTTCATCAGCCGGAAGGTCGGCATCGAGGTGGCCGGCATGGATGCCGAGGACGAGCAGAGCCGCACGCTGCGCGACCTGCTGAGCCGCACCCTGACCTTTGCCGTCGCCTCGCTGCTGTCGGGCGCGCCGGCGTTGGTGGCCGAGGCCGAATCGCTGGGCGCGGCCACCAAGCTGGCCCACAGCGAGGAGGCGCTGGCGGAAATCGCGCTGCGCCTCAAGCAGCTGTGCTTCCAGATCGAGCTGCGCGGCGGCGACAGCGGCGAACAGCAGGAATTGCTGCTGCGCCTGTTCAAGCTGCTGCTGGAAAACGTCAGCGAACTGCTCGACGACGACAGCTGGCTGCGCGGCCAGATCGAAGCGGTGCAAAACCTGATCGCCGGCCCGCTCGACGTGCGCGCGCTGGAGGAAGCCACGCGCAGCCTGAAGGAGGTGATCTACAAGCAGGGCCAGCTCAAGCACAGCCTGTCGGACGTCAAGCTCACCGTCAAGAACATGATGATGACCTTCATCGACCGCCTGGGCCAGGTGGCGGCGTCGACCGGCGACTTCCACGAGAAGATAGGCGGCTATTCGGAAAAGATCAGCAAGGCCGACAACATCTCCGAACTGAACAGCATCCTCGACGAGGTGCTCAAGGAAACCCGGCTGGTGCAGAGCGAGGCGCTGAAGGCGCGCGACAAGATGGTGCTGGCGCGCCAGGAAGTGCAGGACGCCGAGAACCGCATCCACGCGCTGGAGGCCAAGCTGCAGCATTTGAGCGAACTGGTGCGCGAAGACCAGCTGACCGGCAGCCTGAACCGCCGCGGCCTGGACGACGTGTTCGAGCGCGAGACCGCCCGCTCCGACCGCCGCGGCACGCCGCTGTGCATCGCCATCCTCGACCTCGACGACTTCAAGAAGCTCAACGACACCTACGGCCACATCGCCGGCGACGCCGCGCTCAAGCACCTGGTCAAGATCGTCAAGGACACCTTGCGTTCGATGGACGTCATCGCCCGCTTCGGCGGCGAGGAATTCCTGATCCTGATGCCGGAAACCACGGTCGAGGCGGCCTCGAGCACGATGACCCGGCTGCAGCGCGAGCTGACCCGCCACTTCTTCCTGCACGATAACGAGAAGGTCTTGATCACGTTCTCGGCCGGCGTCGCGCTGCGCCGCCCGAACGAGGAGCAGACCGACCTGGTCAAGCGCGCCGACAAGGCCATGTACACGGCCAAGCAAACCGGCAAGAACCGGGTGGTGGTGGCCGAATAGTTGCCGAATAGGCCATCGTTTCCCGCAGTTTGCTCCAGCCCGGCGCCTGCCGGGCTTTTTTTTCGTCCGAAATTTTGGGCGAAAAATAATTATTTTCACCCTAAAGATTCCCGTTGCGCGGTCGTTTAAACGGGCATCGACGATGAACTTTAGCCCTGCGACGCAAAATTTTCCGGCTTTCTTCCCCTTAATTTTCCCACTGGGCAACCGTTACCAGCTTCAACAGCGGTTTGATTGTCTCGGAGCGTGGAGACAGACCAAAGTGAAATGAGCACACTGCCCAACTCGAAGTATCCTGGAGAAACATCATGGCACAAGTCATCAATACCAATATTGCATCGCTGAATTCGCAACGCAACCTGAACACCTCGCAAGCCAACCTGTCGACCTCGCTGCAGCGCCTGTCTTCGGGCCTGCGCATCAACAGCGCCAAAGACGATGCCGCCGGCCTGGCCATTTCGGAGCGCTTCACGTCGCAAATTCGCGGCAATACCACGGCAGCACGTAACGCCAACGACGGTATCTCGCTGGCGCAAACGGCCGAGGGTGGCTTGAGCACCGCCGGCGACCTGCTGCAGCGTATCCGCGAACTGGCGGTCCAGTCCGCCAACGGCACCAACTCCGATTCCGACCGCAAGTCGATCCAGGGCGAGGTTTCGGCCCTGTCGCAGGAATTGAACCGCGTCGCCAACACCACCCAGTTCAACGGCCAGAACGTGCTGGACGGCTCGCTGACCGCGTCGCAATTCCAGGTCGGCGCCAACGCCAACCAGACCATCAACGTCGGCATCCAGTCGGCCAAGGCGACCGACATCGGCAACAACACCTTGGCCGCCCAGTACGGCGACGTGGCCAGCAGCGCCGGCGCCGCCACCGCCACCGCCGCCAACCTGGTACAGGCGCAGACCCTGAGCCTGACCTCGGGCGCCGGCACCACCACCAGCGTCGACGTCAAAGTGGGCGACAGCGCCAAGAAGATCGCCGCCAACGTCAACGCCCTGAGCAGCAGCTCCGGCGTGACCGCCACCGCCAGCACCACCGCCACGCTGTTCAGCAGCAACGCCACCGGCTTCGCCGACGGCTCGCTGCAGTTCCAGCTGCGCGGCGACAACTCGATCGAAGCGGACGCCAACTCGACCGCCGTGACGATTTCGGCCAAGATCAAGGGCGGCGACCTGTCGGCCGTGGCCCAGGCGATCAACGCGCAAGTCGGCACCACCGGCATCAGCGCCTCGATCAAGGTCAACGCCACCACCCACAACAAGGAAATCCAGCTGTCGAACTCGTCTGGCGCAGATATCCAGATCACCAACACCAACTCGACCGCGCTCGACGACCAGCTGGGCACCGCGTCGATCCGCGGCGCCGACAAGCCAGCCAACGGCTCGGTCGCGGCGGTTGAAGGCGCGGCGGCAGTCATCGGCGCGGCCTCGGCCGCCGTCGGCGGCCACCTGGACTTCTCGTCGGACAGCGGCTTCACGATCTCGTCGACCACCACCGACATCGTCGCCAACCCGACCGGTTCGGACCTGCAATCGGTCGCCAAGATCGACGTTAGCACCATCGACGGCTCGAACAAGGCGCTGAAGACCATCGACTCGGCACTGAACCAGATCAACAGCAACCGCGCTGCGCTGGGTGCGATCCAGAACCGTTTCGCCTCGACCATCTCGAACCTGAATACGACGACGGAGAACTTGTCCGCTTCGCGTAGCCGGATTCAAGATACCGACTTCGCGGCGGAAACGGCCAGCCTGACCCGCGGCCAGATCCTGCAACAAGCTGGTACCGCCATCCTGGCCCAGGCCAACTCGCTGCCGAACGGCGTGTTGTCCCTGCTGCGTGGCTAAAATCCGGGGCAGGGTTGACGCGGTAAGGTCGCTCTGACTAGGTTCCCCGGTTGATTTATTCAACCGGGGATTTTTCACAAAGGAAGCATCATGACTATCGATACCATCGGCTCGGCCAGTCAGCCGCGCCCCGCAGCAGATCGCACTCCCGACGCCGGCGTGGCGCAGGGCGCAGTGCGCGTGCCGGCCACCGCGCTCGACACCGTCGCCGCCGTCAAGGCGCCGGCCGCCGTGCCCAGCCTGGACCAGGTCAGCCACGCCGTGTCGCAGCTGAACAAGTCGGCGCAGGCCAAGTCGCAGGGATTGGAGTTTTCGATCGATAACGACAGCAAGCGCACCGTGGTCAAGGTCATCGACCAGACCACCAAGGAAGTGCTGCGCCAGATCCCGACGCCCGAAGCGCTGGAGATCGCCAAATCGCTGGAATCGAAATCCGGCACCGGCTTGCTGATCCAGCAAACGGCCTGAAGCGGCTGCGCAGACGCGCGCCGCTTTTCTCTCATCCATGGCATCCTGATTCCGGGAGCCAGCTGACCGGTCCTGCGCGCCTGCCGCCGCCGACCATCCCTCCGGCGTCCGCCACGACAGCCGCCACCGCCCGTCTTTTCAGCTGCTTTTTTAGCTGATGTTTCAGCTTTACCTGAACTGGCAGGTATTTCCCCTTCTCAAGTCGGGTTTGATTCTGCCGATATTGTCTTATATTATTGCTTTACTTAGGAGCGCACCGTGGGCATCTCTTCACCAGGCATCGGCTCTGGCATCGACGTCAACACCATCGTCAGCAAGCTGATGGCGGTCGAGTCCGCGCCGCTGGCCGATTTCGACAAAAAGTCGGCCAGCTACCTGGCCCAGGTGTCCGCCTTCGGCAATCTGTCGAGCGCGCTCGGCGCCTTCCAGGGCTCGCTCGCGAGCCTGACCTCGATCTCCAGTTTCCAGTCGCTGGTGAGCACGCCCAGCGATTCGACCGTGATGACGGCCACCGCCTCCAGCACCGCGCAACCGGGCAACTACCGCGTCAACATCAACCAGATCGCGCAGGCGCAAACGCTGGCCTCGGGCGGCTACAAGAGCACCACGTCGGCCATCGGCTTGGGCGCCAAGACCACGATTAACTTCTCGCTGGGCACCGTGAGCGGCGGCAGCTTCGGCCTCGCCGGCGCCGCCCTGAACGGCACCGCCGCGGGCCACAGCCTGTCGAGCGGCGGCCTGACGCCGGGCTCGCTGAGCATCAACAACACCGTGATCGCCACCGACGGCACCACCCGCAGCGCCCGCCTGCTGGCCGACGCCATCAACGCCAAGAGCACCACCACCGGCGTCTCGGCCAAGGCCGCGCCCACCGTCACCAGCGCCACCCTGTTCGGCGGCGCCGGCGCGGCCAGCTTCGGCAATGTGGACACCACCGGCGGCGGCAGCTACTCGCTGTCGGTCGGCGGCGTCGAGATCGCCGCCCAGCCGGCCGGCACGGCCGCCGGCGCCGGCGTGACGGCGGCCTCGATCGACGCCGCGCTGACCGGCAACACCGCCGTCGCGCGCGCGCTGGCCGACGCCAACATCACCGTCAGCGGCACCGCCGCCGGCGGCGACCTGCAATTTACCAATGCCGACGGCAGCAACATCGCCATCGCCGAAGCGGTCGGCGGCAGCGTCACCGGCGGCATCGGCAACAGCGGCAGCGCCAACATCGGCTCCAGCGACACGGCGGTCGGCGCCATCTCGCTGGTGTCGGCCGACGGCAGCCCGATCACCGTCGGCGGCACCAATCCGGCCGGCGCCGGGCTGACGGCCGGCGTCGGCGGCGCCTACCTGGGCGCCAGCTTCGCCGCCGATTCGTCCCGCACCAGCGGCAACATCGTCATCGACAGCTCGAACAACACGCTGCAAGGCATCCTCGAGGCGATCAACAAGGGCAATTTCGGCGTCACCGCCAGCATCGTCTCGGACGGCTCGACCGGCGCCACCGCCACGCCCAACCACCTGATCCTGACCTCGACCGCCACCGGCGTCAGCTCGACGATGAAGATCACGCTGGCCGGCTCGGGCGGCAATCCGCCGGACCCGGACCTGGTCTCGCTGCTGGGCTATGATCCGGGCGGCGTGCAGAACCTGAGCCAGAAGGCATCGGCGGCCGACACGCTGGCCACCGTCAACGGCATCGCCGTCACCAGTTCCAGCACCAGCATCACCGGCGCCATCGCCGGCGTCAGCATCAGCGCGCTCAAGGTCGGCAGCTCGTCGCTGTCGGTGACCAAGGACAGCGGCTCGCTGACCACCTCGGTCAACGGCTTCGTCAAGGCCTACAACGACCTCAACGCGCAGATCACCTCGCTGGGCGCCTACGATCCGGACACCAAGACCGGCGGCCCGCTGCTGGGCGACACCACCTTGCGCAACCTGCAGGCGTCGATCCGCCGCCAGCTGTCGACGCAGATCACCGGCCTGCAGGGCACCAGCCTGACCAACCTGTCGCAGATCGGCATTTCCTTCCAGAAGGACGGCACCTTGACGCTGGACAACGCCAAGCTGCAGAAGTCGATCAACAGCAACTTCAACGACATCGCCGGCCTGTTCGCGGCGGTCGGCCGCGGCACCGACCCGGACGTCAAGTTCGCCAGCTCCGGCACCAACACCAAGGCCGGCGACTACGGCATCAACATCACCCAGCTGGCCACCCAGGGCACCTTGCAGGGCACGGCCGTGCTGCCGGCGGAAACCGTGATCGACGCCGACACCACCTGGACCGTCACGCTGAACGACACCACGCCGGCCACGCTGGCGAACACGGCGACGATCACGCTGCCGGCCGGCAGCTACAACCCGAGCCAGCTGGCCACCTTGCTGCAATCGTCGATCAACGGCGTCAGCGCGTTTTCCACCGCCGGCGCCACCGTCTCGGCGACGATAGGCGATGACGGCAAGCTGAAGCTGAATTCGACCGGCTACGGCTCCAAGTCCAACATCCATGTCGCCAACGCCACCGGCACCGATATTTCCGCCGTGTTCGGCGCGGGCACCTCGGTCGACGGCCTCGACGTGGCCGGCACCATCGGCGGCTACACCGCCACCGGCAACGGCCAGGTACTGACCGGCTCGCCGGGCGCGCCGGTCGACGGCCTCAAGCTCACCATCACCGGCGACACCATCGGTTCGCGCGGCAGTTTCGGCTTCTCGCAGGGCTACGCCTACCAGCTCAACACGCTGGCGGCCGGCTACCTGGGCGCCAAGGGCGCGATCACCGGACGCACCACCGGCCTCAACAATTCGGTCAAGGATATCAGCAAGCAAAAGGACGCCTTCAGCGCCCGCCTGGTCGATATCGAAGCGCGCTACCGCGCGCAATACACGGCGCTCGACACGTCGATCGCCAGCATGAATACCACCGCGTCATTCTTGACGCAACAGTTCGCGGCGCTTGCCAAGCAATAGCCGCTGACGCATTAACAGGAGACAGAGTATGTTCGGATCCCGACAAACTGGCGTACATGCCTATGCCAAGGTAGGCATGGAAACCGGCGTGGTCGCCGCCAGTCCTCACAAGCTGATCGTCATGCTGTTCGACGGCGCGCTGGTGGCGCTCGGCACGGCGCTGCAGGGTATGCGCAGCGGCAATATCGGCGAAAAAGGAAAATCGATCTCCAAGGCCATCATGATCATCGACAGCGGCCTGCGCGCCGCGCTCGACAAGAAAGCCGGCGGCGAGATCGCCGAGGGACTCGACGCGCTGTACGAATACATGAGCGCGCGCCTGCTGACGGCCAATATGAACAACGATCCAGCGATCCTGGAAGAAGTGCAGCGCCTGCTGACCGAGTTGCGCGACGCCTGGAATGCGATCGCCGACACCCCTGCCGTCACCGGCGCCCACCCCACCAATCTCGCGAGCGCCTGATCCATGATGACGAGTCAAGATATCCTTTCCGTGTACGCCGCGATGGCCGATCTGACCGGGCAAATGGTGCAGGCCGCCACGCGCAGCGACTGGGACCTGCTGGTGCTGCTCGAGCAGCGCTGCGCCGCCCACGTGCAGGCGCTGCGCGAACAGGAACCGCAACAGCCGATGCAGGGCGCGGACCGCGAACGCAAGATCGAGCTGATCCGCCAGATGCTCAACGCCGACCGCCAGATCCGCGACCTGACGATGCCGTGGATGGCCCAGCTGTCCAAACTGATCAACGCCACCGGCACTGAACGGCGGGTAATCAACGCCTACGGCAGCGTCTAAAGCGGACGCGCGCCATGCTGCCGCGCCTCGACGTCGCCGTCACGCCGCTGACCCCGGCTGCCGGCGTCGGCGCACCCGCGGCGGTCGGCGACGGCCGCCAGGCGGAATTCCAGCGCGCGCTGCAGGGACTGGTCGGCCAGTCGGTGACGGCTGAAGTGCTGTCCAAATTCAGTGACGGCAGTTTCCTGGTCAAGGTGGCCGACAGCGCGGTGCGCATAATGCTGCCGCCGGGCGCGCAAGTGGGCGCCGAAGTGCCGATGACGGTGCTCAGCGCCCAGCCGCGTCCGACTTTCCAGATCGGCAACGGCAGTCCGGGCGGCTCGTCGACCCTGGTCTACAGCGAAAGCGCCGGCCCCCCAGGCGCCCCCCGCCGGGTCGCCCCCCCACCCCCCCCCCAACCCCCCCCCCCCCCCGCCCCCCCCCCCCCCGGCCCCCCCCCAACAACCCCCCCCCCCCCCCCCCCCCCCCCCCCCCCCCGGAAGATGTC
>NZ_JBGLYQ010000005.1:0-219914 GCF_047304105.1 Duganella sp. Dugasp56
GGGGCCCCCGGGGCCGCGGCGGCCCCGGGGGGGGGGGGGCCGGCCCCGGGGGGGGCCCCCCCCCCCCCCCCCCCCCCCCCCCCCCCCCCCCCCCCCCCCCCCCCCAACGCCGGTCGGCGTGATCCGCACCGCGGGAGCACAGCCATGAGCCGGGGCGCCACCACCGCCAACATCGGCTACTTCGGCAAGGTGCCCGGACGCGGAGACTTCGTCAAAGGCGGCGACAGCCCGGCTTTGATCAAGGTGCTGGACGACTGGCTGGCCCAGGCCATGGACCTGATGAGCGCAGACGCGCGCTGGAAACTCAACTACGACGCCGTCGCGCCGCTGCACTTCGCCTTCGTCGGCCCGCGCCGGCGCCACGCGATCGCCGGCCACATCGTCGCCAGCAGCGACCAGTCGCAGCGCCGCTTCCCCTTCCTGATGACCAGCAGCGTCGAGGTGGCGGATCCCTCCGCTTTCGTCGCGACTTCGCCGCTGGTGTTCAACCGGCTGTGGACGCGGCTGGCGGCGCTGAGCAGCGGCGTGGTCAACGCCGGCGACCCCACCGTGCCGCTGCAGCTGGCGGCCAGCGAGGCGGTCGAGCTGGATCTGCGCGGCGCCGCCTACCAGGCCAGCTTCGACGATTTCCTCGAACTGCAGACCGTGGGCGGACTCGATATGCTGCTGGCGGAAGCGGGCTTTCGCGGTTCGGCGCGCCAGGTGCTGCTGGCCCTGGGCATGCTGCTGCAGCCGGTACTGGCCAGCGGCTCCAGCCGCCTGGACAAAACCCTGCTGCTGCCGCTGCCGAGGGATCCGATGTACCGCAACCTGGTGGCGGCGTTCTGGATGCATCTGATCACGCCGTTCCTGGCGCGCGCCGATTTCGAACTGGCGCTGTTCCTCACCCGCCTGCGCGAGCAGCAGGTGCTGCTGGTCGGCTTCAGCGGCGCGTCGCCGCAAACGCTGCACGGCATCATGGACCCGCAGGCCGCGCGCGAGCGGCAGATCGCCTTCGAGGAACTGGAATGGGTCGAGGAGCAGGCCGACAGCGACTACGGCGTCAAGAAGCTCTCCACCTATCTGTCGCAACCTTCCCTGTCACTCAAGTCCGCGCTGGAATCCGTCAGCGCGGCGTTTATCGGAACCTGAATCATGCGCACTCTCCTTTTCAGCATGCTGCTGTTGTCCACCGGCGCCGCATTCGCGCAGGCCGCCGCGCCGCAGCCTGGCCAGGTGCTCGCCAGCGGCACCTTGCCCGATGAAGCCAGCAAGGCGGCGGTGCTGGCCAAACTGCGCGAGGTGTACGGCGCCGACAAGGTGGTCGACCAGATCTCCATCGACAAGGTCTCCACGCCCGCCAACTGGAACAACTACGTGCAAAAGCTGATCACCGCCGACCTGAAACAGATCGGCCGCGGCCAGTTGAAGATCGACGGCAGCACCGTCAGCCTGCGCGGCGAAGTGGGCAACGAGGCCGTCCGCCAGCGCATCGCCAGCAATATCGCCACCAGTCTGAATCCGACCTATACCGTCAACAACGGCCTGCGCGTATCGGCGGCCGACCAGGGCGTGCTCGATAGCGCACTGGCCAACCGCATCGTCGAATTCGAAAGCGGCAAGGCGGAGCTGACGCCAGCCGGCCGCGCCATCCTCGACGAGATGGTGGCCGCGCTGCGCAAGCTCAAGGACCGCAAGGTCGAGATCATCGGCCACACCGACAGCGCCGGCCTGCGCGCCACCAACCAGGGCCTGAGCCAGGCGCGCGCCGAGGCGGTCAAGGCTTACCTGTCGGGCCACGGCATCAATGGCGACCTGCTGACCGCCAGCGGTCAGGGACCGGACCGTCCCGTCGCCAGCAACGACACCACCGAAGGCCGCGCGCGCAACCGCCGCATTGAATTCCGCATGGCGCAATAAACCCAAGAGGACACGATGTATTCCGCACAAGAGCTGCTGCAACCTATCAACGACACCCAGCCCGCCGGCGCCGACCTGACGTTTTCCCCGGAACTGGACGCCATCGCGCAGGCGCGAAAATTCGACGATCCGTCGCTGGACCAGGGCGAATGGGTCACCGAACTGAAAGAGGCCGACTGGCCGCTGGTGGTCGACCGCTGCGCCCACCTGCTTAAAAATACCAGCAAGGACCTGCGGCTGGCCGTCTGGCTGACGGAGGCCGGCGCGCGTGTCCACCAGCTGCGCGGACTGGGCGAAGGCTATCTGCTGCTGGCCGGCCTCTGCGATCAATACTGGGACCAGGGCTTGTATCCGGAAGCCGAGAATGGCGACAACGACCAGCGCGTCGGCAACCTTGGCTGGATACTGGCCCGCACGCCGGCGCTGGTGCGCGAGATCGGCCTGACCGAAAACGGCGACTATTCCACCCTCGATTTCGAGCAGGCCCGCAGGCGCGCGGCCAGCAACGACGAGGCGCTGCAAAACCGCGCGCCCAAGCTGGCCGATATTGAAACGGCCAGGCGCAACAACTCGGCGCAATTTGCCGCCAGCTTCCGCGCCGACGCACAATTCTGCGTCGAGGCGCTGGAGCAGCTGGAACGCGTGGCCGATGCAAAACTCGGCAACGACAGCCCGGGGTTTTCCTCCGCCCGCGACGCGGTGAAGGCGATGCTGCATGCGATGCCGGCACCGGCCAATGCGGTATCCGGGAATGGCACGCAGCCTGCCGCGCCGGGCAGTCCAGTGGTTTTGCCCGGCATGCCGATGCCGGAATCAGGCAACGAATACGTCCAGGCGCCAACCGCACCCGGCGTCATCGCCAACCGCGCGCAGGCTGTGGCTTTGCTGCGCGCCGTGGCGGAGTTCTTCCGCCGCACCGAGCCGCATAGCCCCTCGTCCTACTACGCCGACAAGGCGGCGGCGGCCGGCGAGCAGGACCTGCACACCTGGCTGCGCACTGTGGTGAAGGACCAGGCGTCACTGGCCCACATTGAAGAGCTGCTGGGCGTCCAGCCGCCGAACTGAAAAAATCCGGGGCCGCCTTAACGGCCCCGGCACGGTCATTCGCCGACCAGCTGCACCGCATCGACCTTTTTGTAGCCGCGCTGGATATTGTTGGCGATGGTGATCTTGACGCCTTTGACCTTGTAAGCGGTCTTGTCGAAGGTCCGCACGAACCAGGTGCGGTTGCCGCGCCGGTCCTGCTTGACGTCGCTGATGCCGGACCAGACGGTGTTCCACTTGCCGTCCGTGTCCTGCAGCTCCACCTTGTTGATCGCCTCCACGCCGTCGCCGCCCGGGACGATGACGCGGACCTCGGTCGCGTTGACCGGCTTGGCGTAGCCCAGCTCCAGCCAGTCGAAGCCCTTGTCCTGGTTGTTGTTGCTCCAATCGTTGTCATCCGATGGACCGGCGGCGTTCTTTGCCATATTGACCGGCGAAGGCTCCCTGCCATTGTCGTCGCCGAAGGTCGAACTGGCCTTTGCCGTCGCGGCCCACTGCCCCTTCGGATCGTTCAGGTACTTGTCCTCCATGGTGCCGTAGTCCAGCAAGGCCTGTTTCCTGGCCAGTTCTTCCTGCTCTGCGGTCGGAGCCGCTGCTGCCGGCGCCGCTGCTGCAGGCGCTGGCGCGGGGGCTGCCGCCGGCGCCGGCGCGGCGGCTGGTACCTCCTCCTGCTTGTCCTTCTTCTGGCACGCCGTCAGTATCAGCGTGGACATCAATACTGCGATGGTAACTTGGCGTTTCATGGAGATTCTCCTTATTTGACTGTGTATTTGAATTGACCCTGCTTGTTGGCGCTGACCTTGATCTTCGCGATCGCGGCGCCTTCCGCCATGCGGGCCAGCACCGATTCCGCGATCTCCGGCAGCAGCGTGCCGTTGAGGATGTTGTCCACATTGCGCGCGCCGGAGTCGACCTCCGTGCAGCGCGCCAGCACCGCCTCCACCAGCGCCTCGTCGTAGCTGAACTCCGCCTTGTGGTTGGCGGCGATGCGGCGCTCGATCCTGCCCAGTTTGAGCTTGATGATATCGACCAGCACATCGTCCGCGATCGGATAGTATGGAATCACCTTCAGGCGCCCCAGGAACGCGGGCTTGAACTGCTTCATCAGCTGCGGACGTATCAGCTGCTCCAGCTCCCCCACCGACGGCAGTTCCTCTTGCGGCTTGTTCAGGCAAGCCTGCATCATCGCCGCCGACGCCACGTTCGACGTCAGGATGATGATAGTGTTCTTGAAGTCGATCTCGCGGCCTTCGGCATCGTCCAGCACACCCTTGTCGAACACCTGGAAGAACAGCTCCAGCACATCCGGGTGGGCCTTTTCCACTTCGTCCAGCAACACCACGCTGTAGGGATTGCGGCGCACGGCCTCGGTCAGCACACCGCCCTCGCCGTAACCCACATAGCCGGGCGGCGAACCTTTCAGGCCGGAGACGCTGTGCGCTTCCTGGTATTCGCACATGTTGATGGTGATGAGCTTGCGCTCGCCGCCGTACAGCACATCGGCCAGCGCCAGCGCGGTTTCCGTCTTGCCGATGCCGGACGGGCCGACAAACAGGAACACGCCCTTCGGCTTGTTCGGATCGTCCAGATTGGCGCGCGAGGTGCGCACCCGCTGCGCCACCGCCTCGATCGCATGCGGCTGGCCCAGCACGCGCTGTTCCAGCATTTCCTTCAGGCGCAGCACGGTCTTGATCTCGTCCTTGACCATTTTTCCGAGCGGGATGCCGGTCCAGCCGGCGACGATTTCCGCCACCACGTGACCGTCGACCTGCACCGGCACCATCGGCGTTTCGCCTTGCAGTTCGCGCAGTTCCGCCACCATCGCCTGGATATCGCGCCCCTGGCCGCCACTATCGCCCGCCTGCGCGGACGCCTCGACGCGCGCGGCGATGATCTTAGCGCTCAGCGCCTTTTCCTTTTCCCAGCGTTCGGACAAGGTCATGTGCTGCGCATCGGCTGCGGCGCGGGTCTCCCGCAGCTCCTGCAGGCGCGCCTTCTGTGCGGCGCCACCTTCGGCCTGCTCGCGTTCCAGCGAGCTGGCCTCGACGTCGATGCGCTCGATCTGCCGCGCCAGTTGTTCGATGCGGGCCGGTGTCGCGTTCTGGCCCAGCGCCACCTTGGCGCAGGCGGTGTCTAATACGCTGATGGCCTTGTCCGGCAGCTGGCGGCCCATGATGTAGCGATGCGACAGCCGCACCGCCTCGGTGATCGCCTCGTCGTACACGCGCACGCCGAAGTGCTTCTCCATCAGCGGCGCCATGCCGCGCAACATGGCGCAGGCCAGTTCCTCGCTCGGCTCCTCCACCTTGACCACCTGGAAGCGCCGCGCCAGCGCGGCATCTTTCTCGAAATACTTCTTGTACTCGCCCCAGGTGGTGGCGGCGATGGTGCGCAGTTCGCCCCGCGCCAGCGCAGGCTTGAGCAGGTTGGCCGCGTCGTTCTGGCCGGCCTGTCCGCCGGCGCCGATCATCGTATGCGCCTCGTCGATGAACAGGATGATGGCGTGCGGGCTTTTCTTCACTTCGTCGATGACGTTCTTCAGACGGTTCTCGAACTCGCCCTTGACGCTGGCGCCGGCCTGCAGCAGGCCCATGTCCAGCGTGTGGATCTCCACGCCTTTCAGCACGTCCGGCACGTCGTCCTGCGCGATGCGCAGCGCCAGTCCTTCCACCACGGCGGTCTTGCCGACGCCGGCCTCGCCTGTCAGGATGGGATTGTTCTGCCGGCGGCGCATCAGGATGTCGATGGCCTGGCGGATTTCCTGGTCGCGACCGATCACCGGATCGACCTTGCCTTCGCGCGCGCGCTGCGTCAGGTTGGTGGTGAACTGGTCCAGCGCCGGCGTCTTGCCTGGTGCGCGCGCGGCCAGTTCGCCGACCGGATCGCCGCCCTCGTCCGGCTGCGATGCGGACGATGCCAGCGGTGTTTCGTCGGAACCGGCGGTGATCTTGTCGAGATTGTGCTTGATCTGTTCCACGTCGAAGCGGCTAAACAGCCTGGAACTGCGCGCCGCCAGCTGCGCCAGTTCCGGCTCGGTCAGCATCGCCTGCAGCAGGTGGCCGCTGCGGATACGCGCCTGCGGGTTGTCCTGCAAATCCAGCGACGCGATCAGCCAGGCGTTCTCGAACAGCTTGGGCAGGCGCGGCGAAAACACCGGCGTGCGCGCGTTGCCGGTCTTGAAGCGTCCGACCTCCGCCCGCAAGTCCGCTTCCAGCTGGCCGATGCTGATGTCGCTGTGGCGGGCGATCAGCGCCACGTCGCTGGCCGGCTGCTCCAGCAGCGCCAGGAACAGATGCTCGATATCGACCTCGTAATGGCCCAGCGACATGCACAGGCTGGCCGCGCGCGTGGCGGCGGTGCGGCTGGTATCGTTGAGTTTTCCGATCAGCGTTTTCAGGTTGGTGCTCATGTTGTTATCCTTTTTATGATGTCATTGCGTGTATGTCATACCGCACGTCGCTGCGGTCGTGCTGCTGCGCCTCCGTGACCAGGAAGCTGTCCCAGCCCAGGCGTCCACCGCTGCCCTGCTCGTCCAGGCGCGCACCTTCGACGTCTTCGGCGCGCAGCACCAGCTGCACCTCGTATTCCAGCGTCAGGCCGGTGAACATGGTCAGCATGCTCTCCAGCGCAAGCGCCGCCTTGGCGCCGGGCAGGAAGGATTCGTAGCCTTCCCGGTCCAGCGGACCGATCACCAGGCGCAGACGCAGGTCGCGCTGCCACACGCGCTCGCCCGCCATCGCGCCACCGCCCAGCACGGCGTTGGCCATGCCCAGCGTGGTCTGCTGGCTGCCCGGCACGTCGTACCAGCAGCCGATGAATTGTTCGGCGCGCACCGGCTGACGGAAGTACTCCGACAGCACGCGCGCGATCTGCACCGCCGACGCCGGACGCTGGCGCATCGCCGTGGCGAAATAAGCCACCGACTCATCGAGCACGCCGTTGCCGTCGTCCGACAGCCGCTGCCGCAGCGACGGCTGGTGCATGCCGGCCAAGGACAGCAGCAGCGGCAGGAAGCCGTCCTTGCCGTCGATCTGGTACTTCAGTTCCAGCCGGTACTTGCGCCACGCTTCATAGAACAGCGCCAGCGCGCGGCTGGAAAAGGTGTCGAGAAAGGCGCGCGGGCCGTCGTCCTTCTGGTACAGCGCATGCGCGGCGATCCGTTCGGTGTAGTGCGCCGGCAGCGTGCCGCTGGTGCCCAGGAAGCCCATGAAGGCCGGGGTGATGCGGATGTAGCGCAGTTGCGCCGACTGCAGCGCCGCGCCCAGGCTGGACGCATCGATCGGCAGGTCGCGCGGTTCCGGCTGCAGCGACTCCAGCTGGCTGGCCGGAAAGCTGAGCGAAGTCGAATTCTGGAAGCGCAGGAAGTTCGCCACCGCGCCCTCCTGCGGCGCGCCGTTCCGCTTGAGCCATAGCTCCAGCAGGCGCACCGCCTGGAAGTATTCGAACCGCTGCGGCTGCGCGAACAGCCGCTCGATTACAGCAGGCTCAAATCGCCGCTTCGTGGCAGGCATCGCAGCAGTTCCTCTCCATTTTTATCCGACTTGATGACCAGCTGCGCGAAACTGTTGGCGTGCACGTACAGGCCGAGGAAGCGCTCGACAATCTGCGCGAACGCGTGGATGCCGCTGCCGACAAAGGCTTCCTCGTCCACCGTCAGCGTGACTTCGATGCCGCGCACCAGGCAGGCGAACGGGTTCCCCGGCAGCCAGGTATTGGCCGCCTTGTGCGAGACGGCGACGATGCCGCCGATCTGCCGCTGCGACGACGGTGAGCGCGGCAGGTCGTACAGCGTCAGCATCTCGCGGAAGGCGTCCAGACCGCCGCCGGTCAGCGACAGGTGGTTCAGCGACAGATGGGAGATCAGGCGCCAGTGCGCGCCGCGTCCGCGTTCGAAGCGGTACGACGGCGTCGGCTTGCGCAGGAAGCTGATCGCGCGCACGCTCGATCCGCCTTCCAGGAACAGGTCGCCGCCGCGCATGCCGTAGCTCAGCGAGGCCGGCAGATCGCGGTTGGTGCAGCTCAGCTCCAGGCTCAGGGTATCGGTTTCCACCTCGGCCGGATCGAAGTCGATGTCGACGATGGAGATCTGCGTTTCGTAGCCGGGGCTCTTGCCTGCGATGTCCTCGTCGCGCCGGGCCACCCAGTAGTGGCCGTTCTTTTCCGGCGTCTGCCCGTGGCGCAGCGAATAGAACGGCCGGAACTCCTGCACCGACTCGCCCTGCGGCGTCTGCCGCACCAGCTTGACCGACTCGATGGCCTGAACCTCATAGGCGAAGGCGCGGCGCGCATCGGCCAGCACCGGGTAGCTGGCCGACGCATGCGTCAGCCGTATCGGTTCGCCGCGCTGGCGGAACAGGTTGACCACCGGCGTGCAGCCCAGCAGCACGTTGTTGGTCGACAGCGTCGACAGCATGCGCGCCAGGTTGGAATCGGTGCGCATGCCCGACAGCGCCAGGTGCAGCGTGACCGACTTGCAGCCGGCCGGCAGCACGCCGGCGATCGCGTGCAGGTCGATGTCGAAGAAGTTGAATTTTTCGGGGAAGCAGAAATACTCGGTCAGCAGCCGGTAGGCGGTATGCGAACGCGCGGAAAAATCGATCAGCGATTCGTCCTCGCTGAAGCCGGCCGGCGACACCGGCACCTTGTGCAGCGGCGTCCAGCGGCCATTGCCGTCCGCTTCGGCGTAGGCCGCCACCGCGCGGGTGAACAGCGCGTCGCGCAGCGCGGCGCAGAACGACGGCTCGCCGTCGATGAACACGCGCAGCCGGCCCAGGCCCAGCTGCGCCAGCGTGACCTGCTCGGCGGTGCTGGACAAGGTCAGGCTGATGCTGGAGGTGGCCTGCTGCGGCGGCCGCAGCGCTTCCGGCGCGGCGATGATGGCGGCGAAGTGGGCGGCCGTCAGCGCCAGCGGCGCCACGGTGACCGGATATGCGGTGCGGAAGGTGCAGGTGGCGCCGCGCACGGGCCGCGTGGTCAGCTGCGTGCCGCGCGGGATCTCGCTGGCGGTGGTCAGCTGCGCGGCGGCGCCGCTGAAGTCCATGCGCGCGATCGAACACGAGGGAAACGGCCGCAGGTAATGCGGATACAGCACCTCGAACAGTGCTTCGGTAAATTCAGGGTAGTCGTCGTCGAGCCGCTTGGCGATGCGCGAATTGAGCAGCGCGAACGATTCGATCATGCGTTCGATGTGCGGGTCCTCGCACACCTCGCCGGCGATCAGCAGACGGCCGGCGATCTTCGGGTAGCGTTCGGAGAATTCGCGCGAATAGCGGCGCAGGAATCCCAGCTCCCGTTCGTAATACGGTAATAATTGTTCCAATCTCAGGCTCCCAGCGGTGTCGGGCTCACGCGGCGCGCTTTGCTGATGGTGTAATGCAGGCTTGAGGGCTGCAGGACGGCGTCGAAGTTAACAGGTTCGTGCGCGCTGTGGACCACCAGCAGCGCGGTAATGGAGAAATTCAGCCGGTTGACGGCGTCCGCCCGCAACTCCAGCGACGCCTGCACATTGCGCAGGCGCGGCTCGTGGCGGGCGATCGCCCTTTCCAGGCTGCGGCAGATGAAAGCGCGATCGTCCGTGCTCGACAGCGACAGGCCCGCAAAATCGTTCAGGCCGTAGGTCGCGATCGAGCGGCCGCATTCGGGAAAGCGTTTAAGGAGATCCTCCGGGATGACGGCCCGGGTGTTCAGCAGCGCTTCGAGATCGCGCGCCACCGAATCCTTGAGGTCCTCGATCGACTGTCGCGGCACGGTGCCGCTGGCGTTGCCGTTGAGCGGCGCGTCCATCAGGCGATCGAACAAACCCGGAGTAAATCCTTTCATTCCAGCTTAAGCAGTCTTGTTGGCCGACAGGTCCCAACCGCCGGAGGTGTTACCACCGGAGCCGCCGCCGACTTTTTGCTGGGTGTACTTCCACTTGACCTTGGAGTACTTCAGCGCCAGGTCTTCGGTCAGGATATTGCCTGGTGCGACAGCAGGCGATACGCTGGAGATCAGCACATTTTCCAGTTCGATCTCGAAGTACTTGACGCGGTCGCCCTGGCCGTCGGCGCGCAGGAATTCCAGCTTTGCCTTTGCCAGGGTTTTACCCGACGAGCAGTTTTGCAGCAGCAGTGGCGTGGCCAGGTCGGCCAGCTTGCTGATGACGATGTCCTTGTGCTCGGTGCGCTCGGCGGTGTGGCCGCCGCCGGTGGAGGCCGTAGCCGATTTCGGTTGCAGCACTTCCCACTGGACCGATTGGCACTCGATCCAATCCTTGTGGGTGGTGTCGGCCGATTCGCCTTTGATCCCGTCGATTTGCAGGTAAACGTCGATAGCCATAGTAATCCTTTCAATGAGTTGATGTTATTGCGAGATGCAATGACTTAGTTTTTGGTCGATGCCGGGAGCTCCGCGACCAAACGGAGGGAAACAGACAATTCGTCGAGCTGGAAGTGCGGGCGCAGGAACGACACGGCGCGGTACACGCCCGGACGTCCCGGCACTTCCGACACCTGCACCGAGGCTTCGCGCAGCGGGAACTGGGCCTTCTGTTCCTGGCTGGCGTTATCGTCCAGCAGCACGTACTGGGTCAGCCAGCGGTTGAGGAAGTCCTCGACGTTGGATGCGGCGGCAAAGCTGCCGATTTTGTCGCGCATCATGGCCTTCATGTAGTGGGCGATGCGCGATACCGCGAAGATGTATTGCAGCTGCGCCGACAGCACCGCATTGGCGTTGGCGGCGTCGCTGGAGTATTTCTTGGCCTTCTGCGCCGACTGCGCGCCGAAGAAGGCGGCGTAGTCGGTGTTCTTGCAGTGAACCAGCGAGATGAAACCGAGGTCGCTCAATTCCTTTTCGCGGCGGTCGGTGATGGCGATCTCGGTCGGGCACTTGAGCGCCACTTCGCCTTCGTCGGTCTTGAAGGTGTGGGTCGGCAGGTCTTCCACCAGGCCGCCGCCCTCGACGCCGCGGATCGCCGCGCACCAGCCGAAGTCCTCGAAGGCCGCGGTCAGCTTGGTGCCGAAGGCGTAGGCGGCGTTACACCACAGGTATTTCTGGTGGTCGGTGCCGTCGACGTCCTCGACGAAGTTGAAGCCTTCGACGGTGGCGCCGTCGGCCGGGTTGAACGGCAGGCGGCCCAGGAAGCGCGGCAGCGTCAGGCCGACGTAGCGCGAGTCCTCGGATTCGCGGAACGACTTCCACTTCGCGTATTCGACGGTGTCGAACACTTTCGACAGGTCGCGCGGCTTGCCCAGCTCACTGTAGCTCTCCAGCCCGAACAGCTCGGGCGAGGCGGCGGAAATGAACGGCGCGTGCGCGGCGGCGGCCACGTGCGACATCTGCTCGACGAAGTACATGTCTTCCGGCTGGCGGGTGATCTCGAAATCGCCGATCAGGGCGCCGAACGGCGCACCGCCGAAGGTGCCGAATTCCTCTTCGTAGACCTTGCGGAACATGGTGCTCTGGTCGAATTCCAGCGCGCTCTGGAAGTCCTTGACCAGCTCCTTCTTGGTCGCGTTGAGCATCTTGATCTTCAGGTTCTGGCCGGTGGCGGTGTGCTTGACCAGGTAGTTCAAGCCGGTCCAGCTGCTTTCCAGCTTCTGGAATTCCGGCGCGTGCATCACGGCCGACAGCTGCGCCGAGATCAGGCGGTCCAGCTCCGCCACGCGGGCGTCGATGGTGGCGGCCAGGTTGTCGGACACCACGACCGTGCCGTCCATCACCTGGCTGACCAGTTCCGAGATCAGGTCCTTGGCGCGCGCGTGCTCGACGCTGGACTTGGCGACCTTGCTCTGCTCGACGATCTGGTCCAGCAGCGCCATTTCCGTGGTGGCGGGCGCGCCGCCCGGGGTCAGTTGTGCGGACATGTCAGTCCTCCTTCTTGTCGGTTTGTTGACCCAGCAGGGCCAGCTTCTCGGTGCTGTGCAGGACGTCGTTGAGGATGTCTTCCAGCTTGTCGTTGCCGGCCAGCTTGTTGCGCAGGTCCGCCAGCTTGGTGCGCGCCTCCAGCAGCTTGCGCAGCGGGTCCACCTGCTGCACCACCGATTCCGGACGGAAGTCGTCCATCGATTTGAATTTGAGGTCGACGGCGAACTCGCCGCCTTCGCCGCTCAGCTCATTCTTGACGCGGTAGGCCGCGCGCGGCTCCACGCCCTTCAGCACTTCGTCGAAGTTGTCGCGGTCGATGTTGACGAACTTGCGCTCCTTCAGTCGTTTCTGCTCGACTTCCGAATTGCCGCCGAAATCGCCGACCACGCCCATCACGAACGGCAGCTCCTTGTTCTCGATGGCGTCGCCGATTTCAACGTCGTAGGTCATTTGCACCCGTGGCGGGCGGATTTTTTGCAGCTTCTTCTGCACACTTACGCTTTTGGACATGAGATTCCCCTCTTCGATTATTTCAAGGCGCCGAACGGATCGGCGCTGGCCTCGTCTTGCTGCTTGGCGCGGCCTTTCTTGGCGGCCGCCTTGCCGCGCGCCGGCGCCGCGGCCTGTTGCACAGGAGCCGGCGCCGGCGGCACCAGCACGTTCTCGCCCAGGCTCTCGCGCAGCAGCTTGGCCAGGTCCTGCGATTCGGTGCGGATCGAGCCGGACAGGTTGTTCTGGCGGCTCAGGTCGGACAGCGAGCGCGTCGACAGGCGCAGCCCGCTGATGGCGATGATGCTGTTGGCCAGCGTATCGTTGGGGTCGCGCACCAGCACTTCCTGGGCGTTGATGATGGCGTCGCCGTACTGGCCGGCCTCGTAGCGGGTCTGCGCGATGCTCAGCCAAGGCGATTTATCGGCCGGATAGGCGACCGCCGCTTGTTTCCATAAGGTAACGGCCTGTTCCTTCTGACCCGCGCTGGAGGCGGCGCCGGCTTGTGCCAGCATCGATTGAAGCGCCGGCTTGGCCGCCGCCTGCGGCGCCACCGGAGCGGTGGTACAGGCGCTCAGCGCCGCCACGCAGACGACGGCGCCAGCCAGCTGGCCGATGCGGCGGAGGGTATGTTGGGTTGTCATGCTAGCCTCAAATTCGATATCAAAAAACAATATTTAATTAACAATTTCTGCAACTGGCGCCACGTTATCAGAAATTTATTATTGACCGCGTTCAATTGAATTCAACCGTGCGCACGGTACAAACACAGCCGTGCGCCTCTTTAAAAAAAGAAATGTTATTGTTCTGCTACTTTACAAATAACAAATATGTAGCAGACCGAAAAAAAGGACGCGCCATAGCATGAGCAGCAAAATTCTCTGGGGCGAGGGACTGTTCCTTCGGCCCCAACACTTCCAGCAGCAGGACCGCTACCACGAGCAGCGGCTGCTGCAGAGCGTGCAAGCGCTGCATCCCTACGCCTGGGGCGTCAACCAGCTGCAGATCGACCGCGACGCGCTGGCCAACAACAGCCTGCGCCTGCTGGAACTGTCGCTGCGCTTTCAGGATGGCGAGTTCTACGACGCGCCCGGCGCCGACGACCTGCCCGACGCGGTCGACCTGGGCCAGCTGCAGCAGTCGCAGCAGACCATCACCTATTACGCCGCCCTGCCCGCCTTCAAGTCCTTTGGCGGCAATTTCGGCGACGGCAGCGAGCGTGCGGCCGGCACCGGCGCCAGCGCGGTGCGCTACCAGCAGCACAACGCCGACACGCCGGACCTGTACACGCACGCCGCGCCGGCCCAGCTGAGCTACCTGAAGAAGACGCTGCGCCTGGTGTCGGAGTTCGAGCCGCGCGACTCGTACACCCACTTCCCGCTGCTGCGCCTGCGCCGCGCGGCCACCGGCGGCTTCGAGCTGGACGCGGCGTTCGTGCCGCCCAGCCTGACCATCCGCAGCGCGCCGCTGCTGTTCCTGCAGCTGCGCCGCCTGCTCGACGCGCTGCAGGCCAAGGTCAGCGCGCTGTACGGCCACCACCGCGAGCCGAGCAAGCACGTGATCGAGTTCCGCTCCGGCGACATGTCCTCGTTCTGGCTGCTGCACACGGCCAGTTCCGCCTTCGCCTCGCTGACCCACTACTTCCAGCACCCGGCGCTGCATCCGGAGCGGCTGTACGAGCAGTTGCTCAGCCTGGCCGGCGCGCTGATGACCTTTTCCAAGAGCTGGACCCTGGCCGACCTGCCGGCCTACCAGCACGCCGACGCCGGCCCCGCCTTCGCCACGCTGCACCAGATCATCCGCGAGCTGCTCGACACGGTGATCTCGTCGCGCTACTTCGCCATCGCGCTGCGCGAGGTCAAGCCTTCGTACCACCACGGCATGCTGGACTCGGGCAAGATCGACGACAAGACCACCTTCTACATCGCCGTCTCGGCCGCCATGCCGGCCAGCGAACTGGTGGACGTGGTGCCGCTGCGCTTCAAGGTCGGCGCGCCGGACGACGTCGACAAGTTCGTGCTGTCGGCCATGCCCGGCGTGCGGCTGCAGCACGCGCCCCAGGTGCCGGCCGCGGTGCCGGTGCGCCCGGACGCCTGCTACTTCGCCATCGAGGCCAAGGGCCAGATGTACGAGCGCATGCTGCAGGCCCAGTCGATTTCCATCTACGTCCCCGGCGGCATGAACGACCTGAAGCTGGACCTGGTCGCCGTCACATCCTGAACCGAGGTTAGTCACCATGAATACCGCCACCGCACCTTCCCTGATGGGCGCCGCGCCGCCGTCCGCCGCCGGCCATACGGCGCCGCAAACCCTGCTCGACCTGATGTACGACGGCTTCTACGCGCTGTTCATGCTCAAGAACGGCAACGGCCCGCAGCAGAACGCCGAGTTCGCGCAGAAGATGACGCAGTTCCTCGACGACTTCGGCCGTGGCGCGCGCAAGCACGGCGCCTCGCCGGACGACGTGGACGCCGCCAAGTACGCGTTCTGCGCGGCGGTCGACGAAATCATCCTGCGCTCGACCTTCTCGATCCGCGACGCCTGGGAACGGCGCCCGCTGCAACTGGCGCTGTTCGGTGAGCAGCTGGCCGGCGAAAACTTCTTCCACCGGCTCGAAGCGCTGCGCGCGCGCGGCAGCGCCCACCTGCAGGCGCTGGAGGTCTACCATATGTGCCTGCTGCTGGGCTTCCAGGGCCGCTACATCCTCGAAGGCTCGGAAAAACTGAACTACCTGACGGCGCGCCTGGGCGAGGAAATCGCCCACATGAAGGGCAAGCGCGGCGGCTTCGCGCCGCATGCGGAGCGGCCCGACCAGATCGTCCACAAGCTGCGCAGCGACCTGCCGCTGTGGGTACTGTGCTCGGTGTTCGGCCTGATCTGCGTGCTCGGCTACATCGGCCTGCGCACCTCGCTGGACCACGGCACCGAACAGCGCGTGGCCGCCTATAACGACATCGTCAAGCTGGCCCCGCGCCAGGCCAACCTGACCATCACGCTGCCGTAATGGACATCGCCTCGCTGATACCGTCGGCGCTGGGCCTGTTCGGCACCGGCTTGAGCCAGCACGCGCGCCTGCTGACGCTGGCCAGCGCGCAGGACTCGTCGCTGCCGCAGGCGCTGGTGGCCGAGCGCTTCGCCGGACGCGAAGGGATCAATGAGCTGTATGCGTTCGAAGTCGATGCGCTCAGCACCTCCACCGACCTCGATCTGCAGCAGTTCATCGGCGAAGAGCTGACCGTCACGCTGCTGCAGGCCGACGGCAGCCGGCGCGCGTGGCACGGCATCTGCACCGAAGCCGCCTGGCTGGGCGCGGACGGTGGTACGGCGCGCTACCGCCTGCTGCTGGAGCCGGCGCTGGCGCTGCTGCGGCTGCGCCGCGACAGCTATATTTTCCAGGACAAGAACGCGCAGGACATCGTCACCGAACTGCTGGCCGACTATCCGCAGCTGCGCTTTGAATTCGACGTCACGCAGACGCTGGCGCCGCGCCCGGTGTGCACCCAGTACCGCGAAAGCGACCTGGAATTCTTCCAGCGCCTGCTGGCCTCCGAAGGCCTGAGCTGGCGCTTCGAGCACGACCAGGCCGACGAGCAAAGCGCGGACGGCCAGGCCAGACACCGGCTGGTGATCTTCGACAGCAAGGCCGAGGCACCCGACATGCCTGGGGACGCCGAGATCCGCTTCCACGGCGTGCGCGCCACCGACAGCGCCGACGCCATCGACCGCTTTGCCGCGCGCCGCCAGGTGCGGGCCAACGCGGTCGGCATCAGCAGCTGGGACCCGGCGCAGCTGCTGGCGCCCGGCGCGGAACAGCAGTCGTCATTGGACGCGGGCGAACTGCCGTCGCTGCCCGTGTACGACGGCGGCGGCGAACGTGTCGCCAGCGCCAGCGGCGAGCCGGATCAGTACAGCCAGCTGATGCTGCAGGCGCTGGAGCTCGACAACAAGGTGTTCGAGGGCGAAGGCGCGGTGCGCCAGTTGGCGGCCGGCCACGCCTTCGCGCTGACCCAGCACGAGCGCTACGCCGACGACAACCGCTTCACCGTGCTGTGGGTGCGGCACGAGGCGCGCAATAATTTTCAATCCGAAGTGCGCAAGGCGCCGGGCGCCGACGCCATCGAGGCCGGCACCTACCGCAACAGCTTCGGCTGCGTGCGCGCCAGCGTCGCCGTCGTCCCGCGCGCGATCGCCGCGCCGCAGGCGGCCACCGCGCTGGGGCCGCAGACCGCCATCGTGGTCGGCGCCGCCGACGCGGTGGCCACCACCACGCGCGACCACCAGGTGCGCATCCAGTTCGCCTGGCAGCGCGGCCAGGGCGCCAACGCCGGCGGCATCGGGCACGACACCGACGCCAAGGGCAGCGCGCCCGGCGACGACAGCAGCGGCACCTGGGTGCGCGTGGCCGAAGCGCTGGCCGGCCCGAACTGGGGCTCGCAATTCACGCCGCGCATCGGCACCGAAGTGCTGGTCGACTTCATCGACAACGACATGGACCGGCCACTGGTGGTGGCGCAGCTGTACACCGGCTCGGACCAGCCGCCGTATGCGGCCGGCGAGGATTCGGGCGCCAACCATGCGGGCACGCTGTCGGGCATCCACAGCCACAATTTCGACGGCGGCGGCTACAACCAGTGGCAATTGGACGACACGCCGGGCCAGGTGCGCACCCGGCTGGCCACCAGCAGCGCGGCCACGCAGCTGAATCTGGGCTACCTGGTGGCGCAGTCGGCCGGCAGCGCGCAGCGCGGCGCCTACCGCGGCGCCGGCTTCGAGCTGCGCACCGACGCCTGGGCCGTGCTGCGCGGCGGCGAAGGCGTGCTGCTGACCACCAGCGCGCGCGCCGCGCAAGGCAGCGGCGTGGCGTCGACGCAGATGGACGCGGCGGAAGCGGTCAAGTCGCTGCAGGCGGCGCAGGAACTGGGCAAGGTGCTGGGCGACGCGGCCAGGCAGCAGGCCGCGCTCACCAGCGCCGATGCGGCCAAGGCGCAGCAGGAGCTGTTGTCGCGCATCGATCCCGCGGACAAGGGCAGGCATGACGGCGCCGTCAACGGCCAGCCGGCCAGCAAGGCGCCGGCCGGCGCGCGCGAGCTCGACGCCGCGCAGCCGGTGGAAAAGTTCGCCGACCCGCTGGTGCTGATGGACGCGCCGGCCAGCATCAACTGGGCCACGCCGGCATCGACGGTGCTGTTCGCCGGCGAGCAGCTGCACTGGACCACGCAGGGCGATATGCATATGACGGCGGCGTACACACTGTCGTCGGTGGCGGCCAACGCTGCCGGCTACTTCAGCCACGCCGGCGGCATCCAGGCCATCGCCGCCAACGGCCCGGTGTCGCTGCAGGCGCATACCGACCAGCTGGAGATTTTGGCGGACAAGTCGATCAAGGTTATTTCGGTCAACGATGTTATCGAGATCAAGGCCAATCAAAAGATCGTGCTGCAGGCCGGGCAATCGTCGATCACGCTCGAGGGCGGAGATATCACGTTTGCTTGCCCGGGTAATTTCACTGTAAAGGGTGGGCAGCATATTTTTGATGGCGGTAGTAGCTCCTCAACGGAACTCGGCGGTCTGCCGGATACAGTCGCCACTATTGTCCCTATCGGAAAAACATTGCTGACAAATTTCGACGAACAGATAGTCTACAAAGACATACATGGAGTACCTATCTCCAAATTGCCTTTTGTTGTCGCAAACAAGGACAACGAGCAGCAAAAGCTCATCGACACCACCCCTATCGAGGGTCCACTCCAACGACTGAGCACAAAAAAAGCCGAGCCGCTGGAATACGCTTTGCGCTATGCAGTGTTTAAGTTCAAGTAGAAATCTGATTAATCATGACCAACACAGCAGCCGACAACGGAGTTTCTCTGGAAGTTTTGGGACAGTGCACGACCAACACTACGCAGGGATCGCAACATGATGCCAAGGTCGAGTATCGGCACCTATGGTCCTTTGCACAGCAAGCAGCGCTGATCGCAGTGAGCGATAAAAGCCTGAGCGACGGTTGCTACAGGTTGATACAAGACCCGGAACGGCGAGCGAAACGCATAGCGGCAAACTATGCGGATCTCTATTTTAAGAGTGCCGAAAAATCCAAAGGTCAGCTTCAATTTTACTGGCCGGCGTTAGCCGCATTTGTAGTCAAGGATATCGTGGAGGCGTATCGTTTTTCGCGTGAAGAAGTACTGCAGCGTGAATGGAACAGTGCCGCGAGCATTGCACGCAACAATGTGGGAGCGGACATTGGTAGTTTAGCCATGAGCGGCGACTCCCCATACCAGCACGTCTTGCGTACTTACGCAGCGCTAGCGAAAGGAAATCTATGGCTTTTCATGGATATCCATCCTTGGCTATGGTTTTTCCTGGAATACGGCATCAATGCTGACGGCTCGCTGAACAAGAAACGAATTGAAGCGTGCCAAGCCGAAAGGGACTGGGATACCTTCCAGATCGCCTCTAAAGAAGCCGTCGAAGAATTGCCATTCGGGCCGCATTGGCTTGATCGCCTAAAGCAACGCCTATCTGATGATCCTGTATTCAAAGCGGCAGAGAAATACTTCGACTCAGCACCAGTATGGAGTAGTGGCGAAGGCTACGGTCAACAGGTGGCTGCGGAATTTTCCGCCCACCGGTACTGTCGTACTCATGTTAAAGAGTACGACAACGGCTACCGTACGCCACCGTCCAAATACTGGGGGAAATTTCAAGAAGCGTATTACATCATGGAGGCGGAGCACACTGAGCTCAAACGCGTTGCCGAAGATCGTGCAGCACTGGCGGCACTTACCAAATGTCGCCATTTCGCCGGCACCGCTGCGGTGAGCCGCGCGTATGAGCTTATGGTAAAGGGCCACGCGTCCGGCGATAGGGAAGAAAAAAAATCTTTTCAAAAATTGGAACTTGTCGCCATTGCGGAGCAAGAACAGATTAATGTTCTCCAACCTTTGATTTACAACGACGCTTTTTTAACGGCCACAATGGATATGAATCACCGTTTTAGCCGAATGACGGGCGGATGGCTGTCACCGCAGTTCAAGGTGATATACAGCTTTGCACCCGCCAATAAGGATCCCAGCCTCGAAGCGGTTTTCGATGCTCCGACAGGGTTGCGCGACCGGTTCAAGAGCAAAGTGAAAAGCCTGCCGAACCAGAAAGATCGCATGGAATTTGTGGGGCAAATTGCACGTAACTTCAACCGCTTGATGGATGAAAGACGGAGCTACATGGACGGTGAGTTGCGGAAAATCCAAGGGTGGCTCGACGCATGAATAATTTGATCAAGCTCGGCTTAGCTGCAACGGGGTTGGTAGCAACCGCAGTCGTACTGTTTTTTTTATTCAGAGATAAAGACATGACAGCAATTAAATTCGAGCTCAAAACTAACATTGTGGAGACGGCGCGCAAATCCGGCGTCCCTAAGTACAGCACAGCCAACGTGGACGGCTATATTTCTTATAGCGTCAACGACATTCCGGCTGATGTTCCAGCGCGCTATGTCCGCGATGGATATGAAGTCAGCTTTTCGCCGCTGTTTGCATTAACGATGTATGCCGATGAAAAGAATCAAAACAATCTGGGTGTAGAAAACGTCACTTTGCAATTTTCGACCAAGCCCTTTGCTTCCCACGAAGCGGGGAAGCAGTTTGCGGAAGGTGTTATCGCAGAGATGAATAAAAAGAAGTGGGTACGTTACATCGATGAACTTTGCCCCGCAGTGAGCGGACGCTCGTCTTTCATGAATGCAGAAGGCAAGCTTGAGCAAATTGGCACTTGCCCTCTCGATCCGGCTTACACGCTAACCCGCGAGGAATGGATACACATGATGCGCATTGAGCAGTCCTATCAGTGGTTAGGAGACGGAGTGCTGGCTACCTTCAAGATCGCCTACAGCGAAGACAGCCGCGGCATCACCTACAACTTCTTTATGGAGTTTGATGATCTGCCAGTCAAGAAGCGAAAAATCGAACAACGCCTTCAGGCCAGTCTCAAGGAGGAAGACCAAAAGGGGTGGAAAAGCACGGAGAAACATCAAAAATACCTAGCCTCGCGACATGAACTCATTCAGCTATTGGAAGCCAATGCTGTCCGACGCGGAGACCACCTCGTCAACCGATGAATACTTTGCATGAACACAATCGACAGCTACCCCTGCCGCCGAATATGAAAGATGTGATGACGCCAAGGGTCAAATAAGTGGGCCATTCCTCTTAGAATGACACTCTGACCGGAAGCAAAGGACCTAAAGCAGTGGTCGGTACAGTTTCGGAACAATTTGGTGAAAAAATCCCCGGACAATATTTGCCAGGTGGCGCAACGCAAGCGTTCTTCTTTTTGGAAAAGGACTTCAAGGAACTGCTGAACAAAGTCGGCCACGATTTCGCGAACGGCGCCAAAACCAGCAAACTGCTCGACTCTGCGACAGGACTCGAATTTACTTTTCATAGTACCGGAGATAGTTTTTCTCTTGATACGACATGGTGTTTGCTGTGGCGAGATGACCGCTATATCAACGGTACGGTACCCGAAGAAGAAGCCCATTATCGCTTCACCAAACCCGATCAGGTGCAGCCTCCGGCCCCCGCCATCTGGGCGCCGAAAGAAACCGTGTGGGCGGAGAGCGGAAATACAGTTCCATTCACCGGAAAATGGCTGGTCGAATCTGATCTGTACGCAAGCGTCATGCTGCAAAAAGGTGAGAAGCTGCCGCTGTACCAAGGCCGCGAAGTACGCTGGGTGCTTGCTGAAAGCTGAGACGTGCGGCAAGGACAATCCGAGTGCTGGCCTTGATCTGACGTATTTATTCTTGATACACGCGCCATGAGATTAACTGAATTGTCCCCAGTGCGCAGGCAACAGGTGTCGATGCTTTACCACTATGCCTCGTTGGACTACCTCAAAGGTTTGCAGCAACGGCTGCATGCGCTGATGGCGTTCATCGATCCAACCTTGGATTTGACCAAGCTGCAGCAGCGGGCCAACAATGGCTGGTCGTTCCTGGCCGATTTTGAGCTGTCGGCAGCCACCCACATCGCGAAGCGCGCGTTCGAGGTGTATTCGATTACCGGTGCTAACCAATGCGGTCGCGGTTTGGCCGAGATATCGCTGGACTGGATGACGCCTGATGAGCAGAGCGACTTCGAGACACGCTTTGAGCAAATATCGCTGTATGCGATGAACATTGACGACACCATGGACCGTTCCGGTCAAACTACACGCTGGGATGACTTCAGCCTGGCGCTTCGGCGACATGAGGACCCGGAAGCCCTGGCACAAGTGCCGGCATTGCGCTTGCGTCCCGACGTCACTGGCCGGACCGGCATGGTGCCCGTGCGTACAGGGGTATATCTGCCGATCGACGATCCACATGGCACGCCGCAATTCTGCTGGACCGGCAGTCCCGCCGGCGAGCTGCTGGAATGCAGCACCTTCAATGACCTGGGATTGGAAGCAGTGGCGGCAGTTGGCCGCGCTGATCTTTGGGTCAACGACGACAGCATGCACGCGTTCGTGCAAGCGCATCTGAACGATCCGCGTCTGACCTGTGATCCGTTATTCAGTCGCAGCACCGCCAAACCCAAATTGGCACCCAGCCTGGTCGCCCGCAATGCCTTTACCAACCGTCCATGCGATTGGATATATGTCGAGCAAATTCGGTCAAGAGTGATCATTCGAACTAAAGGAGGCTCGTCGTGAAGCTGATACCGCAGGAGATCTTTCTGCTGGAGCGCTACACCTCTGTCGCCTACTTCAGCGAATTACGCGACACCTGGGCCGAGATGATTATTCATCTTGAGAAGTGTATGGAAGATTTCGTACGCAATCTGCTCTCAGGTTTCTTCCGGTGGCGGCCGCCAGACAGGCCCGACATCGTATGGCGCGAACATGTCGTTCCAAACTTCCACGACACACTAAAATCCTTGAACGAAGGATGCTCAGCGCTGCAGTCAGGCGATCTCGCCGGACTGGGACATGCGCACGGCCCGTTGAATGATTTGAAGGGGCAAAGCGATTATTGGTCAGGATGGATGATACGAGATGACGAAAATCTCTACGGTGCGCTATTAAACAAGGCGGTGCTTATGGCGAGGAACATTGTTGCGACAAAAGAAGCCTACTGGAGTCCGCTGAAACTCTCCCTTGACTACGATGAAAGCTCTCGCGGCCCGCTGAATGCGCCAATGCATTGGCCGGATTACAAGCTATCGCCAACGGTGACTGTTTTATCTGGTACATCCGTGCTCGAACCAGGAATCTACATTCCAGATATTGAGGACAGCTGTGCCCAGTTCCTTTGGACTGAAACAGCTCCGGAAGCCATTGTCCTCGTCAGCGAACGAGCGCTGCTAGCGCCGGATACAGGGTTAATATACGACAATGAACCTATTTACGCCGAGCGCCCCTGCAAATGGATAATGGTTGAAAAAATCATCACGTAAAAAAATGGCACGCCGCAGCGTGCCATAGGTCATCCGCGATCCGAACTTAAACGGCCGACAGATCCAGCTCCACGCCGGTGGCAGCCTTGATCTGGTCCTTGGTCACGCCGGGCGCCAGTTCGGTGACCTTCAGGCCGGCCGGGGTCACCTCCATCACGCCCAGGTCGGTGATGACCAGGTCCACCACGCCGACGCCGGTCAGCGGCAGGTCGCATTTCTTCAGCAGCTTGTGCGAGGTCGAGCCGTCCTTGGCGGTGGCCACGTGCTCCATCAGCACCACCACTTTCTTGACGCCTGCCACCAGGTCCATCGCGCCGCCCATGCCCTTGACCATTTTGCCCGGGATCATCCAGTTGGCCAGGTCGCCCTGCTCCGACACCTGCATCGCGCCCAGGATCGCCAGGTTGATCTTGCCGCCGCGGATCATGCCGAACGAGTCGGCCGAGCTGAAGTAGGCCGCGCCCGGCAGCGCCGTCACGGTCTGCTTGCCGGCGTTGATCAGGTCGGCGTCGATTTCATCTTCGGTCGGGAACGGGCCGATGCCCAGCAAGCCGTTTTCCGATTGCAGGAACACTTCCATGCCTTCCGGAACGTAGTTCGCCACCAGGGTCGGCAAGCCGATGCCGAGGTTGACGTAGTAACCGTCCTGCAATTCCTTCGCCGCGCGCGCGGCCATTTCGTCACGAGTCCATGCCATAGTAATCTCCGATGTTCTTAGTTGGCGCGCACGGTGCGCTGCTCGATGCGTTTTTCCGGCGTGGCGTTGACCACGATGCGGTGCACGAAGATGCTCGGCAGGTGCACGGCGTCCGGATCGATCTCGCCGATTTCCACCAGCTGTTCGACTTCGACGATGGTGATCTTGCCGGCCATCGCCGCGTTCGGGTTGAAGTTGCGCGCGGTCTTGCGGAACACCAGGTTGCCGGCCTTGTCGGCCTTCCACGCCTTGACCAGCGCCACGTCGGCCACCAGGCTGCGTTCCATCACGTATTGCTCGCCGTCGAATTCGCGGATTTCCTTGCCTTCGGCGACGATGGTGCCGACGCCGGTCTTGGTGAAGAAGGCGGGAATGCCGGCGCCGCCGGCGCGCAGCTTCTCGGCCAGGGTGCCCTGCGGCGTGAATTCAAGTTCCAGTTCGCCGGCCAGGTACTGGCGCGCGAACTCCTTGTTTTCGCCCACGTAGGAAGCGATCATCTTCTTGATCTGGCGGGTCTCCAGCAACTGGCCCAGGCCGAAGCCGTCGACGCCGGCGTTGTTGGAGATCGCGGTCAGGCCGGTCACGCCGGAGTCGCGCAGCGCGGCGATCAAGGCCTCGGGAATGCCGCACAGGCCGAAGCCGCCGACGGCAATGGTTTGCCCATTTTGTACGACACCGGCCAAGGCGGCTGTGGCGTCCGGATAGATTTTATTCATGGTGTCCCTTATCTTATGTTGCAATAGTCGTTGCTAACGTTGTTAAATGCGCTAGCTACGAGGCGTCTCAGCATAGAATACGCACATCAAAAGCACAATACCGTAGAACTACCTGCCGTTGGAACACATGAGCGCACAGCCTGTCATCGATTACCAATCCATTTTCCTGCACGCGCCGGTCGGCATGTGCATCTCGGAAAATCGCGTCATCCAGTCGAGCAACGAGGCCTTGGCCGCGATGTTCGGCTACACCCGCGCCCAGCTGGACGGCTTGTCGTTCCGCGTGCTGTATCCCACCATGGACGAGTTCTTGCGCACCGGCGACCGCATCATCCCCATCATGAACGCCAAGGGCCGCTATTCGGACGAACGCATCATGCGCCGCGCGAACGGCGAGCTGTTCTGGTGCCACGTCACCGGCCATTCGATGAAGGCCTCGGAACCGCTCGGCCCCGGCATCTGGACCTTCGAGGACGTCAGCGAAAAGCGTCCGGTGACGGCGGAGCTGACGCCGCGCGAGCGGGAAATCGCCGCGCTGCTGGTCGAAGGCAAGACCAGCAAGACCATCGCCCGCCAGATCGACCTCAGCCCGCGCACGGTGGAAATGCACCGCGCCAAGCTGATGCGAAAATTCTCGGCCGCCACCTCGTCGGAACTGGTCCACAAGCTGGTCGGCCTGCATCTGTAACTACATGGCGGTCATGCCGTCGTCCGCGGAGATGATGGCGCCGTTGATGAAGTTGGAATCCTCTCCGGCCAGCAGCAGCAGCAGGCCGTCCAGGTCTTCCGGCTTGCCCGGCCGCTTGCGCGGCAACATCTCGATCAGCTTCTGGCCCTGCTCGCTGGCGAAATAATCCTCGTTGATCTCGGTGGAGATATAGCCGGGGCAGATGGCGTTGGTGTTGATGCCGTACTTGCCCCACTCCACCGCCATGGCCTTGGTCATCTGCACCACGCCGGCCTTGCTCATGCAATACACGCCGATCTGCGGCAGCACGCGCAAGCCCGCCACCGAGGCGATGTTGATGATGCGGTGCTTCTTGGTCGGGTCGCCCTTGGCGCGCGCGATCATGCGCTTGGCGGTCTCCTGGGCCACGAAGAAGCCGCCGCGCAGGTTGGTGTCCATCACGAAGGAATAATCTTCCGGCGTCACGTCGACCAGCCGCTGCGTGGTCGACACGCCCGAGTTGTTGACCAGGATGTCGATCGGCCCGGCCTCGGTCTCGGCGTGGGCGATGGCGGACTTGATGCTGGCGTAGTCGGTCACGTCCAGGCTGACCACGTGGGCCGCCCCGCCGTCGGCCTCGATCTCCGCGCGCAGTTCCTTCAGCCGCTCGGTGCGGCGCGACGCCAGCACCACCTGGGCGCCAGCCTGGGCCAGCACTTTGGCAAACCGGGCTCCGAGACCGCTGGAGGCGCCGGTGATCAGCGCAATTTTTCCCTCAAAGTTGACTTCTATGCCCACGAGCTACTCCTAGTGTTGATATTAAGTGATGAATTCCCGACAGCGTGGCTGTCGAATCGTTATGATTACACAAATCGCCAGTATTAGATTGCAGTGTCTAATAATGTCCCTCAAAATGGCGCCCACATTGCATTCTGGACGAAAAAGAAGCACACTCGTGCTTAAATTTTCCCATCCTTGTTAAACACTATAAGAACAGACCATGACACAGCCACAAAATCTAGTAGAACAGTACGGCCCACGCGACGCGATGGAGTATGACGTCGTGATCGTCGGCGGCGGGCCTGCGGGCTTGTCGGCAGCGATCAAGATCAAGCAGCTGGCCGCTGAAAAAGGCCAGGAAGTGTCGGTCGTCGTACTGGAAAAAGGCGGCGAACTGGGCGCGCACATCCTGTCCGGCGCCGTGATGGATCCTAAGGCGCTGACCGAGCTGATCCCCGACTGGAAGGAAAAAGGCGCGCCGCTCAACACCGAGGTGAGCGAAGACCGCGTGCTGTTCCTGACCGAAACCAAGTCCTACAAGACCCCGAACTTCATGCTGCCGGCCTGCTTCGAGAACCATGGCAACTATGTGATCTCGCTGGGCAACGTGGTGCGCTGGCTGGGCCAGCAGGCCGAGGCGCTGGGCGTGGAAATCTTCCCCGGCTTCGCCGCCGCAGAGATCCTGTACAACGAAGACGGTTCGGTCAAGGGCGTCGCCACCGGCAACATGGGCGTCAAGCGCGACGGCGAAGCCGGTCCGGACTTCCAGCTGGGCATGGAATTGCACGGCAAATACACGCTGTTCGCCGAAGGCGCGCGCGGCCACCTGGGCAAGCAGCTGATGGCCAAGTACGACCTGAACAAGGGCAAGGACCCGCAATCGTACGGCATCGGCATCAAGGAACTGTGGGAAATCGACCCGGCCAAGCACCAGCCCGGCCTGGTGATCCACACCACCGGCTGGCCGCTGGACAGCAAGACCTACGGCGGCTCCTTCCTGTACCACCTGGAAAACAACCAGGTCATGGTGGGCTACGTGGTCGGCCTGAACTACGAGAATCCTTATCTGTCGCCGTACGAGGAATTCCAGCGCTACAAGACCCATCCGGCCATCAAATCGTTCTTCGAAGGCGGCAAGCGCATCTCCTACGGCGCCCGCGCGATCACCGCCGGCGGCCTGCAATCGTTGCCGAAGCTGGTCTTCCCGGGCGGCGCGCTGATCGGCTGCGACGCCGGCTTCCTCAACATGAGCCGCATCAAGGGCAGCCACGCCGCGATCAAGTCCGGCATGCTGGCCGCCGAGTCGGTGTTCGAGGCGCTGGGCGCGGGCCGCCAGGGCGACGAGCTGGCCACCTACCCTGTCGCCTTCGAGAAATCGTGGCTGCACGAGGAACTGCACGTGGCGCGCAACGTCAAGCCATGGCTGAACAAGGGCCTGTACCTGGGTTCGCTGATGACCGGCATCGACCAGCTGGTCTTCCGCGGCAAGGCGCCATGGACGCTGCACCACAGCCACGCCGACCACGAATGCCTGAAGCCGGCCTCGCAGTTCGCGCCGATCAGCTATCCCAAGCCGGACGGCAAGCTGACCTTCGACCGCCTGTCGTCGGTGTTCATCTCCAACACCAACCACGCGGAAGACCAGCCGGTCCACCTGACGCTGAAGAACCCGAGCGTGCCGGTCGACGTCAACCTGGCCCAGTACGCCGGTCCGGAGGCGCGCTACTGCCCGGCCGGCGTGTACGAGTTCGTCAAGACCGACGACGGCGCCGACCGCCTGCAGATCAACGCGCAAAACTGCGTGCACTGCAAAACCTGCGATATCAAGGATCCGACCCAGAACATCGTCTGGATCACGCCGGAAGGCGGCGGCGGCCCTAACTATCCGAACATGTAGGTCAAAAAATCAACAAAAAAGCAACAACGTCGAAACAGCACGCCCGTCATGGACGTGCTGTTTTTTTATGCGCGGAAGGATTTGTTGCAACGGAATGGCAAACCGGACCATAATCGACCGGGTGGAAAACGGCTAAAACAGTGCTTAACCGGCTCTCTGTTACAAAATATTTTATAAATTTCCATAAAGCATTTAATGTCCTTCCAGATACGGTCGTCTTGTACTTGGGAGAGCACAAAAGATTCGTTGCTCCGAACTGAATCCACCTACCAGGAGTTATTTCATGCTGAGCCTTCACACTAATTCTGCGGCCTTATCCGCACAGAACTCGATCTCCCGCACCCAGATGGCGCTGTCGACTTCGCAGACCCGCCTGAGCACCGGCTTCCGTGTCAATTCGGCCATGGACGACGCTGCAGGCCTGCAAATCGCAACCCGTCTGAAATACCAGACCAGCGGCATGACCGTTGCGATGCGTAACACCCAGAACTCGATCTCGATGATGCAGACCGCCGAAGGCGCGCTGGACGAGACCACCAACATCCTGATCCGCATGAAGGATCTGGCGACCCAATCGGCTGACGGTTCCTCGACCGACTCCGACCGTACCGCGATGCAGTCCGAATTCGATGCGCTGGGCAAGGAATTGACCAACATCATCGGCAACACCGCATTCGGCGGCACCTCGCTGCTGGGCACCAAGGCCGACGCCAAGTTCAACGCCGCCGTCAGCTTCCAGATCGGTACCTCGTCGGGCGAAAAAATGAACGTCGACGTGACCGCCAACCTGACCGCGATGCAAACCGCGCTGACCAGCGCCACGGCCAACTTCGCCTCGACCGGCGTCGACCCAGCCGCCACCGGCGCTGAAATCGCCACCGCCGGCGCCGCCAACACCGCGATCGACACGCTGGCCACCGCCATCGACTCCGTCTCGACCGTCCGCTCGGCCCTGGGTGCTGTCTCGAACCGCCTGGACCACGTCTACAACAACCTGGCCAACGTTTCGACCAACACCAAAGCCGCACAAGGCCGTATCATGGATACCGACTTCGCTGCTGAATCGTCGAACATGACCTCCAGCCAGATGCTGCTGCAAGCTGGTACCGCCATGCTGAAGCAGTCGAACAGCACGTCGTCCCTGGTTATGTCCTTGCTGCAGTAATCGTAGCGCTTCCCGGTTCGCTCGCGGACCGGGACAACAAGGAGCCAACCGGATTTTCGGTTGGCTTTTTTTTAAGCCGTATTTTTGAGAGTCAGCCTGATGGCTTTAGACCGCATCGGACCTACTTCACGCCCCGTGGGCATCCCGGACCGGCAGCCGACGCAGCCAGGCCCGGTTGCGCGCGCGCCGGGCGAAGTGCCGGTCGATGCGGATTACCCGGTCGGCCCGGTGGCGCCGAACGGCCCGGGCGCGGTCGGCGTGCTGCTGGACGGCCCCGACGGCCTGCCGATGCCGCAGGCCGGACTGGAAGCGCTGGCCGCCGCGCTGGCCGACGTGCCGAACGCCGCCGACCCGGCCGCGATGCGGCCCAATCAAGTCTTTTTATCGCGCCAGCTGGTCTGGCAGCCGCCCGACACCGCGATGATGGCGGCCTCGTGGCAGGTGATGGTGCGCACCTATGGCGAGCAGCGCGCCGCGTGGCTGGAGCAGGCCAGCGGCCAGCACGTGCCGTCCAGCCTGTTCATGGCCGACCATACGCCGGCGGCGATGCAGGGCCGCCCCGGCCTGCCGCTGGTGACGGAAATGGAGCCGTGGCGCTTCGCCGTCTACGCCTGGGGCGCCGAGCGGCTGGTGCTGAAAGTGATCGTCAAGGACGACGACGAGCCGGAGCGCGGCAACCGCCGCAAGCGCTCGCGGGTGGCCTTGCGGCTGGAACTGATGCTGCCGGGCGTGGGCCGGGTGGTGATCCAGATCGAACCGGCCAGCGGCAACGGCGTGGTGCTGGAAGTGGGCGCGGCGCAGACCTCGGCCATGCAGCACATGCGCGAGATGCTGCCGCAACTGGCGTCGACGGTGAGCAGGTCGGGCCTGACGATACTGCGCTGCCGGCTGCGGCGCGAACTGCCGCCGGCCACCGGCGAGCACTCCTACCCCACCCGCATGCACACGGCCGCGCTGACGCAGGCCATCTTCAAGGCGATGGCCGAGCTGGCCGTGCTGCTGTCGCAGCCGATGCCGCCCGACGACCTGTTCTCCGAAACCGCCTAATCCGGGGTCAGATCCGACATTCGGACACGAGCTCTGCCGTAGCGGCTGCTACGGCAGAGTTCGTGTCCGAATGTCGGATCTGACCCCGGGTTTAGCCGACGGTGCCGATGATGCTGACTTCGCGGTTCTCCGGAATCTCGTTGTAGGACAGCACGTGCAGGCCGGGCGCGAACAGGCGCGCGTAGCGGGCCAGCAGCGGACGGATCTGCGGCAGCACCAGCAGCAGCGGCGGCGTCGCCTGCTGCTTCATCTGCTCGCGCGCCACCGGCATGTTGACCTGCAGCTGCGCCAGCAGGTGCGGATCGATCGGATAGTTGTCCAGCACCACCTTGCCGCTCTGGCGCGCCTGGTTCAACGAACCCAGCAGCATGTTCTCGAGGTCGCCGCCCAGGTTGAAGGCCTGCATCTCGGTCTTCTGCCCGAACAGGCCGGTGACGATCTGGCGCCGCAGCGCGCAGCGCACCTCGGCCGCCAGCAAGATCGGATCCTTGGTGGTCTCCGAACTGTCGACCAGCGTGGTGGCGATCGGCACGATATCCTTCAGCGACACGTTCTCGGCCAGCAGCACGCGGAACACGCGCAGCATCTGCGTGTGCGTCAGCGCCTTGTCCAGCGAGCCGGCCAGCTTGGGCGACAGCGCCGTCAGCCGGTCCATCAGCGCCGACACGTCCTCGTGGCGGAACAGCTCCGGCAGGTACTCGCGGATCAGCTTGGAGACGTGGGTGGCGATCGCGCTCGGCGCCTCCACCACCTGGTAGCCCAGCCCCAGCGCATTGGCCTTCTCGCTGGTCTCGATCCACGTCACCGGCATGCCGTAGGCCGGCTCGATGCCGGGGATGCCGTCGATCTGGCCGTAGATGTTGGGCGACGGGATCGCCATCAGGCGGTCGGCAAACACCTCCGCCTGCGCCACCACGCTGCCCGACAGCATCACCGAGTACTGCGACGGCTTCAAGCCCAGGTCGTCGCGCACGATGATGGGCGGCAGCAGCAGCCCCATCGCCTCGGACAGGCTCTGGCGCACGCCGCGCACGCGCTTGGTCAGCGGCTCGCCGTGCGCCTTGTCGATCAGGCCGACCAGCTTGTAGCCCAGCGCCACCTGCAGCTGCTGCACCGCCGGCAGGCTGTGCCAGTCCAGCTCGGGCGCCCGCTCCTCGCGCAGCGCCGCCTCGATCGCGTCGAGATTGGTGGTGTCGGGCGCCTTGACCCGCTGCAGCAGCCGGTAGCCGACATAGGCCAGCACCAGCGCGAACGGACCGAACATCTGCCATGGCATGCCCGGCACCAGCGCCAGGATCATCATCATGCCGGCCGCGCTCAGCATCACCTGCGGCGACGCCAGCACCTGGCCGCCGACCTGCTGCTCGAAGTCGCCGGAGTCGGAAATACGGGTCACCAGGATCGCGGCGGCGGCCGACAGCAGCAGCGCCGGGATCTGCGCCACCAGGCCGTCGCCGATGGTCAGCAGCGCGTACTGGCGGAAGGCGTCGCCGAAGGACATGTCCTGCATCAGCGCGCCGATCGCCACGCCGCCGACCATGTTGATGATCAGGATCAGGATCGAGGCGACCGCGTCGCCGCGCACGAACTTGGAGGCGCCGTCCATGGCGCCGTAGAAGTCGGCCTCCGCCGCCACGTCCTGGCGGCGCGCCTGCGCCTTCTCTTGATTGATCAGGCCGGCGTTGAGGTCGGCGTCGATCGCCATCTGCTTGCCCGGCAAGGCATCCAGCGTGAAGCGGGCCGACACTTCGGATATCCGCTCGGCGCCCTTGGTCACCACCATGAAGTTGATGATCATCAGGATCACGAACACGACGATACCGACCACGTAGTTGCCGCCGATGACGACCTTGCCGAAGGCCTCGATCACCTGGCCGGCCGCGGCCGTGCCTTCATGGCCGTGCAGCAGCACCACCCGGGTCGACGCCACGTTCAGCGTCAGCCGCATCATCGTGGTGGCCAGGATCACGGTCGGGAACACCGAGAAGTCCAGCGGCCGGCGCGCCGACACCGAGACCAGGATCACGATCAGCGCCAGCACGATGTTGAACGTGAACATCACGTCCAGCAGCACCGGCGGCAAAGGCAGGATGATCATCGCCAGGATCACCAGCAGGAATGCCGGCGTGGCGAACTTGTGGCGGCGCGCTTCCGCTACCAGCCTGTTCAGAAAATTCATGACTCCTTGACCTCGCTCATGGATGTGGGTACGACAACTTCTTTCGGATACGCCGGCTCGGCGCTACGCCGTCCGGTACGGAATGCCTTCAATTGCAGCACATAGTTCAGCACCTGCGACACGGCCTGGTACAGCTGCACCGGGATCTGCTGGTTGACCTGGCTGGTGTTGTAGATGGCGCGCGCCAGCGGCGCCAGCGGCATCACCTCGACCTTGAACTCCACCGCCAGCTGGCGGATGTACAGCGCCATCTCGTCCACGCCCTTGGCGATCACATACGGCGCTTCGGCACGATCCTGGTCATACTTGAGGGCCACCGCGTAATGTTCCGGGTTGACGATGACCACGTCGGCCGTCGGCACCGTCTTGCGCGCGCTGCGCCGCGCCATCGCCCGCTGCAGCTGGCGGATGCGGTTCTTCACTTCCGGCCGGCCCTCGGTCGACTTGTGCTCTTCCTTCTGGTCCTGCTTGGACATGCGCTGGTTCTTGGCGAAGAAATACGCCTGCGCCGGCACGTCGATCAAGGCGAATATGATAAACACCGCGATCAGCGACATCAAGCCGTCAAGCATCAGGTTGGAGCCGGACATCATCGCCTGCCCCATCGGCATGTGCTGCAGCTGGGTGTAATCCTTCACGGTCGAGCGCGCCACGTGGACCAGCACGGCGATCAGCACGCCGGCCTTGCCGACCGACACCAGGAACTCGAACGCGTGCTTGGCGCCGAACAGCCGCCCCAGGTTGGCGGCCGGGCTGAGCCGCTCCATCTTGGGCTCCCAGTGCTTGGTGCTGATGACCCAGCCGCCCGGCACCATCGCGCCCAGCACGATGAACAGCGGCACCACGAACAGCGGCAGCACCATCTTGATCAGCAGCCACATCGAGCTGCTGAACACGGTCGACATCGCGTTGTCGATGGCGCCGGTGGCGCCCAGCGGCGCGAAGCTCTGGTGGAAGATCTCGTGGAACTCGGCCATGTAGTCGGGCAGCAGGTAGACGAACAGCTTGAGGCTGACCAGGATGCCGATCGCCGTCGACAGGTCGCGCGAACGCACCACCTGCCCTTCCTGGCGCGACTTCTTCAGCTTCTGCTGTGAAGCCTTTTCTGTCTTGTCGCCGGTCTCGCTGTCAGCCATGGGCGGCCGCCTGCATCTGCTGGCGTATCAGCTCCAGCACCATATTGGTCATGCGCACATAGTGCTCGGGGATGAAGCGCACCACCTGCGCCAGCATCATCAGGCCGAAGATGGTGATCACCGAAAAGCCCAGCGCGAACAGGTTCAGGCTGGGCGCGACGCGGTTGAGGAAGCCAAAGCCCAGCTGCACCACCAGGGTCGAGAACACGATGGGGATGGCCAGCAGCATCGCGGCCGAGAAGATCCAGGCCACGTTGTAGGCGATCGCCTGCAGCAGCAGCGGGCTGTAGCCGTGGCCCAGCGGCCAGGCCTTGAAGCTCTGGCCGATGACGTTGGCGATCACCAGGTGGCCGTCGATGGCGAAGAACACGATGATCGACAGCACCGACAGCAGCGCCGACACCACGTCCGACGACTGGCCGTTCATCGGGTCGTTCATCACCGCCATCGAAAAGCCCATCTGCGACGACACCAGGAAGCCGAGCACGCCGATCACCGACATGGCGAAGTGGAACGCCAGCCCCAGCACGAAGCCGATCAGCGCCTGCTCGATCGAGGCCACCACGCCGTGCATGGAAAACGGATTGATCGGCGCGCCGGTGGTGGTCAGCGGCAGCATCAGCACCGCCAGCACCAGCGCGATCAGGATGCGCACCGTCACCGGCGTGACCGCCTCGCCCAGCACCGGGGCGCCGATGAACATCGCCAGGATGCGGCAGAACGGCCACCAGATCGCGGTGAGCAGCGGCAGCAACTGGGCCAGGATCGGTTCCATGAAAAGCCAGCTAGCCGACCAGCGTGGCCGCGCGGTTGAAAATGGAGACGCAGAAATCCATCAGGTAGGTCGCCATCCAGCGCCCCATCAGGATAATCGCCAGCAGGGTCACCAGCAGCCTCGGTAGAAAGCTCAGCGTCTGCTCGTTGATCTGCGTGGCGGCCTGCACCAGCGCCACCACCAGGCCGGTGATCAGGCCGGGCACGACCAGGATCACCACCAGCAGCATGACGATGTGCAGCGATTCGACCACCAGGTCGACGGCCACTTCGGGTGTCAGCATGCGCTACTCCTTTCAGTACGCCTGCACGCTGGTGACCAGCGTGTTGACGGTCAGGGTCCAGCCGTCCACCAGCACGAACAGCAGCAGCTTGAACGGCAGCGAGATGACCAGCGGCGACAGCATCATCATGCCCATCGCCATCAGCACCGACGAGACCACCAGGTCGATCACCAGGAAGGGAATGAACAGCATGCAGCCGATCTGGAACGCGGTCTTCAGCTCGGACAGCACGAACGCCGCCAGCTTGACTGTGAACGCGTGCTGCGACGGTTCGGTGATCTTGTCCTCGCCGGCCAGGTGGGCGATCTGCTGCAGCGCGGCCTTGCTGGTCTGCGCCAGCATGAAGCGCGACACCGGCTTCTCGGCGATCTGCAGCGCCACCTCGAGGCCGATCTTGTCCTGGTCGTAGGGCACGAAGGCTTCGGACCAGATCTGGTCGCCGATCGGGCGCATCACCAGCAAGGTCAGGATCAGCGCGACCCCGGTGATGATGCGGTTGGGCAGGCCCTGCTGCAGGCCCAGCGCCTGGCGCAGCAGCGACAGCACGATGACGAAGCGGGTAAAGCTGGTCATCATCATGACCATCACCGGGAGCAAGCCCAGCAAGGTCATGATGATCAGGATCTGGGTCTTGACCGTCAGTTCGGTTTTGGCGCCGGGCACCACGTTGGCCAGCAGGTCGACCGCGTGGGCCGGCATACAGGCACAGGCCAGCATCATCAGCACTGCAGCGGCGCAGGCGCCCGGCAGCAGGCGCCGGCCCGGCGGCGCGTTCACACTCCAGGTCATGGAGTCATCATGTCGAGATTCAGGCCGTCCAGGTCGATCACTTTGAGGCCGTAATTTTCGCCCGCCACCACCACCTCGGCGCGGCCGATGGCGGTGCCGTTGACCTTGATGACCAGCGGTTCGCCGGCCAGCACGTCGAGCTCGACCACGCTGTCCGGGCCGATCGCCATCAGGTCCTGCAGCGAGATGCGCGCCGAGCCCACTTCCAAGGTCAGCGTCACCGGGATCTTGCGCATCATGGCCGGCAGGTCGCGCCGCGGCGGCGTGGCCGGCAGGTCGGTCAGCTCGGTGCTGACCTGGTCGATGATCATCTCTTCGGACAGGTCTTCCAGCAGGGCGTCGCTTGGGTTGGCTACGTTCATGTTCATCATGTTATTCGGCGTCTTCAAAAGAGGTTAAACACAGTTTGCCTTTGTGCTCGGTGACCGCGGCCGTAAACAGGCGGGAATCTTCGAGCAGGACGTCCGCGCGGTTCAAGCTGATCGGGATGACGTCGCCGACCTGCAAGTCGTACAGGCTGCCGAGCAGCACTTCCTTGCTGGCCAGGCGGCCCACCAGGCCGACCTGCAGCCGCTGCGCCAGCGGACTGGCGACCTTGGCTTTCTTGCCGCCGTCGCGGTCGCGCAACAGGCCGCGCAGCACGCTGGACATCAGCGTCTTGTCGAGCGCGAACCAGAACTGGCCGGTGGCGTGGCTGGCGACGTCGGCCACCGTGACGGCGATCACCCAGCTGCCCTTGGGCGGCTGCGCGCCGGGCGCCGGCTTGAATTCGCTGTCGGCGGCGTCGGCCTGGGCCTCGTCGCCCTGGGCGGCCGGCTTGTCGATGGCGGGAAGGTTGAGTTCGATCCGGCCGGCCAGCGTGGCGGCCAACTGTTGCCCCAGCACCACAGCGAGGCGCTCCTCGGTGGCCGTCACGCGCACGGTGCTCTCGTCGGTGGCGGCGCTGTCGGCCTTGCCGCTGCCATAACGGAAGTTGAGTACGCTGAGCAACACCTTGCGCTCGAGCGAAAAGGCGATCTGACCGGCCGGCGCGGCAAAGCTGAGCCAGCGGCTGCGCACTTCGTCGCCCTCGAGCCGGGTGAAGGCGACGTCGTCGACCTCGAAGCCGCCCCAGTAGCGGCGGTTCATGTTCAGCCGCATGGCCTGGGCCAGGTCGTCGCGCAGTTGCGCCGCAAAGATATGCAGCAGATGGACGGGCCGCCCCAGCAGGCATGGATCCAGAACTTGATGTTGCGCTGTCTGTTTTGTGGTTGTCATGTTTGGGCCATGTCGAATTTCTTTGCTACGCCTCCATCATCGCACTATCCAGCTAAAAACTGGTTACTTCCAGTGCATTATTCGGGAATATTTCCAATCGTAACGTAAGCGCGACGTTGGCGGTAGCGCAGGATACACACAGGATACATCAAAATTCACATTATTTCCATTCAACAATATTTGATCAAGTAGTGCCCGAGGGCAAATAAACCTTTACAAGAAAATTGCTAGCCGGTAAGCTATTCGCAGTGTCTGAGGTCTGACGCTGCTCCGCAACATACATGAATAATTGGCGCTTAGTGAATGTTTTATAACGATATTTGCCTTAGAAAAACAGTGCCGCAGGGCAAGCGCCCAGTGTTCATTTTCCAGCAACCTGCCGTCGCCTCCCCTGTTTTCAGCACCCCGCCGCCCGGCCGCCGCATTACATCGCCGCGTCCGGTTTTGACCGACAGCCATACACTATCTTTCTTACAAGACTGTGACATGCAAACCGCATGTGTAGCACGATAACCATAAGCCGCCATCGGATATGCATCAGAGAGCTTGCTGCTTTCCGGCAATCTCGATATGGTAGACATGTGGGACTAACGTTGCAAAAACGGGAGAAATCAAGATGAGTAACGGAATCTCGAATCTGATCCAGGCCGACCTGGCCGCGCTGACCAATGCCGCGAGCAACCTCGCCAGCAATACCGTCGCGCCGGCCGCCCAGTTCGCCGGCCACGGCGACACCCAGCCGGCCTTCTCCTTCGCCCAATCGATGAAGGACGCCGTCAGCAAGGTCAACGAGGCCGACGCCTCGGCGGCGCAAAAAATGTCCGACGTCGATTCCGGCGCCAGCGACGACCTGGTCGGCGCCATGCTGTCCAGCCAGGAAGCGGGCCTGTCCTTCTCGATGTTGATGCAAGTGCGCAACAAAGTGATGGGCGCCATGGACGAGCTCATCAAACTGCCGCTGTAACGGCGCACCCAGTTCAACGCGAAAGCCAACAACGTGATCAATCCCTTCAAGTCCGCCCTCGAGCGCTGGCGCGCGAGCCCCGCCGCCGTATCGCTGCCGCCCAACCTGCTGAAGAACCTGTATCCGGTGATGCTGCTGGCGATCGGCGTGACGGCGATGGTGCTGATGTACCTGTGGAGCGACCAGTCCGGCTACAAGCCGGTGTTCGGCGCGCGCGAGAAAGTCTCCGCCTCGGACATGATGACCGTGCTCGATTCCGACCACATCCCCTACCGCCTGCATCCGGAAAGCGGCCAGGTGCTGGTGCCGTCGTCGATGCTGGGCAAGGTGCGCATGCTGCTGGCCGCCAAGGGCGTGACCGCGCAACTGCCGGCCGGCCTGGAACTGATGGACAAGAACGACCCGCTGGGCGTGTCGCAGTTCGTGCAGGACGTGCGCTTCCGCCGCGGCCTCGAAGGCGAGCTGGCGCAATCGATCATGACCCTGGACGCGATCGCCCACGCGCGCGTGCACCTGTCGATCGCCAAGTCGACCTCCTTCGTGTCGTCCGACGGCGAGAAGTCGTCGGCCTCGGTGGTGGTGGCGCTGAAGCCCGGCCACACCATGTCGCCGGAGGCGATCGCCGCCGTCGTCAACATGGTGGCCGGCAGCGTCGCCAGCCTGAGCCCGCAGCGCGTCAGCCTGGTCGACCAGACCGGCAACCTGCTGTCCTCGCACGTCGACCTGACCGACGGCTTCGACGCCGGCAGCGCCAGCAACGAGAATGGCAAGCGCATCCAGGACGAGGTCAAGGCCAATGTGCGCAACCTGCTGGGCCCGGTCATCGGCGAAGACAACTTCCGCATGAGCGTGATGGCCGCCGTCGACAACGACCGGATCGAGGAGACGGTGGAGAAATACGGCGCCGATCCGAAAGTCACCAGCGAGGCGATGCGCGAGGAACAGGACCGCAACCGCGTGGCCATGGGCGTGCCGGGCACCCTGTCGAACCGGCCGCCGCCGGCCGACGCCAACCCGGCCAACGCCGCCAAGCCGGCCGCCGCCAACGACCCGAACAACCCGGCCGACGGCACCGCCCGCAAGAACGCCACCACCCGCCAGTACGCCTACGACCGCAGCATCACCCAGACCAAGCGCAGCCGCGGCCGGCTGGAAAAGCTCAGCGTGGCCGTGGTGCTGGCGCAGGCCGCCTCGCCCACGCCGAAGACCGGCTGGAGCGCCAACGAAATCGCCAACATCGACAAGATCCTGCGCAACGGCCTGGGCATCAACGCCGAGCGCGGCGACCAGCTGGTGGTGTCGGCGATGAACTTCCCGCCCAAGGCCGCCGTGGCGCCATGGTGGCAGGAACGCGACAACGTGGTCGACATCAGCTCCTACGTGATGTACGCGGTCGGCATCATCCTCGGCTATTTGTTGCTGCTGCGTCCGCTGATGCGCCTGGTCACCGTGCGCTTCGCGCCGGATCCGCGCGAGCTGCAGCGCATCGCCGGCGAGCGCCGCGCCGCCGAGCAGGCCGCCGTGGCCGCCGCCAGGGAAGCGAAGGAAGCGGCCGCCAAGGAAGCCGCGGCAGCCGCGCCGGCCATCGGCGCGCCGGGCACGCCGGGCGCCCCCGCGCTGCCGGGCGCCGCCGGCCAGCCGGGCATGCCGGTGGTGCCGCTGCTGGAAAACTACGATCTGCCTCCGCCGGGCTCGGCGGTCGACGTCATGGTCGACCACCTGAAAGTGCTGGCCGAAAAAGAACCGGAACGTGTCGCCGAAGTCGTCAAACAATGGATGCAGAAAAATGGCCGAACTCAACAATAACCCGCAGGACGCCGACGAAGACTACGCCGGCGCCGTCCGCAACGCCCAGCTGTCGCCGGTGGAGCAGGCGGCCATCGTTCTGCTGAGCATAGGCGAGGAGCCGGCCGCGGCCGTGCTGCGCTGCCTGACGCGCGAAGAGCTGCTGGAGGTGACGCAGGTGATGTCGCGCATGAGCGGCATCAAGGTCGAGTCGGTCAAGACGGCGATGCAGACCTTCTTCGACGACTACCGCCAGCAGTCCGGTGTGCACGGCGCCTCGCGCAGCTACCTGAAGCGCTCGCTGGACCTGGCGCTGGGCGGCGACCTGGCCAACACCGTGTTGAACAACATCTACGGCGACGAGCTGCGGCCCAAGATGGCGCGCCTGCAGTGGGCCTCGCCGAAGTGGCTGGCCGAATACATCTCCAACGAGCACGTGCAGATGCAGGCGGTGTTCCTGGCCTTCCTGCCGCCGGCGCTGGCCGGCCAGATCATCGACGCGCTGCCGCAGGAGGGCCGCGACCTGGTGCTGCTGAACCTGGCGCGCCTGGACGAGATCGACCGCGACCTGCTGCAGGAGCTCGACGAGCTGGTGGTGCGCTGCCTGTCCTCCTTCGATTCGCAGAGCACCAGCGTCGAGGGCATACGCCAGGCGGCCGAGATCCTCAACCGCCTGCCGGGCAACCGCGCGCAGATGGTCGAGCTGCTGCGCGCCCACGACCCGGAAGTGGTGGCGCAGATCGAGCTGTCGATGTACGACTTCTTCATCCTCGGCAACCAGTCCGAGGTGGCGATCACCCGCATCATCGAGGAAGTGCCGCTGGAGCAATGGGCGATCGCGCTCAAGGGCGCCGAAGTGTCGATCCGCGACGCCATCCTCAAGACCATGCCGAAACGCCAAGCCCAGGCCTTCGAGGACATGATGCGGCGCGCCGGCCCGATGCCGATGTCGCGCATCGAGCAGACCCGCCAGGAAATCATGGCCACCGTCAAGGCGCTGGCCGACGTCGGCGAAATCGAAATCCAGCTGTTCGCCGAACAGGTGGTCGAATGAAGCAATTCCGCGCCTACCGCTTCCCGCCGCTGGCCCAGTTCACCAACCTCGCGCACCAGCGCGCGGTGGCGCAGAGCCACAGCCAGAACGGCGACGGCGGCGCCCAGTGGGCGGCCTCGGTCAGCGAAGGCTTCGAACAGGGCCAGCGCGACGGCTACGAGATCGGCCTGGCCCGCGGCCAGGAAGACGGCTTCGAGGCCGGCCGCGCCTCCGGCCAGGAACAGGGCCGCGAGGAAGGCCGCCACGAAACGCTGGTGGCCTACGACCAGATGGCGCGCCCGGTGGACGCCATGCTCAAGAGCCTGAAGAAGCTGCGCTCGGACTACCGCGCCGCCCAGCGCAAGGAAGTGGTCGACCTGGTGGCCAAGGTGGCGCGCCAGGTGATCCGCGCCGAACTGGCGCTGCAGCCGGTGCAGCTGATGGCCCTGGTCGAGGAAACGCTGGCGTCGATGCCGCCTACCCGCGAGGAAATCGACGTGTTCCTGAACCCGGAAGAACTCAAACGCATCGCCGAGCTGGACCCGAAACGTTCCAAGCGCTGGAACCTGATCCCGGACGCCCGCCTGGACGCCGGCGAATGCCGCATCAAGGCTGGCGACAATGAAGTCGATGCCGGATGTCATCAACGTCTTGCGGCTGTCATGGAACAGGTCGATAATCAACTTCAAGCTGCCGACGGCGGCGACGAACCGGAGAGCGAAGAGTGATCGCTGACGCCTTACGCAATCTCGAGCTGGGTTCAGTTCCCATGGCGACCCCGACGGGCCGCCTGGTGGGCGCGTCCGGTTTGCTGCTTGAGGCGGTCGGTTGCCCGTTGCACACGGGCCAGCGTTGCCAGATAGAGACAGTCGGCGGCGAATGGCTGGACGCCCAGGTGGTGGGTTTCCGCGACAAGCTGTCGTTTTTGATGCCGTTCAAGAAGGCCATCGGCCTGACCACCGGCGCCCGCGTGCTGCCCTCCCCTGAAAAAGTCAGCCTGCAGATCGGTTCCGGCTGGCTCGGCCGCATGGTCAACGGCCTGGGCGAGCCGATCGACGGCCTCGGCAAGCTGTCCGGCGACTTCCCGCTCGAACCGCTGCCGCCGCGCATCCATCCGCTGAAGAAAAAGCCGGTCACCGAGGCGCTCGACGTCGGCGTGCGCGCCATCAACGCCATGCTGACCCTGGGCAAGGGCCAGCGCGTCGGCCTGATGGCCGGCTCCGGCGTCGGCAAATCCGTGCTGCTGGGCCTGATGACCCGCCAGACCGTGGCCGACGTGGTCGTGGTCGGCCTGATCGGCGAACGCTCGCGCGAGGTGCGCGAATTCGTCGACATGTCGCTGGGCAAGGAAGGCTTGTCCAAGGCCGTGCTGGTGATCGCGCCGGCCGACGAAAGCCCGCTGATGCGCATCATGGCCACCGAACTGTGCCACTCGATCGCCGCCCACTACCGCGACCAGGGCAAGAACGTGCTGCTGCTGGTCGACTCGCTGACCCGCTACGCGATGGCGCTGCGCGAGGTGGCGCTGGCGCTGGGCGAGCCGCCGGCCACCAAGGGCTACCCGCCGTCGGTGTTCACGGCGCTGCCGCAGCTGGTCGAATCGGCCGGCAACGGCGAAAACCAGACCGGCAGCATGAGCGCGATCTACACCGTGCTGGCCGAGGGCGACGACCAGCAGGATCCGGTGGTCGACACCGCCCGCGCCGTGCTCGACGGCCACATCGTCATGACGCGCGAGCTGGCCGAGCGGGGCCACTACCCGGCGATCGACATCGCCGCCTCGATCAGCCGCTGCATGAGCCAGGTCATCACCCACGAACACCTGATGGCGGCGCGCGCCCTGAAGGCCAGCATGGCCCGCCACGACCGCGTGCGCGACCTGATACCGCTGGGCGCCTATGTGCCCGGCGCCGACCCGGTTACCGACAAGGCGGTGCTGCTGCACCCGAAAGTCGAGGACTTCCTGTGCCAGGGCACCAAAGAAGAGGCGCCCTTCGCACCGTGCATCAACCAACTTGAAAAGCTGATGACATGAGCCACCACAACATCCGTAACCTGACCACCCTGGTGGCCCTGCGCAACACCGAAGTGGAGCGCCTGCAGACGGAACTGGCGGAAAAGGAAAGCCTGCGTGAACGGTATCAAAAGAACCTCGAGCGCCTGACCGGGCTCTACACCAACAGCGGCCCCAGCGGCAATCTGCATCCCGCGCTGGCCGGCAACTGCGGCGACTTCAAGCAGGCCGTGATGCAGATGGCCGACAACCACCGCCTCGACCTGCATATGCACGAGGCCGACATGGCGGTGTCGCAGCAGGCGCTCAACACCGCCTGGGCCAGGCGCGAAGTGCTGGGCAAGGTGCTCAGCAAGCAGCAAAAAGTCGTGTTGCAGCAACAAAACACGCAGGAACGCAAGCAACATGATGAGTTGGCAACACAGCTATGGATGCGCGGCCAGAAGTGATAATCGCCGCCGCGAAAAAATAGTCAGGAATATTTTCATAGGGAAACGATTAAGGTCGCCTTATATCAGGGTACACTCAATCATCCTTCCAGGAGCACGATCATGGCAGTCATCAGCAGTCCTACCTACGACCCGACCACCACCGCCACCAACCTGGCCAACGCCTACGTCGCGCCATCGAAGGCGATCCTGGACCTGCAGTCGAACAAGGCCAAGGCCACCGACAGCGGGCTGACCACGCTCAACTCGGCGCTGACCGCCTTCCAGTCGGCCATGCGCGGCCTGGCCACCGGCACCAGCACCGTCAGCGCCAACTCGGCCACCTTCAGCAACACCGCGGTCGCCAACGCCACCGCCAATTCGAACGCCGTGGCCGGCACCTACTCGTTCTACGTCGAGCAGCTGGCCACCGCCGGCCAGGTGTCGTACAACGTGGCCGACAGCGCCGCCACCAACGCCGGCGCCATGAACGTGGTGCTGGCCGACGGCTCGACCTTCCAGGTCGACCTGGCCAACGCCGACAGCAATATGGACGGCCAGCTGTCCGCCAAGGAAATCGCCGCCGCCGTCAACATCGCCGCCAACAACAATTCGCGCGTGACCGCCTCGGTGATGACCGTCAACGGCACCTCCAAGCTGGTGCTGTCGTCGACCCAGACCGGCGCCGCCAACGCGGTGGCCTCGATCGACGTGTCCGGCCTCAACGATCCCGGCCTGCAGGCCAGCCTGTCGGCGCAGTCGACCCTGACCGCCGCCAACGACGCCATCGTGTGGGTCGGCGGCCAGGCCGGCACCAAGGTGCAGCAGGCCTCGAACACCTTCAGCGTGGTCGACGACGTCAAGTTCACCGTCACCTCGGCGCAGGCCGTCGGCGCGGCGCCGGTCACGCTGACCGTGGCGCCGGACACCACCGGCACCGTGGCCAATGTGCAGAAATTCGTCGACGCCTACAACGCGCTGCTGACCTCGATCAAGGCGCTGACCGCGGCGGGCGACCACACGGTGGTGCAGTCGAGCGACGCCAACGCCACGCCATCGCCGACCGCGGCCGACGCCGCCTTCTACAACGACGCCGGCGTGACCAACCTGCGCGACCGCCTGAGCAGCGCGCTGCGCGCGGTCACCGGCGGCAAGTCGCTGATCAGCTTTGGCATCTCGGCCGGCCGCGACGGCACGCTGACGGTCGATGCGGGCCGCCTGAACAAGGCCGTGGCCGCCAATCCCGGCTCGCTGGACACGCTGTTCGGCCGCGCCGGCACCGGCGTGCAGAGCGGCGTGATGGGCGCGATGGACAAGATCGTCAGCGGCTGGACCAGCGCCGGCACCGGCCTGATCGCGACCCGCCAGCTGACCAACAGCAAGCAGCAGAGCGACATCACGCTGCGCCAGGCCAACGTGCAGAGCCAGTTCGACAACGCCTACAAACGCTACCTGGCGCAATTCACCGCGCTGCAGCAGCTGCAGTCGTCGATGACCAGCACCTCGAACATGTTTACGGCGATGTTCTCGTCGTCCAGCAGCAGTTAACACAGTCAGTCAATCCATTACGGTGAACACCATGTTGAATCACGAAGCCTATAGCAGTTACCACTCGACCAACCTGGATGCCCAGGTGGCGCGCGCCTCGCCGATCGAACTGGTGCTGGTCCTGACCGACGGCCTGCTGGAAGAACTGGCGCGCGCGCGCGGCCACATCGTCGGCAAGCGCTACGAGCTCAAGGCCAACAGCCTTAACAAGTGCACCGACATCATCAATGGCCTGGCCAGCTCGCTGGACTTCGACAACGGCGGCGAAGTGGTGGAAAACCTGGGCCGCCTGTACGACTACTGCGCCGGCCGGCTGTACACGGCCGGGGTCAGCCTCGACCCGACCATCATCGACGAAGTGACGACCTTGTTGACCACGATTAAAAAAGGCTGGCTTGGGGTTCAGGCCAAAAATGGATAGACAGCGCACCCTGTTGCAGATGGCAAAAAAAATGAACGCCGCCATCGCTTCCGAGGATTGGAAGACGCTGGCGGCGCTTAACACGTTAATGGCCGCCACGCTGCCGCAAATGGCGGCGCAGGGTAAATGGAGTCCCGCCGAGATCGCCGCGCTGGCGGCCTTGCGCCAGCGGCACGAGGAAGCGACGCGCGTTTGCAACGAAGCCACCGAGGACCTGGGGCGCCGATTGCAAGAAATGCAAACCAACAAAGAGGGCTGGCTAGCCTATGCCCTCGACAGCGAACAAGCAGAAACCGGAATCCAAGCATGATGACACTCCCTAGCGCCTCGGCCTCGGCAAACGCCGCGAAAGCCGCCTCCTCCGCTCCGGTGGCCGCCAACAACGGTCCAGCCGACAGCGCGCCGGCGCCCGCCGCCAACGCCCGTGCCAACGACAAGCCGTCGACCGCGCAGAACAGCGACAGCAGGACCGCCGCCAAGCCGCAACAACCGCAACAACAGCCGCGCGCGCAAGCGGGCCAGCCGCCGCGTACGCAGGCCGGCCAGGGCGCGCAGGCCAGCCAGGACAGCCGCGACAGCAACACCGCCGCCGACGAAGCGCCGGCCACTGTGACGGTACCGCTGTTTGCCCAACTGCTGGACCTGGCCGACCTGGCCGGCGCCAGCACCGCCGCGCCCGCGCCCGCAGCCACCGACAGCGACAGCACCGACACCAAGGCCGACAGCGGCGCCGGCACCGCCACCGCCGACGTGCTGCCCGCCATGTTTGGCGCCCTGCTGGCCACCGCCGCACCGATCGCCACCGCGCTGGTCAATGCCGGCGGCGCCAGCGCCGACACCGACGCGCCGCGTACCGAGGCCATCAGCGCCACGTCGACGCTGAGCAATGCCGCCACCCGCTTGAACCTGTCGGCCGCCAGCGTGGCCGTCAACGCCGCGCCGCAGCCTCAGGCCGCCGCGCTCCAGAACGCCGACGCCGCCGCCGCGGCCGCCACCGCCGCATCGGCCGCCGCACAGACCGCCGCGCAAACACCGGCGCCGGCGACCGCCGCTCCGGCCAGCACGCCGCAAAGCATCTACACCATGGCCAACAACGCCGCCCTGGGCGCCTTGGCGCAGCAGAGCCAGGCCGATGCGCCGGCCGCCGCCAGCAGTGGCAACAGCAGCAACGGCAACACCCTCGCCGCCGACGGCGCCGCCCCTGCCCCCGCGCCGGTCCAGACCGCGCCGGCTCCCGTGCTGACGGCCGCCTCCGGCGCCGCCTTCGCGCCGGCCGCGCCGCGCGTCGCGCAGCGCAGCGCCGATGCAGCCCCCGCCAGCGACACCGCCGCCACCACGGCAGCGGGCGTTGCCGCCGTCAAGGACGACAGCGGCGCCAGCCGCGCCGCCGCGCCGGCGCCTGCCGCCACCGGCAACAACGTCGGCTTCAGCCAGAACGCGCCGGCCGCCACGCCGGCCGCCGCCATCGTCAAGCTGGCCGGCTCGCCAGAACAGTGGCAGCAGCCGCTGCGCGAAGCGCTGGGCGACCGCCTGCAAGTGCAGCTGCAGCGCAACAACGATCACGCCGTCATCCGCCTGGAACCGCCCAATATGGGCAGCATCGAGATCTCGATCCGCCAGTCCGGCGGTACGCTGCAGGTGAATTTGTCGGCCAATCACAGCGAGGTGGTGCGTCAGCTCAACACCATCGGCGACAGCGTGCGCCAAGACCTGTCGACCACCCGCCAGTTTGGCGACGTCGCGGTGACGGTCAGCTCGTCGCGCGCCCAGGCGCAGGCCGACGGCGGTGGCCGCAACCAGCAGCAGCGCGACCAGGACGAAGGCCGCACGCCGGGCCGCGCCCTGTCCGATGACGGCGCCACGTCCACCTTTGCCATGACATCCGAGCGGGAGTAATCAGTAGATGAAGAACATGAAAATGATCATAGCGCTGGTGCTGGTCGCCGTGGTTGGCGCGGCGGTGGCCGGCGGCGCAGTCTGGTACATGGCGAAGGGCAATGACGACACGGCGGCGGCGCCAAGCAAGGATGTCAAGAAGACGGCCAAGAAGGAAGAGAAAAAGGAAAGAAAATCGGACGGCGAGCCGCCCAAGTACCTGACGGTGGACAAGGTGGTCATCATGCTCAAGCGCCAGCCCGGCGACACGGTGACGCATTACATGTCCGCCGACCTGGTGGTGACCACCGACGCCAAGCGCGAGAAGGAAACCAAGGAAAACCTGCCGCTGCTGCGCAGCGTGGCGGTGCGGACGCTGTCCAACCTGCCGATGGCCACCGCGCAGCTGATGACGATCGACCAGTTCGCCGCCCAGCTGAACAAGGCGTTCGACGACGCCTACGAGCATGAGGGCCGGGAAAAACCGTTTTCGGAAGTCATGATCGGCAAGCTGATCGTTGAGTAGATTGCAGCACATATGAGCACGACGGAAGCGACCAGTGGAGCGGCAATGGCATATATAGAGCAATACGCGGACGCTTATGCCGAAAGCTACGGCGAGAACGGCCACGCGCCGGTCGCGCACAGCGTGGCCGACGAGCAAAAGCACCTGCTCGCCTATGCGCCGCTGGTCAAGCGCATCGTGCGCCAGCTCAATTCGCAGATCGCCGGCGCCATCGACCGCGACGACATGGAGCAGATCGGCCTGATGGGTTTGCTTGAAGCGCTGCGCCGCTACGGCGAGCCGGACGGCGCCTTCGGCAGCTACGCCAGCCTGCGCGTGCGCGGCGCCATCCTCGACGAACTGCGGCGCCAGGACTGGCGCCCGCGCGCGGTGCGCCAGCAAAGCCACAAGCTGCGCGACGCCGTGCGCGCGCTGACCCGCAACCTGGGCCACGAGCCCAGCGAGCAGGAAATCATGAGCGGCCTGAACCTGACGGCGGAAGCCTACCAGGCTTACCAGATGGACGAGAACGCCGAACTGATCGCCAGCTTCGACGAAGTGCTGCAGGAAAGCGTCAGCAACGAGAGCGCGCCCAGCCCGGAAGACCAGCTGGTGGTGCGGCGCAGCCTGGAACAGGCGCTGCGCGGGCTCGACGAGCGCGAGCAGCGGGTGGTGCAAATGTATTACGAGTTCGAGCTCAGCTACAAGGAAATCGCCGCCGTGCTGGACCTGACCGACGCCCGCGTCTGTCAGCTCAACAAGGCGGCGCTGGGCAAGATGAGAGCAGTACTGCAGAGCGCCTGATCCAGAACGGGCGGCAGGGCAAGATTAGAAAAATGACGCGGAAAGGCGAATCATCATGCAGCAAATAGTCGGCATTATCATAGTTTTAGGCAGCGTCTTCGGCGGCTTCTTCATGATGGGCGGCGCCTTCCATCAAATCTGGCAGCCGATCGAGCTGATCGTGATCGCCGGCTCCGGCCTGGGCGCGCTGGTGATCGGCAACCCGCCGCACGTGCTGAAGGAAATGTTCACGCAGATCAAGAAGATCGTGTTCCGCAAGAAATACGACTCGGAATTCCAGCGCCAGTTGCTGCTGCTGATGTACGAACTGCTGCAGCTGGCCGCCGGCGGCCTGAAGGCGCTCGACGCCCACGTCGAGGCGCCCAAGGACAGCCAGCTGTTCCAGCGCTATCCGCGCGTGCTGGAAGAGCCGAAACTGCTGGCCTTCATCGTCGACAACTTCCGCCTGATGGCGATGGGCAAGATCAACGCGCACGAGCTCGAAGGCGTGCTGGAGCAGGAACTGGAAGCCATCCACGAGGAACTGACGCAGCCGGCCAAGTCGCTCAACAAGATCGGCGAGGCGATGCCGGGCTTCGGTATTCTGGCCGCGGTGCTGGGCATCGTCATCACCATGGGCACGGTCAACGAAGGCGCCACCTCGGGCGAGATCGCCGAACACGTCGGCGCGGCCATGGTCGGTACCTTCATCGGTATCTTCTTCTGCTACGGCGTGCTCGATCCGATTTCCAACATGATGAAGCAGCTGGTCAACCAGGAAGCGTCGAACAAGGAATGCGTCAAGGTGGTGCTGGTGACCCACGTGGCCGGCAAGCCGCCGCTGCTGGCGATCGACGCCGGCCGCCGCCTGGTGCCGCTCAACATCAAGCCTAGCTTCGCCCAGCTGGAACGCTGGATCAACGACCTCGAGGGCCGCGACAGCGCACCGAGCGAAGACAGCTCACGCAGAGGAGGCCGCGGTGCTAAAGTCGCATGACAAGGGCCATGAGCAGACCATCGTCAAGCGCGGCGGCGGCAAGCACGCCCATGACGAGCACGGCGGCGCGTGGAAAGTCGCGTTCGCCGACTTTTGCCTGGCGCTGAGCTGCCTGTTCCTGGTGCTGTGGCTGATGGCGGCACGTAATACCGAGTCGCTGGAGCAGATCCTGACCGAGTCCGACGGCGCCAAGACCGACCAGGGCAAGGGCGTCATGCCCGAGCAGGTCGGCGGTCCGCGCGGCAGCCTGATCGACCGCTTCCCGATGCCGCACACCGGCAGCACCGAGGATCCGGGCGACGCCAAGGCCCGGGGCGAGGCCAACACCCGCCAGACCGGCGAGGATGCCGCCGTGATCGAGCCGGCCAAGGTCAAGTACGACAGTCCGAGCGACCTGGCCGCGCTGTCCAAGGCGCTGACCAGGATGAGCACCGAGGCCGGCCTGACCAGCAACCTCGAATCCATCATCACGCCCTACGGCTTGCGCGTGATGCTGCACGACACCGACCGCCAGGGCATGTTCGTGCGCGGCTCCGCCGTGCCGACCGACAAGTTCCGCATGCTGCTGCGCAAGATGGGCCCGCTGTTCCGGCAGATGGAAAACCAGATGCTGATCGTCGGCCACACCGATTCGCTGCAGTACGCCGACCGCAGCTACGCCGCCTTCTCGAACTGGACGCTGTCGGCCAACCGCGCGATGTCGGCCCGCTCGCAGCTGCTGGCCGGCACCATGAACCCGGAATCGGTGCTGCAGGTGGTGGGCATGGCCGACCGCGCGCCGCTCGACACCAAGCGCGCCGACGCCGGCGTCAACCGCCGCATCGAACTGCTGATCCTGACCACCGCGCAAGCGAAGTCGATCGCCACCATGTTCGGCATGCCGGAGAACTCCAACGCGCTGACCCAGGATGTCGACACGGCGCTGCCGGACGCCACGCTGCTGCAGAAGCTGCGCAGCAAGCTCGGCGGCGACAGCCCGTTGCGCGATCCGCGCCACAAAAAATAAAGTACGACGTATGGAAACCAAGCCAACCAGAGGCACACGTATGAGAATTTCGACAGGAAGTCCGGACGGCGTGGCCGTCCAGCGCGTGGCCGAATCCGCCGCGCCGGATGCGGCCGAGGCCGTCGCGCCGCCGGCGGTGCAGGCGCCGCTGCAATCGGCGGTGATGCAGCCGGCGCTGCAGGCGATGCGCGAGATGCCGGAAATCGACCAGGAAAAGGTCGACATGCTGCGCGATGCGCTGGCCAAGGGCGAGCTGCCGTTCGACCCGGCCAAGCTGGCCGGCCTGATCCAGCGCTTCCACGGGAGCGAGAAGTGACGCAAGAAGCAACACCGGGCGGCAAGGCAGCCAGCACCGCCGTCAGCACTCCGGGCGCCGCCCCGGCCACCCGGCAGGAAGCGATGAAGCAGCTGCTGGGCGGGATCGCGGAGGATTTGACCGGTTACCAGCAGCTGAGCGCCCTGCTCGAGCAGCAATTCGACGCCGCGCTGCGCCACCAGGGCCCGCGCCTGACCGAGGTGGCCGAGGCCATTTCGGCGCTGGTGGACGCGATGCAACAGCGCCGCCAGCAGAGAGTGGCGCTGGTACAACGTTTATTGGGGCCAACAGCGACCATGATGCAGGCTTTTGCCTTGCTGAAAAATGCGGCACGCGAGAGAATGGAAGCTGACTGGAAAACACTGGAACAGATGGTTATCGAATGCAAGCGTCTGGGCAAGCGCAATAGCGACTTGCTGGTGGAACAGTACAGCATCATGCAGCGCGTGCTGCATGGCGAGGAGCAGATTTATGCGCCAGCTTGACCGGATGCAGCCTACCGCACCGACCGCCGCAACCGTATCGAACGTCAGCCCCAGCCGCCCCGCCGCGGCAGCCGGCGGCTTTGCCGCGCCCGGCGCCTTCGCCTCCACCTTCAAGCAGGTCCAGCATGACGTGGCCGCCTTCATCAGCAACGGCGGCGGCGGTTTTTCCAGCGGCGCCGCCGACGCAGGCGCTGCAAGCCCGGCCATGGCCCTGCAGACGATGGCGCTGCGCCACCAGGGCGCCGGCGCCATCGATGCCGGCTCCGGCGCCGACGCCGAGCTGCAACAGCAATTCCTGGCCTCGATCAAGCCGTGGGCGGAGGAAACCGCCGGCAAGCTGGGCGTCTCGCCCGACATCGTCGCCGCCCACGCGGCGCTGGAATCGGGCTGGGGCCGCAACCCGCTGCGCAAGGCCGGCATGGACACCAACAACCTGTTCGGCCTGAAGGCCGGCGGCAGCTGGCAGGGCGACGTGGCCGCCGTCACCACCTCCGAATACGAACAGGGCGCGATGCTGAAGAAGACCGAGCGCTTCCGCAGCTATCCGGACGCCGCCAGCGCCTTCCGCGACTACGCCGACATGTTGACCAGCAATCCGCGCTACCAGGCCGCGCTCAACACCGGCAGCGACGCGCGCGCCTTCGCCAGCGGCCTGGCCCAGGGCGGCTACGCCACCGACCCGGCCTACGCGGACAAGCTAAGCAAGCTGGCCGCGCAGCTGCAGCGCGGCGTCCACCGCGTCACTCCGTCGGGGGATTAGTGGAAACGGGCATATCGACAGGCTCCACTGTTGCCGCGCCCGTCACCCGGGCACGGATCACGGCGCCGTTGGCATTCTTCACCCGCACCATGCTGCCCTTGGCCCCGCCGTCCAGCGCCTCGCCGGCCATGCTGACCTCGATCTGCTCGCGGCGCGCGACGATGCGCACCGCGTCGCCGCGCTTGACCAGCGTCGGCGACGACAGCAGCGCCATGCGCAGCACCTCGCCGGCGCGCAGCGCGCGCCGCCCGCTCATGCCCACCACCTGCTCCGGATCGGCCACGCTGTCGGCGATGCCGGAGATGTCGTGGCGCTCCAGCAACACGTCCTCGTCGGTCAAAACTTTCCCAGCAGGCACATCGCTTGCAACTACGGCAATGCGCGCCGAGATCTGCGCGCGCACCACGAATTCATATCGCCAGCCGTCCTGGCCGGCGCAGACGGCGGCAAAACGCATGCGGCTGGGCAGCCGCGTATCGACCGCCTCGACTGACGCAGCCTGCCGGCAAGCGGCCAGCGGCCTGCTTCCGCGCACCACGCTGAGTTCAAATTTCGGTTCCACCAGGCCGCTGCTGTCGGCCCAGCGGGCGATGTGCTCGCGCGCCGCGGTCTCCACCAGCGCCGGCACCTGTTCGGCGGCGGTCGGTCCGGGCGCGCAAACGGCGTCAGAAAATATGCCACAAAACAGCATGATCGCGCCAAGACCGGTTACAATACTTTTGTTGAACATGAGCAATACCTCTACTATGATGTGCGTGCTTACACGGCCGCCATTCTACATGGGAGTCAGCGGTTTTTTCACTCATGCAATACGGTTTGTCACCTCAGGGGAAGAACATGGGCATTAACTTCAAAGATGCGGTAGGCATGCATGCCGACGCGCTGCATTTGCGCGCCGAGCGCACGCGCATCCTGGCCGCCAACATCGCCAACGAAAACACCCCTGGCTTCCAGGCGCGCGACATGGACTTCGCGGCCACGCTGGCCAACACCCAATCCGAGGCCAACGGCGACATCGGCGGCGACGAGGACAGCGCGATGATGTACCGCGTGCCCTTCCACCCCACCCGCGACGGCAACACCGTCGAGATCGGCGTCGAGCAGGCGGCATTCTCGCAGAACGCCTCCGATTTCCAGACCAGCCTGACCTTCATCAACATGAGCCTCAAGGGCCTGGCCAAAGCCATCAATGGACAATAACGGTCAATAAGGAGCGCTGACATGTCGTTCAAGAATATTTCCGAGATCGCCGGATCGGCCATGGCGGCGCAGTCCGTGCGTCTCAACACCATCGCCAGCAACCTGGCCAACGCCGATTCCGTGGCCGGCAACGAGGCCGACACCTACCGCGCGCGCAAGCCGGTGTTCTCCGCCGTGATGGCCGACAGCATCGACGGCATGGGCGCCGCCGGCGGCAAGGTGCAGGTGCTGGACGTGGTCGAATCGAGCGAGCCGCTGCGCAAGGTGTACGAGCCGGGCCACCCGATGGCCAACGCCGACGGCATGGTGTTCTATCCCAACGTCAACCAGGTGGCCGAGATGACCGACATGATGTCGGCCTCGCGCGCGTTTGAAACCAATGTCGAAGTCCTCGGCCGCATCCGCACGATGCAGCAGTCCCTCTTAAAACTCGGTGAAGGTTAAGCCATGACAGTCAGCCTCCTCAACAACAACAGCGGCAACAACACGGGCACGACCGGCAGCAACATCACCGGCAACACCGCCAGCCAGACCTCGGACATGTTCACCAAGCTGCTGGTGGCGCAGATCAAGAACCAGGATCCGCTGTCGCCGACCGATCCGTCCCAGTTCGTGCAGCAGCTGACCCAGCTGTCGCAGACCGAGTCGCTGCAGAACATGTCGACGCTGACCAGCGCGAACAACAGCGTGCTGCAGAGCATGCAGGTGCTGGCGCTGGGCGCGCAGGTCGGCTCCGACGTCATGGCCGAATCGGGTTCGGTCACGCTGGACGGCCACACCAAGGTCAGCGGCCAGATGACCTTGGCCGCCACCAGCACCACCACCACGCTGGTGCTGACCGGCACCGACGGCACCAAGCACAACGTCAGCCTCGGCGTGCAGGCGGCCGGCACCGTGCCGTTCGCCATCGACCCGACCGCGCTGGGCCTGCCGGCCGGCACCTACACGATGACGGTACAAACCAGCACCAAGGAAGTGCCGCCGGTCGACGTGATGGGCCGCCTGAACAGCGTGCGCCTGTCGTCCGCCGGCAGCGTCGTGCTCAACGTCGGCAACGTCGGCGAAGTCGCGCCGACCGCCATCACTGCTTTCAACGGTAAATCCACCGCTTCTGCCACCCAATCTAGTCTCTAAGGAAGGTATCCATCATGAGTTTCGATATCGCATTGTCTGGCATCCAGGCCATCAACGAAGCGCTGGACGTCACCAGCAACAACATCGCCAACGCCGGCACCTACGGCTACAAATCGTCGCGCGCGAACTTCTCGTCGCTGGTGGCGGGCGACCAGCCGACCGGCGTCAACATCGGTTCGCACACGCAGAACATCGGCCTGTCGGGCGGCCTGCTGAACACCGGCCGCTCGCTGGACGCGGCCATCAACGGCGCCGGCTTCTTCATGGTCAAGGACGGCAGCAACAACATCAACTATACCCGCGTGGGTATTTTCGACACCTCCAAGGACGGCTTCCTGGTCGACGCCTCGGGCCGCCGCGTGCAAGGTGCGGTCATCACGCCGCCTAGCACCCAGCCGGGCGCCCAGGGCGACATCGCCATTCCGACCGGCCAGATCCCGGCCGTGATGAGCGACAAGGTCAACTATGTCGGCAACCTGTCGGCCGACTGGCCGGTCACCGCCTTCAACGCCGCCGCCGTCACGCCGACCACGCCGCCGGATCCATCCACTTTCAGCATGTCCAAGGCCTCGGTCATCTACGACACGCTGGGCGGCCAACACACGCTGACCCAGTATTTCGGCACCACCGCCCCCGGCCAGGTCGCGGTCAACTACGTCATCGACGGCGTGCCGGCTGGCGCCACTGGGCTGGTCTTCTCCCCGGTTACCGGCCAGATGACCACGCCAGCGCCGGATCCGACCACCGACAACGGCAGTTACGCGCTGGACTTGGCCAGCTTCGACTACGCGGCGGCCGGCTTCACCAGCGGCGCCACGCTGACCAATCCGGCGTCGACGACCACCACGATGGCGATCAACTACACCGGCACCACCTACTTCGCCGGCGAGGCGACCACTTCGACCAACAACGCCAACGGCTACGCCTCGGGCACCTTCGCCGGTGTCGATCTGGCGACCGACGGTTCGGTGATCGCCAAGTACAGCAACGGCCAGAAGCAGGCGGTCGGCAAGCTGATGCTGGCCACCTTCCCCGACGAAGGCGCGCTGACGGCGATCGACAACACCAGCTGGTCACAGTCGCTGGGCTCGGGCACGCCGCTGGTCAACTTCGCCGGCGTCGGCATGACCGGCACGCTGAACACCAGCTCGCTGGAGCAGTCGAACGTCGACATCACGTCCGAACTGGTCGGCCTGATGACGTCGCAGCGCAACTACCAGGCCAACTCCAAGGTCATCCAGACCGAGAGCACCATGATGCAATCGCTGATGCAAGCCATCTAAGGACGCACTGACCCATGGATGCGCTGATCTATACCGCCATGAGCGGGGCCGAACGGGCCCTGCGTGGCCAGCAGGTACACGCCAACAACCTGGCGAACATGGACACCGGCGGCTTCCGCGCCAATATGGAGCTGTCGGCGGCGCAAACCGTCAACGGCTACGGTTACGACGACCGCCATATGTCGCAGCTGCAGGCCAACTCGGTATCGACCCGCCAGGGCACGGTCAAGGCCACCGGGCGCGACCTCGACGTCGCCATTTCCGGCGACGGCTTCCTGGCCGTGCAGGGACCGACCGGCGAGGCCTACACCCGCGCCGGCGCGATGACCCTGGACCAGACCGGCACGCTGCGCATCGGCAGCAATGTGGTGCTGGGCGAAGGCGGCCCGATCACCCTGCCCGAGTACACCAAGATCGCCATCGGCACCGACGGCACGGTGTCGATCCAGAGTCCCGGCACCACCACCATGCAGACCATCGACAAGCTCAAGCTGGTCAAGGCCGAGGCGTCGGAGCTGACCAAGAACGAGGCCGGCCTGCTGGTGGCGCGCAGCGGCCAGCCGCTGGCCACCGACGCGACCGTGCTGGTCAAGCCCGGCCACCTGGAAGGCAGCAATGTGTCGGCGGTGGAGGAAATGGTCGCCACCATGAGTTTGAACCGCACGTTTGAAATCCAGATGAAATTGTTCAAGGCCAGCGATTCGATGGCCGAAACCGGAAATCGCCTGATCGGCGGCTAAGCCGGTCCACGTTACACCTCAAGGAGAGATACTATGAATCCAGCAATGTGGATCAGCAAAACCGGCGTGCAGGCGCAGGACGAAAAACTGCAAGCCATCGCCAACAACCTGGCCAACGCCAACACCGTCGGCTTCAAGCGCGACCGCGTGGTGTTCGAAGACCTGTTCTACTCGGTGGAACAGCAGCCGGGCACGCAGCGCGCCGACAACAACACGCTGGCGCCGTCCGGCGTACAGCTGGGTAACGGCGTGCACATGGTCGGCACGCAAAAAGTGTTCACCACCGGCAGCCTGCAAACGACCGGCAACTCGCTTGACGTCGCCATCATGGGCAACGGCTTCCTGTCGGTGCGCCAGCCCAACGGCGAAACCGCCTACACCCGCGCCGGCCAGCTGCAGGTCGACGCCAACGGCATCCTGGTCAACGCCCACGGCCTGCCGCTGATCCCGCAGATCACCGTGCCGACCAACGCCACCTCGCTGACCATCGGCGAAGATGGCACCGTCTCGGCCACCCTGGCCGGCAACACCACCGCCAGCCAGCTGGGCCAGCTGACGCTGACCAGCTTCATCAACCCGACCGGCCTGCTGGCCCTGGGCGAGAACCTGTTCGCCGAAACGCCGTCGAGCGGCACGCCGACCGAAGGCAAGCCGGGCGACGCCCAGTGGGGCAAGCTCAAGCAAGGCGCGCTGGAAGGTTCCAACGTCCAGGTGGTCGAGGAAATGGTCGACATGATCGCCGCCCAGCGCACCTACGAAATGAACACCAAGGTGCTGTCGGCCGCCGACAATATGCTGCAATACCTGTCGCAGGCCGCCCGCTGATGAAACCCGCACTGCCCGCCTCGGCCGTCCTGGCCTTGTTGCTGGCCGGCTGTGCCAGCCTCGCGCCGCCACCGGTGCGGCCCGGTCCGTCGGCCGAGCCGCCGGCCGTGTCGCGCAGCATCGGCGCCAAGGGTACTTCCGGCGGCGTCTTCAGCACCGACCTGGGCCTGTCGCTGACCTCGGACAGCCGCGCCTTCCGCGTCGGCGACGTGGTCACCGTGACCTTGCAGGAAACCACGCAGGCCAGCAAGAAGGCCGGCACCAGCTATTCCAAGAATTCGGCCGACACCATCAATGCCCCCAATATCCTGGGCAAGACCTTCCCCAAGGGTGGCATCGGCCTGGGCGCGTCCAATTCCTTCGCCGGCGACGCCACCAGCACCCAGCAGAACACGCTGACCGGCGCCATCACCGTCATCGTGCAGGAAGTGCTGCCGAACGGGCTGCTGCGCGTGTCCGGCGAAAAAACGCTGACCCTGAACCAGGGCGAGGAATTCGTCCGCCTGCGCGGCTTCCTGCGCCCGGCCGACATCGACGCCGACAACCAGGTGTCGTCGCTGCGCATCGCCAACGCCAGCATCGCCTACTCGGCGCAGGGCACCCTGGCCGACACGCAGTCGGCGGGCTGGCTGTCGCGCTTTTTCAATGGCCCGTGGAATCCGTTTTAAGCAGTCTTTGATTGGGTGAACTCATGAATTTCCGCAAGCTGTCCCGCGCCCTTGCCCTGCCACTCGCCCTCTGCCTCGGCTTCGCGGCCGTGCCGGCCCGGGCCGCGCAGGTGCTGCGCAACCTGGTCGCCGTCGAAGGCATGCGCGACAACCCGCTGGTCGGCTACGGCCTGGTGGTCGGCCTCAACGGCAGCGGCGACTCGACCCAGGTCAAGTTCGCCAGCCAGTCGGTGATCAATATGCTCAAGCAGTTCGGCGTCAAGGTGCCGGACGGCACCGACGCCAAGTCCAAGAACGTCGCCACCGTCATGGTGTCGGCGGTGTTCCCGCCCGGCTACCGCAAGGGCCAGAACATCGACGTCGTGGTGTCGTCGATGGGCGACGCCAAGAGCCTGCGCGGCGGCGCCCTGCTGCTGACCCCGCTGCGCGCGGCCGACAATGAAGTCTACGCGCTGGCCCAGGGCAACGTCGTCGTCGGCGGCTTCAGCGCTTCCGGCAAGAGCGGCTCCTCGGTCACCGTCAACACCCCGACCTCCGGCCGCATTCCGAGCGGCGCCGCGATCGAGCGCGAAATCGGCACCGATTTCTCGACCAAGCCGACGGTACGCCTGTCGCTGCGCCATCCGCATTTCCAGACCGCCATCAACATCGTCGACACCATCAACAAGCGCTTCGGCGACATCGCCAGCACCAGCGACGCCACCAGCATCGACGTGGTGGCCCCGGCCAACCCGACCCAGCGCGTGGCCTTCATGGCCAAGCTGGAGGCGCTGTCGATCGAGGTCGGCGACGATTCGCCGAAGGTGGTGTTCAATTCGCGCACCGGCACCGTGGTCATCGCCGACGGCCTGCGCGTGCGCGCCGCCGCCGTCACCCACGGCTCGCTGAAGGTGGTGATCTCCGAATCGACCAAGGTCAGCCAGCCGAACGCCTTCGCCCAGGGCAACACCGTGGCCACGCCGCAATCGCAGGTCAGCGTCGACCAGGGCTCGGGCCAGATGTTCAAGTGGCCGGCCGGCGCCAAGCTGCAATCGATCATCGACGTCATCAACAGCCTCGGCGCCTCGCCGGACGACATCATGGCGATCCTGCAGGCGCTCGACCAGGCCGGCGCCATCGAAGGCGAACTGGTCGTCATTTAAGGAATCCCTATGAGCCTGGTACCTTCCCAATTCGATGCCAGCACCATGCGCGTAGGCGTGGCCGACCAGCTGAACGAAACCCACGTCGCGCCGGTGGCCGCCGCTGGCAGCGACGACAGCGTCGACCCGGCCTACCGCGCCAAGGCCACCCAGGCGGCGATCAAGTTCGAGAGCTTCTTCATCGGCCACATGCTGCACCAGATGCGCTCCGGCACCCGCGAGCTGGCCGCCGAGGACAGCGTGTTCAAGGACAAGATCAACGAGGATATGCTGGACATGGCCGACAACCTGGTGGCCGACCAGCTGGCCGGCCAGCGCGCCTTCGGCGTGGCCGACGCCATCCTGCGCCAGCTGTTGCCGCCGGCCAGCACGCCGCAGCCGCTGAACACCGCGCTGCCGGGCCGCGACAGCGCGGCGAATGTTGCTGAATCGCAAAAAATTGGCGCCACGCTTAATCCTGCGCGGTAAGCGGTCGCCCTTTACGAGTAATGGAGCAGTGGAGGCGGTGGAAGTCACTTGATCACTGCAAGCTACTGCTCCTGCGGCCTTCACCAGGAAAGACCCTTGCAATATGAGCATCTCTTACAACGCACTGTCCGGCGCCCTGGCCGCCCAGGCTGCCCTGAACACGGTCAGCCAGAACATCGCCAACTCGCAGACCAAAGGCTACACCCGTCAGGGCGTGCTGCTGCAGACCAACGCCGGCGATGGCTCCGCCATGAGCCCCGGCAATGGCGTGGCGGTCGGCTCGCTGCTGCGTTTCAGCGATTCTTACAAGACCCAGCAACTGTGGCGCGCCAATTCCGACCTGGGATCGCGCACTCAGGTGCAGCCCTACCTGACCCAGATGGAAAAAGTCATGAGCGATGACAAATCCAGCCTGAGTTATGGTATCGACAATTTCTTCAAGGCGCTCAACGCCGCCGGCGTCGACCCGACCTCGACCCCGCTGCGCCAGCAGGTGATCACCGCCGCCGACTCGATGTCGCAGCAGTTCAACAGCATTTACAACGTCACCGCCAACCAGCTGATTTCGGTCCAGCAGCAGCGCTCGGCCATCCTGCCCGGCCTGAACGAATCGATCGCCGGCATCGCCGCGCTCAACCAGCAGATCATCGCCACCGGCGCCAACGGCACCAACACCTCGGCGCTGATCGACAAGCGCGAGCAACTGATCGACAGCGTCGCCTCGCAGGTGGCGGTGGAAGTGATCAACAATCCGGACGGCACCGCCAGCGTCTCGCTGAAGAGCGGCCAGCCGCTGGTGGTCAGCAACCTGTCGGCGACGATGGCGTTCGACACCAGCACCGGCACCCAGCAACTGACGCTGAAGTTCGCCAACACCACCTTCCGCCTGGACGACACCAAGGTCGGCGGCCAACTGGGCGGCCTGGCCGACTACCAGGAAAATACGCTGAAACCGCTGCAGAAGTCGATCTCCGAGATCGCCGAGCAGATGTCGAACAAGGTCAATACCCAGCTGGCGGCTGGCTTCAACAACGCCGGCACCGCCGGCGGTCCGCTGCTGACGTTCAATCCGACCAGCGCCACCGGCCTGCTGCAGGTGGCCACCGGCTACACCACCGCCGACCTGGCGTTCTCCAGCGACGGCACGCCCGGCGACAGCGGCAACCTGCAAAAACTGGTCGACATCAAGGGCCAGCCGATCACGCTGACCACGCTGGGCAGCGTGCTGCTGGGTGACGCCGACACCCAGATCGTCGGCAAGCTGGGCATCGACAGCCAGCAGAACCAGGCGCTGTTGAACACCGCCACCACCATCCGCCAGCAATCGGAAGACGACTGGAAATCGACCAGCGCCGTCAACACCGACGAGGAGGCGATCAACCTGGTGGAATTCCAGAATATGTACCAGGCCAACATGAAGGTGATCGCCGTCGCCAACACCTTGTTTGACGCCACCTTGCAAATGTTCGGTTAAGGAGAGCCTGTATGCGCATCGCCACCAGTCAGTTCCAGGCCACCATGAACCGCGGCCTGCAGGATAACCAGAGCCATCTGGCCCAGATCACCGCCCAAATGGCGTCCGGCAACAAGATCCAGCTGCCGTCGGACGACCCGGTCACCAACGTGCGCCTGTCGCGCCTGACGCGCGAGGAAGCCATCGTCGGCCAGTACCGCGACAATATCGCGGCGGTCAAGATCCGCCTGGACAAGAACGAGACCTTCCTCTCCAGTATCACCAACGACATCACCGAAAGCCACGACCAGCTGGTCTGGGCCTCGGACGGCGGCAACTCCGACGCCGACCTCGGCTCCATGGTCAACACCATGTCCTCGCTGCGCGACAGTATTTTCTACAGCGCCAATGAAAAGGACCAGGAAGGCCGCTATGTGTTTTCCGGCACGCTGACCAACACGCCCTCCATCACCTACGACGCGACGCAGCCGGTCGGTTCGCGCTACACTTTCACCGGCAACACCAACCAGCAAAAAGTGGTGGTCGGCAACGGCATCTCGCAGACGGCCAACGTCAACCTGTCCGGCCTGGAAGCGCTGCTGAACCAGATGGACACCACCGTCGCCGAACTGAGCGCGCCCGGCGTGTCGCCCAGCACGCCGTCGCTGCAAGCCGCGTTGAAGGCCAATATGGACGGCGCCGAGGCGGCGCTGGACCAGGTGTCGGGCAAGATCGCCGACTTGGGCGGCGCGCAAAACATCATGAGCACGCTCGACGGCAACCACGCCAACGTCAGCCTGTCGAACCAGAACGCGCTGCTGGACCTGGGGCAACTCGACTACGGCGACGCCGCGACCCAGCTGAACGGTTACAATCTGGCCCTGCAATCGTCGTACAAGGCGTATTCCAAGATCAGCAACCTGTCGCTGTTCAATATTCTGTAAATAAAGACTGAACTGTCATGCAAATCTCGCCCAATTCCACTCCCACTGTCATTGTTCCTGGCAGCGCCAGCAATGCCAGCGCGGTGGACGGCACCGCGCTGGGGCTGAATGGCGAGAACGCGGCCACGGCCTTGCCGGTCACGCCGACGCCGACCTCGGCGGCGCCGCTGCGGCGCGGGCTGAACAATTGGGACCAGCCGCTGCAGGGCGACATTTCCGGCGCCCAGCAGGCGCTGGACTTCCTCGAACAAAGCGCGGCCCAGCTGCGCAACCTGAAGGCCGACCTCAGCGCCCGCCTGGCCAACCGCCAGCGCAGCGACGGCACGCTGGACGCGCGCGTGCGCCAGTTCAGCAACACCTGGCGCAACCGCAGCCAGGCGTCCGGCGGCACGCTCGATGCCCGCCTCAAATTCAGCAACAAGAGCACCACCACCCGCTTCACCGTGCGCGGCATGTCGCTGGCCAACCTGCGCAACGGCGGCCGCGAAGTGCTGGCGATCTCCATCGGCGGCGGCCAGAACCTGCGTTCGGTGGTGCTGGAGCCGGGCCTGAGCGACCAGGAAATCGCCCAGCGCTTCGACGACGCGCTGGCGCCGACCGGCGTGCGCGCCGACCTCAACGACGACGGCCAGCTGGAATTCAGCACGCCGGAATCGTCCTGGGGCAATGTGCGCGACACCATCGCCGTGCAGGGCGGCGGCACCCGCTTCCCCACCGGCCAGATGAACCGCGTCAAGGCCGAGGCCGAAGCGCCGGCGGTCGATCCGGACAGCTGGCAGACCTCGGACGCCGATTCCATCCGCACCACGCTGCAGCAGGTGGTGCAGGCGCTGGCCCAGGTGGAGCAGGCGATCGCGTCGGTGCACACGGCGCTCAACCAGGTCAGCGAACGGGTGCAGAGCGCGGCGCCGAACGACAGCACCGCCGGCATGGACCAAGTGGCGCAGAATTTCGTCTCGACCGCCAAACAGCCCGGCTACCAGTCGCTGCTGTCGATCACGTCGGCGCTGGCGGGCATCAGCCGCGAGCGCGTGATTTCACTGCTGAGCTTGCGCTAAGCCGGCATCACCTCAAGACATCACCTCAGGCCGGGCTTGGGCGGATTGGCCAGCGCCTGCCGCGCCAGCTCGCCGAACTGCGCCGCCGGCAACGCTCCCGAATACAGATAGCCCTGCGCATAATCGCAGCCGGCCAGCGCCAGCAAGGCGCTCTGCGCCGACGTCTCGACGCCCTCCGCCACCACCTTCAGCCCCAGCTTGTGCGCCATCACGATCAGCGCCTCGCACATCGCCAGGTCGCCGCTGTCGCTGGCCACATGCGCGATGAAGCTCTGGTCCAGCTTGAGCAGGTCGATGCCGACCCGCTTCAGGTGCGACAGCGAGGCGTAGCCGGTGCCGAAATTATCCAGCGCCACCTGCAAGCCCATCTCGCGCAGCGCCGCCAGGCGTTCCGCCACTTGCGGCGTGCTGTCCATCAGCACGCCTTCGGCGATCTCGATGACGATGCTGCGCGGCGCCAGTCCCAGCCCGGTCGCGTAGGCCAGCCAGGCCGCATACAGCGCGGCGTCGCCGCGGAACTGCGCCGGCGACTGGTTGATGCTGATCTGGAAGCCGGCGCCCAGCTCGTCCTGCCAGCGGCGCGCCTGTTGCGCGGCCTGGCGGAATACCCAGTCGCCGATCTCCATCATCATCCCGCTCGATTCGGCGGCCGGCAGGAACTCGGCCGGCGCCAGCAGGCCGCGCTGCGGATGGCGCCAGCGCAGCAGCGCCTCGGCGCGCTCGACGCGGCCGTCCAGCAGGTTGAGGATGGGCTGGTAATGCAGCTCGAACTGCTGCGAGGACAGCGCCGAGCGCAAGTCCAGCGCCAGTTGCTGGCGCGCGTGGGCCGCCAGCTGCAAATCCTCGGTGAAGTAGCTGTAGCGGTTGCGGCCGGCCTGCTTGGCCGCGTACATGGCCTGGTCGGCCTGGCGCAGCAACTCTTCCGGTGCATCCGCGTCGTCCGGGAACAGCGCGATGCCGATGCTGGCCGAGATCGACGGACTGGCCGCGCCCAGCTTGAACGGCCGGTTCAGCAGCGCCAGCATGGCCTCGGCGATGCGGTCGATGCCGGCCATGCGGTCGAGGCCGGGCAGGATCACCGTGAACTCGTCGCCGCCCAGCCGCGCCACCGTGTCCGAGGTGCGCACGCTGGCGCCGATGCGCCGCGCCGCCTCCACCAGCAGCACGTCGCCCTGGTCGTGGCCCAGCGTGTCGTTGACCTGCTTGAAGCCGTCCAGGTCGACAAACAGCAGCGCCAGCTGCAGCCCGTCGCGGCGCGCCTTCTTGACCTCCTGCGCCAGCCGGTCGAGAAACATGTGGCGGTTGGGCAGCGTCGTCAGCGTATCGAAATTGGCCCGTTGCCAGACCAGCTCGCTCGAGGCGCGGTCCGCCGTGATATCGGTCACCAGCGCCAGCGCGCCCAGATAGGTGCCGTCGGCGTCGAAGATGGGATTGGTGGCCAGCGTGGCCCACAGCTCGCTGCCGTCCTTGCGCAGGAACTTGAATTCGTGGCGTTCGGAAACGCCGAGCTGGCGCCGCGCGATGTTGCGCTCGAGCAGGGCCCGGCCCTCGTCGTCCATGAAGGCCACCAGCGGCTGCTCCAGCATATCCTCGATGGCGTAGCCCAGCATCTGCGCCATCTTCGGGTTGACAAAGCTGGTGCGGGCGGCGCCGTCGATTTCCCAGATGCCCTCCTCGGCGCTGTGGACGATGCGGCGGAAGCGCTCCTCGCTGCGCTCCAGCGCGGCCAGCTTGCCTTCGGCCAGCTCCAGCACCACGCGGATCGCCTGGCCGCTGCTGTCGGCGCTGGCGCGCAGCGTGACCGGAAAGCCCTGCTGGTTGCGCGCGCGCACCATTTGCAGGTCGCAATGTTCGGGCAGTTTGCTGTTGAGCGCGCGCCGCAGGAACTCGTCGAAATCCTGGTGGAAACGCGTGGCGATGAACTCGCGGAACGGCACGCGGTCAGGATTGCTGCGCGGCAGGCCCAGCACATCGGCGCCGACCACGTTCATCTGCAGGATGGTGGTGTCGAAGCCGAGCACGAAATAGCCGACCGGCGCCAGCAGGTAGATATCGTTGAAGCACTCTTGCTCGACGGCGGGATCGGCCGCAGCCGACTCCGCATAGGCGGCCACCGCGGCGGCTTCGCCCATGATAGCCATGTCGTTGAGCATGCCGAGCCGGGCCTCGGAAACCGGCTGCCGCCGACCGTGCGATTCGCTCGTGGATAGTGGTGTCAGCTTCTCCATGGCGCCCCTTTGCGTAGGGGTCCAGACTAGCATCTAAGCGCTACGCTGTCGAGCAAAGCAGCGCCAGGATCGGCTGCGTCAGCGGTGCGCGCGGTTCAGGCGTTGTTCCGCGCGCCGTTGCAGCGCTTCAAACAGCAGGCTGAGCACCCAGTAGATCAGCGCGGCGGCCACGTACAGCGGCAACGGCCGGAACGTGGTGGCGATCACTTCCTTGGTCGACAGCATCAGTTCCGTCATCGTGATGACCGACACCAGCGAGGTGTCCTTGATCAGGCTGATCAGGGTGTTGCTCATGGCCGGCACCGCGATGCGCAGCGCCTGCGGCAGCACGACGAAATACAGCGTCGACCAGTAGCCCAGGCCCAGGCTGTAGCTGGCGGCCCACTGCCCCTTGCTGACCGCGCCGATGGCGCCGCGCAGGCTTTCCGACAAGAACGCGCCGGCATTCAGGCTCAGCGCCAGGATGCCCGCCGTCACCGGCGTGAATTCGACGCCGACGCTGGGCAGGCCGTAATAGATGACGAACATCTGCACCAGCAGCGGCGTGCCGCGCATCAGGCTGACATACACGCTGGCCGGCCAGCGCAGCAAGCGGTACGGCAGGATGCGCATCACCGCCACCGGGAAGCCGATCAGCAGCCCGCCCAGCATCGAGGCCAGCGCGAAGATCACCGTATAGCCGGCGCCGCGCAGCATGACCGGCGCCGCTTCGCGCAGCAACTCCATCAAGTCCCGCACATCCATGCTTACGGCGCCTTGCTGACGTCGATGCCGAACCACTTCAGCGAGACCGCCTTCAGGCTGCCGTCGGCGGAAATGTCGGCCAGCGCCTTGTTCAGCGCCTCCTTGAATTGCGGATTGCCCTTCTGGAACGGAATGCCCATGCGCTCGACCGCGCCCACCTGCGCGCCGGCCTTGATCGGCAGCTTGGAGATCTTCAGCAGATAGGCCGACATCAGGCTGTCGTTGAGCGCCGCGTCCAGGCGGCCGCTGGCCAGGTCGGACATGGTGTCCGGCGCCGCCGCATAGCTGCGCACATCGATGCCCGGCACCGCCTTGGCTTGCTGTTCATACACGCTGCCCTGCCCCACGCCCAGCTTCTTGCCTTTCAGGTCGGCCAGCGCCTTGTAGGCGGCCTTCTCGTCCTTGCGCACGATCAGCTGCGGCATCGAATAAATGTACGGCACCGAGAAGTCGAACGCCTGCTCGCGCTTGGGATTGATGCCGACCTGCGAAATGATCACGTCGTATTTATTGGCCGACAGCCCGGCCAGGATGCTGGCCCACTCGCTGCTGACGAACTCCACTTTCAGGCCCAGCTTCGCGCCCAGCAGGCGCGCCACGTCGACGTCGTAGCCGGCCAGTTCGCCGGTTTTCTGGTCCTTGTAATTGAACGGCGGATAAGTGCCCTCCATCGCCACCTTGAGCGTGCCGCGCGCCTTGACGGTGGCCAGCAGGTCGGCGGCGGAAGCAGGCAGCGCCGCAAGGGACAAGGCCAAGGTCAGCAGGGCACCCTGCGCCAGCTTGAAAGTGAAATCGCGTTTTTGCATGGAATTCCTTTATTGTCAGGCGCTACCAGGCGCCCATGCGTCGACGCAGGCCGAAATCATGGCCCGCGACCAGGATGGAACTGGCGATCAGGCCGCTCAGTCCTATCATCAACTGTATCAGTTTATCGTCCGGCAGCACCCACAGCCTGCCCGCCGGCGCCTCGTCCACGCGCGCGGCCGCCATGATCAGGGGCGCCACCCATTCCGCCTCCGGCGTAACATCCAATATCAGGGCGCCGTCCTGCGTGGTCTGCATGTAGATCTCGCCGCCTTCGGCCAAGGTGAAGCAGACCCCGTAGCCGGTCTCGTTCTTGCCGATGTGCTCCTGCAGGCTGAGGTTGTGCTCGGCTATCCACAGCTCCACGTCGGCCGGCGTTTCCAGCCCGCTCCACGGCACCGGCCGGAAACGGGGCGGATCGCGCAGTTGCTCACGCAGTTGCTCATTGTCGTCTTGCATACCATTCCTGTTCGCTTGCCAAGCCGCCAGTTTACTCGATGGGAGGAAAGTCATGAAATATAAGTACCCGTACGGCCCCGGACGCCGCGAATACGTCTCGGAATTCACCCGCTTCATGGACGGCTATCTGCACCAGCATCCCGAAGTCCAGCAAGACCAGACCCTGGGCTGGCGCATCTGGTGGGAGCGGCCGGTCGATCCGAAAAGCATAGACCGCGAGGCCCAGGCCAACTTGAAGCCGACCGTCTACCACTCGTATTTCTACGAGTAGGGTTCAGCCCTTCCAAGTGCGCTTGAGGCCGGTATCCGCATGGATCCAGCCGCCGCGCGGGCCGGCGCGGTAGTAGAAGCCGACCCCGCCCTGGCGGAAACTCTTGACCAGGCCGCCCAGCACCTCGGCGTTCAGGTTGGCCAGGCGGATATCGGCCGCGCGCCCTTCGATGTGCAACGACTGGCGCGCCGCCGGCACGCCCGCTTCGCGCAGCTTCTGGTTGGAGGCCGCCGTGCGGTAGCCCGACAGGATCTCCAAAGGCGTGTCGATGCCGTAGCGCGCCACAAAAGCCTGCGTACCCCACAGCGTTTCAAACAGCTTGGGATCGATGCGCGCGGTTTCCTTGCCGTTGACGTCGCGCAGCAAGTGGCACAAGTCCTGGTAGGCCGATTCGATGATCTCGCCGTCCCGCCAGTACAGCAGCTTGGCGCGCTCGCCGCTGGCCGGGCGGATCACGTCGATGGTGCGCGGCTTGAGCCAGAACTCCAGGTCCAGCGCCTGGGCGTCGAAAATATCCGGCGGCGGTTCCATCTCGCCGCTGCCGCTGGGCGCCGACTGCGCCGACGCGCGGCCCATGCCGGCGGCCGGCCTGGCCTGCGCCACAGCGGGCGGCGGCGCCGCTACCGGTGCATGTCCGGCCGGCTTGGCGGCGCTGGTCGCCGCATGCCGCACGCTGCTGCCGGACGCGCATCCTATCAGCGGCACCGCCAGGAAACTTGCCGCCGTCACACCCAAACCCTGCTGTAAAAACTCTCTGCGCGATGCCATAGACTACCCGTGAAAAACGATATGGATACTATAGCGTATGCAGAGGGAAAAAGAAAAACAGCAAAGCCCCGGTTTCGATCAGCGCAGGGCGAAAACCAGCAGTTTTTCCGGCACCACCTCGCCGCTGGCCAGCGTTCGCGGCGGCACCACCATGGTGACCCAGCCCGACGCCTCGTCCCCCTCGCGCACCAGCTCCACTTTCAGCTGCCGGTCCAGCGCGACGTAGGTATTGCTTCCGGTGGCGACGATCTTGTGCGGCTGGTCGTCATCCACATAGGCGTACATGCCGGTGCCGCGGCTGACGATCGACAGCGTCATGCCGTTGGAGAGCGTGTAGCCGCCCTTGATATCCTGGTAATTATCGGGCCACATCTTGCGGTAGTTCACAGGCAGTTCGATCCTCCCTTCGCTGGCCTTGATCGGCACCACCGTATCCTGCTCGGTTTGCTGCGCCTGTGTCGGCGGCAACCAGGCCATTACGCCCAGCACGACGGCTAAGTTCACAATTTTCATGATGCGCCTCCTTGGACTGGAGCTTCCATTTAAGCAGCCCCGCCACGAAGTACAAATGCAATCTCCCTATCGGCTGGCCCGCCGCATCCAAAATAAAAATGATGCAAATTTTGATGCGATGCAAAATAACCGTATCGGATTTGAAAACGTTTGCAAGTTATACGTTTAAACCATGACCATCATTCCAACAATAAATTTTCAATATATGCTGCGACGCAGTATATTTAATACGTACCAGCAATATTTTTGAACTTAACTTACTGGAGTCCACCATGTTTGCCAAAATCCGCACCGCCGCCATTGCTTCCACCCTGTTGCTGTCGGCCTTTGCCGCCAACGCCGCCGAATCGACCGCCCGCCTGGAATCGGCCGACTGCTCCACCCCATCCTATCGCGCCGCATGGCAAGACGACGACCTGCAGGGCGTCGTCCGCCTGGCCGTGCTGGTTGGCGCCGATGGATCGGTACAAGAAGCCAAGGTCGTCGAGTCGAGCGGCTACCGCGCGCTGGACAAGGCATCGCTGCGCGCCGGCACCACCTGCAAGTTCGAGCCAGCGTCCAAAGATAGCGCTAACGCCGCCGTTTGGGCTGTCGTGCAATACAAATGGGTCCTGAACTGATGTGGAATTACGCGGCTGCCTGGCGCTCCGGTGCCAGCAGCTGCGCATGCGGTTCGTCCAGCAGATAGCCCTGCGCCAGCAGCGGCACGCCGGCCGATTCGCCCAATTGACGCAGCACCGTCAGCGCCTGCGGCGTTTCCAGCCGTTTGAACACCACCTTGACGCCAGCCTCCGCGCTGCGTTTCAACAAGTCCAGCACATCGCGCCCATCCTGCAGGTCGCGCACATCGAGCTTGAACACGTCCGGACGCAAGCGCTCCAGCAGATGCAGGGCTTCGCGCGCCCCTTGCACGTTGACGGCGAAACGGAAGCCGTTGCGACGGTAGTTATCGGACACATAATTCAGCAGCCAGCCTTGCTGCGGCGAAGCCGCCGGCAGTTGCAGCACCACCCGGTCCAGCGGCAGTTCCAGCGCGTCGAGGATGCGGCGGAACGCATGGCCGTGATTGCTGCTGACCGCGCTCAGCAGGCGGTCGTGCACGTTCAGGAACAAATCCTCGCTCCCCTCGCCCGCCTGGCGGAAGAAATTAATCGCATGCAGCATGCGGCACAGCCGGTCGAGCTCGATCGATTCGTCGTCGCTGGCGGCGTGGTCCAGCAGCTTCCACAGCGACAGGCCCTGGTCCTGCGCCGACACGCTGCGCGCCAGGCCTTCGTACGCATGCACCGCGCCGCCGTCCAGTTGCCGGATAGGCTGGAACGCGCTGCTCATGGTGCAATTGAAAAATCGTCCCTGCGCCTTGCCCTCGTGATCGAGCCAGATGCTGGAAGCGGCACCGGTCGCGCCGCGCGCTTCGGATAAGCGCTCCAGGTATTTTTGCAGGATGGGGAAAGTCATGAAGCTCCTCGGTTGTTGCAAGCAATACCGACAGCGTAGGCCCGCGCTCGCAAAAGCTGAACGAATGCTTTCAGCTATGGATATGCCAAAACATTCGTTCCGTCCGCTTGGCGCGGCCGTTATCGTGGGACATCGACACTACCGCGACACTGAGCGCTTCCATACCATGTGCCAATTACTCGCCATGAGCAGCAGCAAACCCGCCGCCGTGGACTTCTCCTTCGCCGGCTTCGCGCTGCGCGGCAACGAGCACCGCGACGGTTGGGGCATCGCGCTGCACACCGCCGGCGGCTGCCGCCTGTACACCGATTCGCTGGCCTCGATCGATTCGCCGCTGGCCGAGCAGATCAGGAACAATCCGATCAAGGCCAGGAACGTCGTCGCCCATATCCGCAAGGCCACGCAGGGCCGCATCTCGCTGGAGAACAGCCACCCGTTCACGCGCGAGCTGTGGGGCCAAACCTGGTCCTTCGCCCACAACGGCGACCTGAAGTTGTTCGATCCGAATCCCAGCCTGTACTCGCCGTGGGGCGACACCGACAGCGAGCGCGCCTTCTGCCACCTGCTGTCCGGCCTGGCGCTGCGCTTCGACGCCCAGCCGCCGCGCCATGTCCTGTATGCCGCGCTGGAAACGTTGGCCGGCGAAATCGCGGCGCACGGCACCTTCAATTTCATCCTGTCGAACGGCGAAATGCTGTTCGCCCATTGCAGCACCGACCTGCACTACGTGGTGAGGGAATATCCGTTTTCGGTGGCGCAGCTGGTAGATTGCGACCTGAACATCGACTTCAGCAAGCACAATCACCTGGACGACCGCATCGCCGTCATCGCCACGCAACCGCTGACCTCCAACGAAGCGTGGACCAGGCTCGCACCGGGCGAGCTGAAGCTGTTTGTCGGCGGCGAAGAAGTCGGCGCCGCGCCGGCGCGGCGGCCGCAATGGCAGCTGGAGGTGTGCTGCTAGCTCAGTGCGGGTCCAGGTCTTCCGAGAAGCCCGTGACCTTGCCGTCCAGCGTGAACTCATAGCGTACGGCGCCCTGCACCCTGCGCATGGTCAGCTTGGCGTTCTGGCCGCCGACCTGGAAGGCCAGCGGCAGCGCGTCTTTCTTGTCGAACGTGGCGGCGATCACCGGCACCGAGTACGGCGACGGATCGTTCTTGTCTGACGCGATATCCATCACCGTCTGCATCAGGCTGGTCCATTGCTTGCTGTCGACCGGTTCGGCTTCATACAGATACGGCAAGCCCTTGATGCTTTTCATGTGCTTGACGAACTCGGGGTCGCCCGCATACTTTTGCAACACCGCTTTCAGATCGACGGCCACCGGCTTGCCCACCTTGACGCAACACACCACCATCAGTTGGGCGCTGTTGTTCTGCAGGCCGCTAAACACCGTCGGCTCCGTCAACTGGCGATCGGTGAACACATAGTTCGGCCGCGCCAGCACCTTCATCTGCGCAGTGACCACGGGCTGGTTCTCCCACAGGCCCACGACCGGGGCGCTGTCGGCCTGGCTGCAGCCGAACAGGGCGGAAAGAATCAGGCAAGGCATTAATTTATTGAACATAGTCGTTTTCATCAGTGGCCGGTGTCCGACCAGTGCATATTTTCTAAAGGGAAGTAATTGACGCCATAGGTGCTGCCGATGGCGACCAGCGAGGAAAATCCGGCAATGGCGACTTCATCGCCTTTCGCGTCTTTCATTTTCTTGTGCGCGTAGCCCGCCAGGTCCATGTCTACCGCGCCGCCGAAATTATGCCGGGAACGCCCGGGCCGGCCAACCTTTTGCCTGGCTGAATCGGGATGCAGTTTGTAGCCGTCGCACATTTTACGCGCGGCAGCCTTGGCTGCGGCCACATCCGCCTTGCCGCTGGCGTCGCGATGGGCCCAGTCGATGTTCACACCGTCCCAAGGCGGAATCTTGGTGACGTCGTCGCCCTTGCAGATGCGGAAGGCGTAATACATCAAATAGGAACGCTCGATCGGCCGCAACGTGGCGTTGACCGTCACCGAAATGCCTGCGGCGCGCATGGCGTCGATAAAGGCCTTGGCCTTGGGCTTGAACCTGGCGTTCAGCGTGTCCAGCGATCTGCTGCCGGGGAAGCGCGCGCACCACTTGGGTCCGCTCAACTCCAGCGTCGGCGAACTGACCACCGTCACCGGGTGTTCCTTGTCCGTATGCTGATGATCGACGGCGACCGCCGGCGCAGGCGCCGGTGCTGGCGTCGGCTTGGGTGCGGCGGCCGGCGCCGGCGTCGGACCGGGCGATGGCGCTGCCTTGCGCGCGGGCGCAGGCGCGGGAGCCGGCTTGGGTGCTGGCGTCGGAGCCGCCGCAGCGCCCCCCTTGCCCGGCACCCGCAGATGCTGACGCTCGAAAATCTTGTCCGGATCCTTCAGGTTGTTTGCCTTGATCAAGGCTTCGACGCTGACGCCGTACTTGCCGGCGATGCCCGCCAGCGTTTCATGTTTCTTGACGATGTGGATCACCGGCTGCGCCGGCGGCTTGGCCGGCTCATGCACACGCGGCTGCGTCTTCACCGTGAAATACGGCGCGATGAAAGTCAGCGCGGAGTTCGCATGCTCTGACAGCACGTCGCCGATTTTCTCCAGCTTCTTCACGCCCCGGTCGTAGTACAGCGACACGTCGCCGAACAGATCCGGATACAGCACAGGCAGGTTGCCGGCACGGTCGGTTTTCAGCGCCACCTCCCTGTCGCCGCTTTTCGCCTTCACCTGCTGGCCCGCCAGCGGCTGCTGCAGCTTGTCGCGCAGCGCCACGTCGGCCGGCTTGCCCAGCTTGACGATCTTGCCTGCGATATAGCCTTCCTTGCGCCCCATCGCCTCGACCATCCTGGCGAACTGCGCGTCGCTCATGTCGTTCAGCACGGTATCGCTGGACACGCCGGCCGCCTTGCTGATCGAGGCGGTGTAGCCGTCGGTGTCGTTCTCGTTGCGCGGCGCATAGCGCTCCATCATGTCGGCGATGCTGTCCTTGCCGTACACGTCCTTCAGCAGGCGGATGCGTTCCTTCTCGCCGGTTTCCTTGTCGGGGAAGATCAGGAACAGGCTGTGCTTGTCGGACGTGCGCTGCGCCAGGCCGATCGAGGTTGTGATGACGCGCTTGCCCGGCTTGGCCAGGTTGCCCGGATTATGCATGCGCCAGGCGAACGAGCCGCCGATGTACAGCGTCTCCTCGCCATTCTCGTCGAAGTAGTGGACCGTCTTTTGTTCCCGGTAATAGGTGGCGCGCACAAACATGGCTCGGCTCGCGATCAGTGGACGAAGAATTCGCCCGGCAAGGCGTCGGCCGCGTCGTGGTAGCTGCCCTTGGTGCTCATCGCGCCTTCGTTGTCGAACTTCGGCACGTCCCAGTCGCGGTTGAATTTGAAGACCTTGATGTCGACGCGGGCCTTGGCCATATTGGTGTCCGCGCCGCCGCTGGCGCGCGCCGCCTGCACCGCGTACAGCTGGCCGCCCTGCTGGTAGAACGCGATCGACTGGATGTTGGCGTCCGCCGTTTCATAGCTGCGCAGGTTGTAGCCCAGGCCTTTTTGCCCGGGCACGGTGGCCTGCAGCCACGGGTCGCCGGCCTTGCGCGGCAGTACATACACGGTAAAGGTATCGAACGCGCTCGCGTCGGGGCTGCCGACATGGGCCTTGATGATGCGCAGGGTCATGTCGCCCGTCTTCACATCCGTATAACCCTCGGCCAGCTTGATCTGGGCAACGGCCGGCACCGGATTGAGCGTGGCGGCAGACGCCGCGCCGGCCACCGCCATGACGATCGCCGTGGCCCACATTGTGTATCGCATTCCCATCCTATTCTTCTCCATCTTGTATCGCCTGTTGCACGTCGGCGTCGCTGAAGACCAACTGGTCGATCAGCTGCCGCGCAAACGCCAGATCCATTTCCGGCATCGGACTTGCCGCCGGCGCCGCGTCGTCATCGCCGCCCGCAGCGGCGGCTTGTCCGTCGTGCTCATGTTCGTGCTCGTGTTCGGGGTCGTGCTCTTCGCCACAGCCGCAGCCGGGCTCGTCGTCATCATGCACCACGCGGTGCCAATCGCCCTGCTCGCCCAGCTCCACCACCAGCTCGCTTGGCGCAGGGTGAAACACGCGCTCCGTGGTGCCGGCGTCGTTGACCACGCCGCTGGCCACCACCTTGCCGCGCGCATCGATGAAACGGTAGGGCAGCGCGCCGGCGCCGCTGGCCAGCATCAAGTCCTGCAGTTGCCGGTCGATGACCACCTTGGTGCTCAAATCGTAGACCAGCTTGCCGGCGGCGTTCAGTTTCGGCAACGGCAGCGAGCCGTCGCGCGGACCCGTCAACTCTTTCATGCTGGCCTTGAACGCCATCGTGCCGGGGCCGTGGACCATGATGTTGCCGCCTTCGAGCTTCAGATAAGCGCCCTGCGCGGTCAGCATCACGTGTTCCTTGGCCGCCACGCTGACGCTCTTGCTCACGCTGGCCACGGTGATGGCCTTGTCGGCGGTCAGCGTTGTAAGGCCCGCCTGGCTTTGCGCGCTGACCTTGCCGCTGGCCGCGTGCAGCCTGATGCCGGTTTCCTGGTTCGGCTTGGCCGCGCCCGTCGCCTTGCCGTAGCTGAACAGGCTGATGCCGTTGCGCACCGTATGCAGACTGTTGCCCTGGCTGGCGAAATTGATGTCCTGCCCGCCGGTCAGGCTGGTGCTGGCGCCGGCCGCGACGACGGCGCTGGCCGGCGTAACCGCGGCGATGCCGGACGGCGTCGACAATTGCAGATGCGCGGCGCTGTACGCGCTGGCCTGGCCGGCTCCGCCGGTGGAGGCGCCCGCGCCGGCAACCTGCTGCGTGGCGCCGACGACCTCGGCGCTGAGCGCCATGTCCGCCAGCGCAGGCAGCTTGTCAGGCGCCGGTTCGGCCGCGCCGCTGCTGTCCTTCAGGCCGACGTTCTGCTTTTGCGCCAGGTCCGCCAGAGTGGTTTGCAACTGACTGGCCTGCCCGATCTGCGCCTCGGCTTCGCGCGAGTCCAGATGGCCGCCGGCGCCGCCGTTGCGCGCATCGGCCGACAGCAGCATGCCGCGGCCGGCGCGCAGCGCGGCCGCATGTTCAGTCTTCAGCTCGGCGCCGAAGCCGGCGGTAGCCAAGCGCTGGTTGTCGGTCTGGTGCCGCAGATGACCAAGGTTCAGTTCGTCCGTGCCGGTATGCGGGCCGGCGTGCCGCTGCAGCGCCATGCGCGCTTCACCGGGACTGTCGTCGAACACCATCTGGCTGTAGCCGCCGCTGCCGCTCTGGCTGGCCGCCATCACTTGCGACTTGATCCCCGACAGCACCGCCGCATGCGCGTGCGCGCCGGCCTCGCCCGGGAACCAGGCCGGCGCGTTGCCGGTCGCCGCGCCCGCGCCTTGCGACAGCTGGTTGTGCTGGGCGTCGCCCTGCCCCTTGCCGTTGTACACGCTGGCGACAACCACCGGCCGGTCGATATTGCCGTCGATGAAGTCGATCAGCACTTCGGTGCCCACGCGCGGCACCGCCACCGAACCCCAGTTGGCGCCCGCCACCGGCGCCAGCGGCGTCGCGATGCGGACCCAGGTGCCGGCGCCGTCGTCACCGGGCGCACCGGTGTGGCTGTCGGCTTCCGGATGATTCAGGCGGCTGTGGCTCTGCTCGCCACGCTGCCAGTGGAACTGCACCTTGATACGATGGTCGCGGTCGGTATGCACCACCGCTCCCGCCGGCCCGACGACGATGGCGGTCTGCTGGCCGCTGACGGTCGGCTTAGGATGCAGCAATACGCCGTGGCCGTCGACCTCGCTGCGGCGGTAAGACACGCTGCTGCGGATCGCCTCGACGCGGTTGCGGTACAGCGGACGTTCGGCGATCGCGTCGCCCACCGCGTGCAGGCTGGCGCCCTGGTCCTCCGCGATGGCTTGTTCGAGCGCGCTCGTGCCCAGCGCGGAGACGACCTGCTGTTTGACGCCGGAGCTCAGGTTGTTGTGGGCCAGGTGCACCACCCGCAGCGCGGCGAAGGTGCGCGCGCCGTCGTCGCCGGCCTGGTCCAGCACCGCCTGTCCCTGCAAGGTGAAGGTGGTGCCGGGCGCCAGCGTGCGCACGGTGCCGGCGCCGACATGCACTTCGCGGCCCGCCTCCATCGCCTGCAATTGCTGGTCGACGATGCGCTGTCCCTGTTCGCGCGACGCATAGGCGTAGGCGCCGGGCGCGTCGCGGCTGCCCAGGCCGGAATTGCCGCCGGTACTGGCCGCGCTGACCGCGCGGGTGCCGTTGCTGCGGTAGTCCCAGCTGGCGATCTCCAGCGCGTCGGGTATCCAGCGCAGTTCGGTGCGCCAGCGGTCCATGCTGTCCTCCTGCATGACCGCGCCCGGCTGCGTAAAGCGTATCGCCGGCTGCGCATTGGGCTGGAAGCTGCCGTTGTGATCGGCGATGACCATCGTATGGCTGCCCAGCGATGGGCTGCCTGCGTCGCCCTGATGCTCGAAGTAATAGAACAAGCCTTCCTCCAGCATCAGCCGCTCGGCGAACGCCTGGTTCGATTCCTGATACTGGCAGGTCAGCGAGCGGCGCGGATAAACGGCCGGATCCAGCACGTCGAAGCGCCACGCCGGCGCCAGCTTGCCCAGCCCCTGCCAGCCGCCGAACAGCGCGTCGAGTATCTCCAGCACGGTCTTGTCCTGGAACACGCGGCTGTCGCGGCCGATGGCGGTGAAGGCATACCAGGGGCCGATGGTCAGGCTGTAGCGCGCCAGTCCGCCGTCCGCCCCCAGGCATTCGGCGGCGGTGACATGGCCGTGAAACGGGCGCCAGCTGTCCAGGCCCGCCGTCAGCAATTCCACCAGCACCGGCTGGCCGATCAGCGATTTCAGCGGGATCGCGGCATCGGCCGACACGGCGGTCAGCTGCAGCACATAGCACTCGCCGACGGCCTCCTCGGCGCGCAGGCACTCGGCCGCCAGCCGGTCCGGGCCAAGCGGCGTGCTGAGCCGAAGCAAACGGCTGTCTTGGGTAAAGCTGTCGAACAGGGCTGACATGAAGGTAACTCGCGTGGCGATGTCGAAACACTAAAATTAGTATTTTGCAACGCGAATTAGACCCGATAATTATTTTTAGAGCAAGAGTGATTCAATTGAATCGGGCTCGGCCGCCAGGACGGCGGCCTCGGGAAAACAGCGGGAGATCAGACTGAATTACAGTTGCAGAAGCGCTTGCGCTTGGTGCCGTCCGGCGCCTCGGCGCTGGCGTCGAGCTGCTTCCAGTAGAACACGGTTTCGACGCCATACGGCGACCTGACCTTGCCCGCGTCGACATAGCCGCGCCGGGCGAAGAAGTCCTGCCCCGTCGCCGTGCTGTGCAGCTGCAGCGCCTTCACGCCCCAGCTGCAGGCCTGCTCCTCCACACGCGCCAGCAGCGCCTTGCCGACGCCCTGGCCGCGCGCCTCCGGCAGCAGGTAGCACAGGGCCAGCTTGCCGGCCCCCGTCAGCAGCGCGACGCCGACAACCGCGCCTTCGCTGACCGCGACCACCGAAAAATTGGTTGGCGAACCGAACCAGTTGGCCACCATCTGCGGTGTCTTGTTGCCCAGCCACGCGTCCAGGATGGCGGGATCGTTCTTATGATCCTGCACACAACATTCCGCGATCGACCGACGCAAAACAGTGCATGCCGCGTCCGCATCGGCCGCAACGGCGGTACGAATTTCCAGACTCCGAATTTCAAGACCCATGTACGCTCACAAATATTCCCGATAGCAAAAATGAAGCGCTTATCTACGCCTTCTTCAGTGCCTGAAACCGACTATACACCAAGCGGCGAAAGTCGTTGCGGGCGCGCCCGCTTGACCGTCACAGCCTGAGCTAAGCCTAGAGGCCGGCCCTGCTTTTGCCCACGAATGTTTTCAAAAATCGTTATGCGGTTTCCACTGAAACCCGGTGTGAACCATACCTTCTAAGCATATTACGAAAAATTCGTATCTTTTCCGGCCGAAATTTTACACCATGGGTGACTGTTATTACGAAAGCTCATTATGACCAACAAAAATCCTGCCCGCCGCCTGATCGTGTCGTCCTTCCTGGCCGCTTCCGCCGTCATGCTGGGCCTGCCATTGCAGGCCAACGCCGCGGAAACCGTGCTGCTGAACGCCTCCTACGACGTCGCGCGCGAACTGTTCAAGGATATCAACCCGGTCTTCGTGGCGGACTGGAAGAAGAACACCGGCGAGACCATCAACGTCAACCAGTCGCACGGCGGCTCGTCCAAGCAAGCCCGCTCGGTGGCCGACGGCATGGAGGCGGCGGTCGTCACGATGAACCAGGCCAACGACATCGACATGCTGGCCGACAAGGGCCTGGTCGCGCAGGATTGGGCCAAGAAATTCCCGCACAACGCCGCGCCGTTCTACTCGACCATGGTGTTCCTGGTCCGCAAGGGCAACCCGCAGCAGGTCAAGGATTGGGCCGACCTGGCCAAGCCCGGCGTGAAAGTCATCATCCCGAATCCTAAAACGGCAGGCAACGGCCGCTACACCTATCTGGCGGCCTGGGGCTCGGTGCTGAAAAAAGGCGGCACAGAAGCGCAGGCGCGCGACCTGGTGAGCAAGATCTTCAAGAACGTGCCGGTGCTGGACGCCGGCGGCCGCGGCGCCACCACCACCTTCACCCAGCGTGAGATCGGCGACGTGCTGGTGACCTTCGAGAACGAGGTGAACCTGGTGCGTGCCGAGTTCGGCAACAACTTCGAGGTGGTCTACCCGTCGATCTCCATCCTGGCTGAATCGCCGGTGGCGGTGGTCGACAAGGTGGTCGACCGCAAGAACATCCGCAAGCAGGCCACCGGCTACCTGAACTTCCTGTACACCGAGCAGGCGCAGGACATCATCGCCAAGCATTACTTCCGTCCGCGCTCGGAAGCCGCGTTCAAGAAGTACAACGCCAACTTCCGCCAGATCAGCCTGTTCACCGTGGATGACGTCTTCGGCGGCTGGAAAGCGGCGCAGAAGAAGCACTTCGACGACGGCGGCGAATTCGACAAGATTTACCAAAACAAATAAGGATAGTCGTATCGATTCGTTTGCAAGCGGCCGCAATGCCCTTAATCTGGAAGCGCAGGATCAACCAGCGCAGTATCAACAGACAAGGAAGCACGATGGCCATCTCTGAAATTAATGTACGTAACCAGTTCCGGGGCAAAATCAAGGAAATCATCTTTGGACCGGTCGTCTCGGAAGTCGATGTGGAAACCCAGCACGGCATCGTCACCTCGGTGATCACCTCGCGCTCGATCCACGATCTGGACTTAAAGGTGGGCAGCGAAGTGATCGCCCTGGTGAAGTCCACAGAAGTTTCCATAGCGAAAATAAGCAGCTGAAACTGCCGCCGCAGTCGCCAAAAAGCCCTGAACGCTCCCGTTTCAGGGCTTTTTACATTCTTGGGGACAAAAATAGTGGAATCCGTAGGTTACATACAATAGACGAGAAACCACTTTAATGTTATCTTCTATCCTTAGGAAATATTGCCGCATAGCTAGACTAGTTTTGCGCAGCGTCAATTCTTGACGCCCGATAACTCCTCTTTCCCAAGAATACCCAAAATGCTCAAGAAAATTGTCGCTGTATTGCTGAGTTCGTTTACCGTGGCGGCGCTCGCGGTACCGCTCGGTTCGCAGTCAGTGCTGGTGGTCGAAGACGACACCGGCAAAGTGCTGCTCGAAAAGAATGCCAACGTCCAGGTGCCGATCGCCTCGCTGACCAAGCTGATGACCGCGATGGTGGTGCTGGACTCCAAGCCGGACATGGACGCGCCCATCAGCATCGACAAGACCGACGTCGACATGCTCAAGCACAGCACCTCGCGCGTGCCGGTCGGCGCCGAGATCGCCCGCCGCGACGTGCTGCAACTGGCGCTGATGTCGTCGGATAACCGCGCCGCCGCCTCGCTGGCCCGCACCTATCCGGGCGGCCCGGCCGCGTTCAAGCTGGCGGTCAACGCCAAGATCAAGGCGCTGGGCCTGACCCAGACCGTGATCGAGGAGCCGACCGGCCTGTCGCCGAACAACCGTTCGACCGCGACCGACCTGGTCAAGATGGCCACCGCCGCCTCCGCCTATCCGGACATCCGCCGCATCACCACCGACACCAAGGACATCATCAACATCAAGGGTCGCAAGGTGGAGTATCACAACACCAACCGCCTGGTTGGCGCCAAGGGTTGGGATGTCGGCCTGTCCAAGACCGGCTACACCGAGGAAGCCGGCCGCTGCCTGATCATGCGCTTCAAATCGGCCGGCAAGAACGCCACGCTGGTGCTGTTGAACGCCAAGGCCAACTCGGCCCGTCTGATGGACGCGTTCAATATCCGCCGCTTTGTCGCGGGTCCGGAGGGCGAACCGAAAGTCATGACGGTCTCGGCCACGCGCCACAAGAAGCACGCCAAAGCCGCCCGGCACACCCGCCGCGCGGCCTGAACGCACGGACCACGCTCAGAACCCGGTCAGGCCTCCGGTACACATCAGCGTCTCGCCGCTGATGTAGTCGGATTCGGGAATGCACAACAGGTACACGGCGCCGGCCGCCTCGTCCGGCGTGCCGCCGCGTCCCAGCGGAATGCTGCGCTCCAGTACATCCAGCATGTCCGCGTTGATGCCGACCTTGATGTCGCGGCCGTCGATATTGGCGGTGGCGGCGTCGGCGGTGCTTGACGTCAGGCGCGTCTTGATGAAGCCGAAGGCCACGCAGTTGACCGTCACGTTCATCCGTCCCCATTCCTTGGCCAGCGTCTGCGTCATGCCGACGATGCCGGCCTTGGCCGCCGCATAGTTGGCCTGGCCCGGATTGCCGAACAGGCCGGCCACCGACGAGATATTCACCACCTTGCGCACCACGCGCCGGCCGGCCTCGGCCTCGGCCTTGCTATAGGCGCGGATCACCGGCTGCGCCGCGCGCAGCAGGCGGAACGGCGCCGTCAGGTGCACGTCCAGCATCGCCTGCCACTGCTCGTCGCTCATCTTCTGGATCACGTTGTCCCAGGTGTAGCCGGCGTTGTTGATGATGATGTCGAGTCCGTTGAACTGGCTGACGGCGGTGCCGATGAAGCGCTCGGCAAAGTCGACCGCCATCACGCTGCCGACGCAGGCGACCGCCTGGCCGCCCGCCGCGCGGATCGCCTCGACGGTCTCCTGCGCCGGCGCCTCGTCCAGATCGTTGACGACGATGCGCGCGCCTTCGCCTGCCAGTTTGAGGGCGATCGCGCGGCCGATGCCGCGCCCCGATCCGGTGACCAGGGCTACCTTGCCGTCGAGTTTCAATGTCATGCTGTGTTCTCCTGTAGTGTAGTTATGTGTCAGTTCCCCAGCAGCCCGCGCAAGCCGCTGGCGCGCTGGGTGCGTTGTGCGATGGCGTCGAGCAGCACCTGGCCGTTCGGCGTGAGCAATGTGAAGTAGTCGCGCGCGCGCGTGATGCCGGTGTAAATCAGCTCCCGCGCCAGCATGCCGCCACTGTCTTTCGGCAGCACCAGCACAGTGTGCTGGAACTCCGAGCCCTGCGATTTGTGTACCGTCATGGCGAATGCGGTCTCGACGTTCCTGAGCCGCGTGGCCAGCACGCTGCGCACGTTTTCCCCTTCCGAGAAATACACGCGCAACGCGCCGGGGCGTGCCGGATCCGGCAAGGTCAGGCCGATGTCGCCGTTGAAGACGCCGGTGCCGTAGTCGTTGCGGGTGACCATGACCGGCCGCCCGACATACCATTCGCCGCCGCGGCGCAGCAGGCCGGCCGATTGCAACCGGTGCTCGATCACATCGTTCAAGCCGGCCACGCCCCATTCGCCTTCGCGCACGGCGCACAGGATGCGGAAGGTTTCAAAGCTCGTCAGCACCGACTTGACCCAGGCCAGATGGGCGACGTCGTCGCCTTCCGGGCCGCCGGCCTTGATCATTTTCAAATAAGCCTGGTAGCCGCCGGCGGCGCCGGCACGGCCCGCCAGCGCCAGTTGCAGCAGGTCGGACGACTGCGCCGGATCGATCCAGGCGACCTTGCCGTCCTCGCTGTTGCGCAGCACGTCGACCGATGCGGCGGCGTCGCCGGCGTTGACGGCCAGCGCCAACTGGCCGATCGGTCCACCGAAGCGGCGGCTCTCGCGCAGCATCACGGTCTGCCGGGCGATCGCGCCGCCGTTGCCGGCGTAGCTGTCCGGTATCTGCTGGCCGGTGCACGACTGCACATAGGCCAGGGTTTCCGCGTCGTAGGCGCCGGCTTCGGCGTTGTGGCACAGATCGCCCAGCACGGCGCCCGCTTCCACCGACGCCAGCTGGTCCTTGTCGCCGAGCAGGATCAGCGTGGCCGACGTGGGCAAGGCCGCCAGCAGCGCGGACATCATCTCCAGGTGGATCATCGACGCCTCGTCGACAATCAGCACGTCGACGTCGAGCTGGTTGCCGGCGTGGTGCTGGAAGGCGCGTGTGTCCGGCCGTGCGCCGAGCAGGCTGTGCAAGGTGCGGGCGGCGCCCATGCGGCTGGCCAGTTCGCGCAGCGGCAGCGTCGAGCCGACTTTTTCAGCCAGGTCGTCCAGCGCGGAATCGATCGATTGCTTCAGGCGCGCGGCGGCCTTGCCGGTCGGCGCGGCCAGCGCCACGCGCAGGCCTGACTGGCGTTCGCCGGCCGTGGCGAACAGCAATGCCAGCAAGCGGGCGACGGTATAGGTCTTGCCGGTGCCGGGGCCGCCGGTGATGATGCCCAGCTTGCCGCGCATGGCGACCGCGCAGGCGATCTTCTGCCAGTCGGTGGCGCCGCCGCGCGGAGCGTGCGGGAACAGGATGTCCAGCCAGCGGCGCATGTCGGCCACGTCGGGCAATGTACTGGACGCGGCCGTGCGGCCGAGTACCGCGCCGGCGACCAGCGTTTCGTCGCGCCAGTAGCGGCGCAGGTACAACCGTTCACCGTCGAGCACCAGAGGCTGCTGAAAATCCAGGTCGCCCACCGGCCACACCTGATCGCAGCCGGCCAGCAGCGCGCGCCAGGCGGCGGCATTCTTGGGCCAGGCGCCGGCGGTGTCGCGCAAGGCGCGCCACTCGTCGCTGGTCCAGCCCAGCTGGGCGGAGGGATCGGCGGCCAGTTCGTCCAGCATCAGGCAGCTGTGGCCGCGCCCTTCGAGTTCCGACAGCAGCACGCAGGCCGCCATCAACTGCGGCGGAGAACTGGTGCCGACGCTGGCGATGAAGCGCGCAAACGCTCCGCTCAAGCGGCGCAGCTGGCCGTTCTCGGTATAGGTGTCGACTTGCGCAAGCAACGCTGCGGAGGTATCAATGCTCATGTGCCGCCTCGTGCTTCGCACCGGTATCGTCCAGCAAACGGTCCAGTCCATCCAATAATTCGGGATCGGGTTCGATCAGGTAGCAGCCGCGCGTCTGCGTGTTCGCAATGCCGCGCAAGAACAGGAAGATCGCCCCGCCCAAGTGCTCGGCGGGATCGTAGCTGTCGCCCAAGCGGCTTTGCAGCAGCCGGTGCAGCGCCAGCATGTAGATCGCGCCCTGGATGTCGTAGCGGTGCTCGGCCATGGCCGCCACCAGTGCCGGCTGGTGATAGGCCGCGTCGCCGGCGCCCAGCGCGTTGGATTTATAGTCCAGCACCCAGAACCGGCCCTCGTGCTCGAACACCAGGTCGGCAAAGCCTTTCAGCATGCCGTGCAGCTGGCGCTCGGGCAGCGCGGGCCGGGCAGCGCCGCCCAGCAGATGCGTCGCGCACAGTCCGTCCAGCGCACCGGTGCTCAGGCGCTCGCTGGGGAACCAGAATTCCATCTCCGGCAGTGGCGATTCGATGGCGCTCAGCGGCGCATCCAGGTACGGCAAGGTGGTGCCGGCGATCTCGCGCAGCCAGGTCAGCGTGTCGTCGAGGCGATTGCCCCAGCCGGCGCGCTCGACCCGCCGCGTCAGGCGCGATTCGAACGTTTCGTGGTTGACGATGGCGAAGCCCTCCTGCCCCATCCACTCCAATTGCTCGTGCAGGAAGTTACCCGGCACCGAACCGCGCGGGAAGCGATGCCACGGTGCGTCTTCCACGCGGCCCGCCAGCGTCATGGCCGGCAGGTCGGCGCCCTCCAGCAGGTTTTCCTGCAGGCCGTCGCGCGGCACCGGCGCCTGCGGCGCATCCACGGCGGTGCCGATGGTGCCGGTCGGTCCGGTGCGGCGCGCCAGCGAGCTGAAACTGCCCACCGACCAATCGCGCTCGAAGCGTCCGGTGTACTGCTGCGGGTCCAGCAACGGCGGGCGTTCCTCGATGCGGCTCAGGCGCGTGAACTGCGACATCGCCATGTCCAGCGTTTCGATGCTGATGCCGTCGCAGCCTTTGCAGGCATGGCCCCAGCGCTCCATCATCAGGTCTGACGGCAGCGCCTCGCCGCCGGTCAGCAGGTAGCCCAGCGCCGATTCGTGCAGCGTGTTGTCACCCGCCTTGCGCGCGGCCAGCGCGGTCACGCCCAGCCAGAGGAAATGGCGGGCGCGGGTCAGCGCCACGTACAGCAGCCGCAAATCCTCCTGCAGGCGCGCGCGTTCGACCAGCTCCATCGCCGTATCGGTCAACGCCATGTCGATCTGCCGCACGCCGTCTTCGTCGCTGAATTCGAAGAAGCTGCGGTTGCGGCGCTCGACCTTGCGCGCAGTAACCGCAAACGGCAGGTACACCAGCGGATATTCCAGGCCCTTCGACTTGTGTACGGTGACGACCTTGACCAGCTCCGCGTCGCTTTCCAGGCGCAGCACGCGCTCGTCGCCGCCGCCCTCGCCACCTTCGATCTGCTCGGCCAGCCAGCGTATCAGCGCCTGTTCGCCATCGAGCTGGCGGCTGGCCGACTGCAGCAGCTCGGCCAGGTGCAGCAGGTTGGTCAGGCGGCGCTCGCCGCCCGGTTGCTGCAGCAAGGCGGCCGGCAATTTCAGCTCGTGGATGAAGCGGCGCAGCATCGCCAGCACGCCCTGCCGCTGCCAGACGATATGCAGCGCCTTCAACTGCTCGACGCGCGCTTCCCACGCCAGTTCATCCGACGACAGCAACGCCAGCTCCGCCAGCGGCAGGCCGGTGGTGCGGGTCGCGAAGGCGGCACGCGCCAGAGCGCCGTCCAGCGGGCTGGCGACGGCGGACAGCCAGCGCAGCACATCGGCAGCTTCCTCGCTGTCGGTCACCGAATCCTTGTCCGACAGGTAGACGCTGGGAACGCCGCGCCGCTGCAGCGCGCGACGGATGGCCGACGCCTCCTTGCGGTCGCGCACCAGCACGGCGATATCGGCCGGCTGCAGGCGCACAAATCCTTTGGGGCCATCGAAACCAATGCGCTCGTCGTTGAGCTGCGCGACGATCTGCTCGGCGCAGTGCCACGCGAAGAATTCGCGATAGCCGTCCGCCTTCAAATCCTGCGTCGCGCTGCAAGCAATGACCAGCGCCGGCACGTCGCCGTCGGCGTTGACCATTCGTTCATCGCGGCCCTTAGCGCCGACCGCTTCGAACGGCAGCGGATTGTCGCGCGTGCCGGGATCGCGGAAGCGGAACGCGCCGCGTCCAAAGCCGCCTTCCGCCGGCTGGCCTTCGGCATGCATGAACAGATGATTGACCGCCTCCACCACCGGCTTGGTGGAACGGTAGTTGGTGCCCAGCTGGTAATGGCGGCCGGCCGTGGCGCGGCGGGCGGACAGGTAGCTGTGGATGTCGGCGCCACGGAAGCCGTAGATCGATTGCTTCGGATCGCCGATCAGGAACAGGCCTGTTTCGGCGTCGTCGTCGGCCACGCGGTACAGCAGGTTGAAGATCTGGTACTGGTTCGGCGCCGTATCCTGGAATTCGTCGACCATCGCCACGGGATACTGGTCGGTGATGCGCTTGCGCAGGGCGGCGGCGTTCTCGCCTTGCAGCGCGGCGTTCAGGCGGTCCAGCATGTCGGCGAAACCGAACTGGCGGCCGCGTTTCTTCAGCTCGTCCATCCGCCTGGCGACGGCGGCGGCGGCGTGGCGGTACAGCGCGTGCGACAGCGGTTCGATGTCGTCCAGCGCTCTTTTCAGCGGCTCGATCGCGTCGAAGTCGTCGGGGATCACGGCGGTGTAGCCTTTCGAAAAGGCGTCTTCAAGGCCGTACGGCGTCAGGCGCTTCCAGGCGGTGTCCGAAATGTCGGGCATGACCATGGCGGCATCCCCGGCCCACGCGCGCAAGCCGTTGAACCAGCTGGCCAGCGACTCGGCGCGCATCTTGTTCCCATTGAAGCATTTGGGCGAGAGCACGCGTTCCGTGGCGATCCATTGTTCCATGCGGTTGGCGCGCTCCACCCAGCCGGCCTTCAGGCCAGCCAGCTGCGCCTGCTGCTCGCGCTGTACGGCCGCGATCAGCCCGGCCAGGGTGTCGGTGCTGGCCTCGCCGATGATGTCGGCGCGTTTGACCAACTCGCGTATCGATTTCTTCAACGCGCCGACGTCGCCCCAACATGACAGCAGCGCATCCAGCGCGACGGCGTCGAGCGGATAGACCTGCTGGCGCCAGTAGTCGTGCGCGGCGTCTTCGAACAGGGCCTGCTCGTCGCTGACCAGCTCTTCGTCGAACAGGCTGCCGCTGTCGAAGGCGTGCTCGCGCAACATGCGCTGGCACCATGCGTCGATGGTGAAGATGGCCGCTTCGTCCATCGTTTCCGCCGCCAGCATCAGGCGGTGCGCGGCCTGCTGCTGCTCGGCGTGGCTTGGGTAAGATTCGAGGATGGCGTCCAGATAGCTGTCATGCCCGCCGCCGAGGCCCATCGCCGCGTAGCCGCGGAAGTAGGCCGCAGCTTCCACCAGCCGCTCGCGGACGCGGTTCGACAGCTCGCGCGTAGCGGCGCGGGTGAAGGTCATCACCAGGATATCGGCCGGCAGCAAGGGCCGGCGGAAGCCGTTCTCTCCGCCGTGACCCAGCACCAGCCGCACGTACAGCGCGGCGATGGTCCAGGTCTTGCCGGTGCCGGCGCTGGCCTCGATCAGGCGCGAGCCGTGCAGCGGGAAGGTCAGCGGATCGAGCTGGTTGGCGGTGATACTGATGCTGCTCATGCTGCGTCCTCGCCGGCTATCGCGGCTATCGTAATCTGTTGTTCCAGCCAGTCGGCCAGCGGGCCATACAGCGCTTGCGAGACATCGGCGAAATCCGGTTCGGCGCTGAGCGCGGCGAAATCCGGCCACAGGCGCGCCAGGCACAGGTCATCGTTTTCGCCGGAGATCTCGAAGCCGCCGTCGTACACCGCGCGCGGATCGCCGCCCTGCGCCAGCGACAGCGCGGTCTTGCAGGCGGTCGGCAACGGCCGGTTCATGCCGTCGCGCCACAGGCACACCAGCTCGCGCAGGGCTTCCTGCGCCTCTGCCTGCGGCAGCGGCTTCATGGTGACGATGGCGTCGCGCGCCACCAGGTAGCCGCTGACCGGCAGGCCGGCCGCCGCCACGGCCAGCTGGCGCAGCCACATCGCGATCAGCTTGTCGCCGCGCGGCTTGCCCTGCTTGTCGGTGACCTTGGACGACATCTGCGTCAGCCACACCGTCTCGCTGCCGTTGCTGCGCAACTGGTCGATCCAGTCGTCCAGCGGCACGCCGGCCAGCATCAGGTTCAGCGCCACCTTGGGCGCCGGCAGCGGATAGTGCTGGCGCAGGATCAGCCACGCGCTGCGCACCGGCGCCAGCGCTTCCACCAGTTGATGCCGGTATTGCTGGCCGATCAGGCCTATCGGCAGCACGCCCTTGCGCACCAGTTCTTCCGCGCGTTCGGTCAGCTTGTCGTAGACCTGGCCGATGTCCTCATCCTCCGCGTCGCCGCCCAGCATCTCGTCTTCCAGCTGATAGCGTTCCAGCCCGGTGAGGGAAAACGGCTCTTCGTCCTCGCCCACCATCGCCGCGTCGCCGAACATCACGCCCAGGCGCTGGCGGAAGAAGAAGCGCGCCGGCTGGCGCATGAAATTGGTCAGCGTCGACAGCTTGAGGCGGTACTTGTCGTCGATTTCGTAGGGCGGCAGCTCGGCGTTCGCACCGTCGGCGATCTCGTCGCCATGGGCCTCGCGCCATTCGCGCGCATAGGTCAGCAGGCCGCCGGCCTCGAAATAACGCCGGCTGAACGGCTGCAAGGCGTGTTCCGTGGTGCGTGCGTGCGGGTCCAGCTGCCATCCGTTGACCAGGTAATCGCGCAGTTGCGACACCAGCACCGACGGCGGCTGCTCGCTGTTGTCGCGGACATTGCGGCCGACCCAGCTGATATACAGCTTGTCGCGCGCGGCCAGCAGCGCCTCCAGCATCAGGTAGCGGTCGTCGTCGCGGCGCGAGCGGTCGCCGGGGCGGGCCATGCCCGGCTGCGACAGCAGGTCGAAGTCGGCCTTCGGCGCACGGCGCGGGAAGTCGCCGTCGTTCATGCCCAGCAGGCAGACCACGCGGAACGGCACCGCGCGCATCGGCATCAGCGTGCAGAAGGTGACGCCGCCGGAAACGAACTGGTGGTTCAGCGTCGGTTCGTCCAGCAGGCCAAGCCACGCCTCGCGCAGCACGGCCAGTGGCACCGCTTCGTCGTAGGCCGCGCCTTCGCAGGTTTCCAGCCAGTTGTTGAGCGCATCGTCCAGCTGCGCCAGCGTCAGGCGGTCGCCCTCCTCGCCGGCCTTGAAGAAAGCCGCCAGCAGCGCGCGGGCCTGCACGCCCCACTCGGCCGGCGAGCGCGATTGCGCCAGCACCTCGCGCCAGTGCAGCAGCGCTTCGACCAGTTGCGCCAGCGATCCCGCCAGCGCGGCATCCAGCCCGCCCACTTCGGAAAACGGTTCGATGCCGGCAAAGGCCTCGCCGTCGCCGCTGGCGTAGCCGAGCAACATGCGGCGCACGCCGAACAGCCACGAATTCTGCACGCCGGCCGCGCCCAGGCCCAAACCGGCGCGGTGCTCGGGATCGAGCCCCCAGCGCACGCCGGCGCCTTCGATCCACAAACCCAGCGTCGGCAGATCGTCCTGGCTCAGGCCGAAACGCGCGGCCAGCGCCGGCACGTCCAGCAGGTCGCGCACTTCGCTCTGGCGGCAGCGCTGCTGCGGCAACCGCAGCAGCCATTCCAGCGCCACCAGCAGCGGATTGACGCTGCGGTCGTTGACGTCGCCGATCTCAAACGGAATGTAGCGCGGATCGCTGCGGCGATACTGCGCGAACACCGCGTGGATCGCGGCCGAGAAGGTGTCGATATCCGGCACCATCACCACCACGTCGCGCGGACGCAGCTTGCCGTCGTCGGCGAACATCTTCAACAGCCGGTCGTGCAGCACTTCGACTTCACGCTGCACGCTGTGGGTGATGTGGAATTCGATCGAACGGTCGTCGTCCGGCGGAGGGACCTGCGGGTGTTCGGACAGCGGCAGCAGGTCGCGTATGGCCGCCTGCACCTGCGACAGCAGCGTATCGCCCTCGCCTTCGCTGAACAGGTCGATGCGCAACGGTGCAACGTCGTCATTCTCGGCGGCTGCTGCGGCCGAGGCTTCGTCGAATTCGTCCAGCATGCGGATGAAGTCGCGGCCCTGCCGCCCCCAGCTGGCCAGCAGCGGATGGCTGTGCGCATGCAGTTCCTCCAGCGGAATCGCGCCCAGGTCCTGGCCGTTGCGCAGCTGCTGGCGGCGATGCGCGGAACGCAGCAGGTCGCGGCCTTCGATGATGTCGCCCCAGTAGAACTGGCAAGGGTTCGGCACCGCCAGCACCACCTGCGTGTAGCGCGCCAGCGAGGCCAGCGCCTGCAAGCTCTGGTACGGCAGCGCCGACACGCCAAAGATGACGATGCGGCGCGGCAGCCGGCCGAGCGGCGCTTCGCCGGCCGCGCTGGCGCGCACGAATTCGGTGTGGACGGTGGCCCGGCCCAGATCCCGCTCGTGCGGCTCGACGTCGGCGATGACGGAGCGCCACAACTGGCCTTGCCAGCGCTGGTCTTCCGGCAGCGGCACGGCTTCGCCACGTGCGTTGCGCATCTGGTCGCGACCATGCGCCCAATCGTCGAGCCAGTCGGCGCGGTAGACCTGGTATTGGTCGAACAGGTCGGCCAGGCGCTCGGCCAGCTGCAGCCGCCGCTCCGCCTCGCCGTCGGCCAGGAAATGGCGCAGCGGCGTGAACACGGGATCGGCCAGCAAGGTGGGCAACAGACGCATCAGGCGCCACGTCAGCGGGCCTTTGTCGAAGGCGGAACGGACCGGCACGCGGTCGCGTCCCAGCATGCCGCGATAGGTTTCCCACAGAAAGCGTGCAGGCAGCGCCACGCGGGTGGCCGCGCAGACCCGCATTTCCTCGGCCAGCGCGATCTTCAGCCATTCGGCCACGCCATTCGACTGCACCAGGAAGATGTCCGATTCCAGCGCCCCGAGCGGATGGTTGCGCAGCCACTGGAACACGGCGGCGCGCAACTGCTCCATTTGATTACCGTGCAAAATCAGCAGGCCGGGGGTGATGCTCGAATGCATAGGGCTCTTCGTGAGGATAGTGCCCGTATTATCGCTCTAGCCGGGGTCGTATGCCAGCAGTTCCTGAGCGATATGATCGTTCAGCACAGCGAGCATGGCGTGCATCTGCCGTACCAGCTCGCCGGCGTTGGTGCTGTCAGGGTCCTTGCGCACCTGTTCCAGCGCCAGGCACAGGTTCCCGAAGCGCATGGCACCCACGGCGCGAGCGGCCGATTTGGTGCGGTGGCCCAGTTCCGACAACTGCGCCAGGTCGCCCTGCGCCAGCGCCGCGTCGATCTCCACCAGGGCATCCCTGGCCGATTCCAGGAACAGCAGCGCGTACTTGCGCATCTTGTCGGTCTTGCCGCCAAAGGTCTGGGCCAGCATCGCGACGTCGAACAGTTCGGCGTCGTCGGGCGCCGTCGCGGGCACCGTCGCAGGCGCTGCGATGGGTGCCGTCGCGGGCACCGTCGCAGGCGCTGCGATGGGCACCGGCGCGGGCGCCGTGCCGCTCGTCATCGTTTGCAGCGGCGGCTGCATGTTCGCGAACATCGCGGTCGCGGCGGCGGTCGGACCGCCATCGGCCATCGTGAAATAGGACGGCGGCGGTGGCGCCAGCGGCCGCACCGGGGCGGCGGCGCGCGCCCTCTGGCTCATCCACTTCGACAGCATGTTGAACAGCTGCTTGGGCGCGATCGGCTTGGTGACAAATTCGTCCATGCCCGCCTCCAGGCAGCGCTCCTGGTCGTCGCGGCCGGCGTTGGCGGTCATCGCGATGATCAGCGTGGCCGACAGCTTGGGATGCGAGCGGATCAGGCGCGTGGTCTCATAGCCGTCCATCACCGGCATCTGCACGTCCATCAGCACGCAATCGAAACGCTCCTTGAGCAGAAGATCGATCGCCTCCTTGCCGTTGTTGGCCACGCAGACGGTGGCGCCGGCGTCCTCCAGCAGCTCCTGGCCGACCTGCTGGCTGAAGATATTGTCCTCCACCAGCAGGATGGACGCGCCGCGTATGGTGTCCAGCACATCGGGCTGCACCGAATCGTCGCTGGCGCGCAGCAAGCTGACGCCCTTGGCCAGGCGCGCGGTGAACCAGAAGGTGCTGCCGGAGCCCGGCTCGCTGTCGACGCCGACGCCGCCGCCCATCAGCTCCACCAGCTGCTTGCTGATGACCAGTCCCAGTCCTGTGCCGCCGTAGCGGCGCGTGGTCGAGGTGTCGGCCTGGTGGAAGGACTGGAACAGCTGCTGCACCTGTTCCGGCGTCATGCCGATGCCGCGGTCCTCCACTTCGAAGCGCACCAGCGTGTGGCTGTCGCGGTCTTCCAGCGGCCGCGCGCGGATGTACACCTTGCCCTGCTCCGAAAACTTGATGGCGTTGCTGGTAAAGTTCAGCAGCACCTGCTCCAGCCGCAACGGATCGCCGCGCAGCGGCTGCGACAAGCCGGCTCCCACCTCGAACACCAGTTCCAGTCCCTTGGCCGAAGCGCTCTCGCCCAGCTGGCTGGAGATGTTGGCCAGCAGCGCGTCGAGCGTAAAGTCCAGCACCTCCAGCTCCATCTTGCCCGCTTCGATCTTGGAGAAGTCCAGGATGTCGTTGATGATGCCCAGCAGGTGCTGGCCCGAGTGATAAATCTTCTGCAGGTAGTCGCGCTGCTTGGGATGGGTGACCGATTTCAGCGCCAGGTGCGCCATGCCGATGATGCTGTTCATCGGCGTGCGGATTTCATGGCTCATGTTGGACAGGAAATCGCTCTTGGCCTGGTTGGCCGTATCCGCCTCTTCCTTCAATCTATGCAGCTCGGTGACGTCGGTCGACAGCCCGATCACCGCCGTCACGGTGCGGCCGATTTCTACCGGCACCTTGACGGTCCATTGATGCTGCACCACGCCGTCGCGGCCGACATGCTGCGCCTCGCCAGAGCGCTTGACGTTGTCGGCGAACGCCGGCTGTTCCAGCGCCCACTCGGCGTCGGCGGCGGCGGTCGGCATCAGCTCGCGATCGAGCCGGCCCACGATGTCGTGCACCGGCTTACCCATCGCATCGGCCAGCTTGGCGTTGACGTAGATGTAGCGCCGGTTGTGGTCCTTCATGTAGACGTGGGCGTCGACGTTGTTCAACACCGTGTCAAGCAGCACGCCCTGCTTCAGCGCGCGCCGGCGCGACGCGTACAGCACGAAGAAGTAGCTGTACAACAGCAGCGTGCCGGCGAAGCCGGTGCCGCCGGCGATCCACGGAAAGTAGAAATCGAAACCGCTCAGCAGTTCGTTCTTGCGCACCTGGAAATGCGCCTTCCACAGGCTGCCGTTGAAATCGATGGGCAGCACGGATTCAAAATAATCGCCGCGCTGCGCTTGCGGCGCGCGCGGCGCCGTCATCGAGCCGTCGTCGTTGAACAGCAGGCGGTCGGTCTTCTCGATCACCAAGCGGCGCTGTTCGACATCGGTGCTGCCGTCCGCGTACAGGACCAGGTGCACCTGGCGCACCGTCATCTCGTCGATCGCCCCCTGCACCAGCTTGGGCACGCTGAAGCCGATGCCGACCGATCCCAGGTAGGCGGCGCGGCGCGCGGCGACATCGTCGAGCGGCATGTTGCGGCGGTAGACCGGCAGCCGTATCGCCAGGCCGATGTGCGGCGTCGAGCCGTTGACCACGATGGGCAGCCCCGACGCGCCAACCTGGCCGCTGTCGCGCGATGCCGCCAGGGCCTTGTCCTGCGCCGGATTGAACGCCAGGTCGGCGCCCATTTTTTCCTGCTGCATCGAGGCCGGCTCCAGATAGGTCAGCACCGCGTAATGGGGGCGGCGTCCGGCCGGCTTGATGTCGAAGCCGGAAAAGCCGTCGGCGCGCACGCCGGCGACAAAGGCGTCGCGCTGGGCGTCGGTGACCAGCGGCGCCCAGGTCACCGCCTCGATCGCCGGAAAATACCGTGGGATATCAAGGTTGGCCACATACTGGTGAAATTGCTGGCGACTCAGGCTGTCGGTGGTCTGAAACAGCGACACCAGCCCGCGCGTCAGGTCCGAATAGGACTTGATGCGGGCCGAGATGCCGTACTGCGCGCTGCGCGCCAGGTTCTCGAAACGCTGGGCGGCGGCGGCATCCACGATGCGCGACGCGGCGCCGGCCAGCACCGCGCCGACCGCCAGGGCCAGCGCGATGCCGGCCGTCCAGAACAGCAGGCGCGAACCGGCGACCTTCTTGGGCTTGTTACCCGTTTTCAGCATGCGCCGCCACCGGTGGGATTTTGGGATAATTTTGCATCACAGCAGCATACTATTAATGCCGCGCGGGAACCAGTGCAAGAATTGGTTAGAATTCAGAGCGATAAATCGTCACTATTGAAGGGAACCTTATGCGCTAAGGCGCGCTCTAAATGATGAGTCTGTTGTTCAGGAGTTCATCATGCGCGCTATTCCCATAATAATTTTCCTGGGAACTCTCAGTGCCCTGCCGCATGCTAGCCATGCCGGCATTGCCGACCATCAGGAGTTCGAGGCCGTGCTGGTGGCGCCATTCCGGGCGGACGCCGCCGGCGGTCGCACGCTGCGGCTGCACTTTTCCGCACCGGGAGCGCAGCAGACGCGCACGCTGCGCTGGCGACTGGAACTGCTGGCGCCGGACGGCCGCCGCATACGCTTGTGGCGCAAGCAACAATCGTTGACCGATACGCCAGTCGACGTGGCGATACCGTGGCGCCCCCGGCCCGGCCTGCGCAGCGGCATCTACCGGTTGCGGCTGCGGGCGCGCGTCGACAACGAGCCCGACATCGAGCAAAGCTGGGAGGTCGCGGTGGGCCGGGCCGCGGTCAGACCTGCCACTTCCCTGGCGCCATCGCTGGCCGCGGCCGCGCCGGACGCCCTGCCCTACGCCGTCCACCTCGGCAACCTGCACAGCCAGACCAACCACAGCGACGGCGGCGGCGCGCTGGACCATTGCGACGGCGCGCAGCCGCCGCAAAGCGCCGCGCTCGGCCCGTCGGACGCCTACGACTACGCGCAGCGGCATGGCCTGCGGTTCCTGATGACGTCCGAGCACAATCATATGTACGACGGCTCGGACGGCACCAACGCCGGCGCCGACCGGGCCGCAGCGCTGGCCCTGTACCGCAGCGGCCTGCAGAAGGCGGCGGACTGGAACCGGGAGCACCCGGATTTCCTCGCCATCTACGGCCAGGAATGGGGCGTCATCAACCATGGCGGCCACCTCAACATACTGAACAGCAACGAACTGCTGGGCTGGGAGCGCAATGCCCAGGGCGAGTTGCTGGCAGACGCGGAAACGCCGAAAGGCGACTACGCCGGCCTGTACAGCCTGATGCGCGCGCGCGGCTGGGCGGGCCAGTTCAACCATCCGCAAAACGACCAGTTCGCCGTCGAGGGCAAGCCGCTGGCGTGGACGGCGGACGGCGACGAGGTCATGCTGCTGTGCGAAGTGATGAACAGCAGCGCCTTTTCCACCCATGAAGACGAGGGCGAGACCCATTTGAGCAACTACGAAGCCGCCTGCAACAAGCTGCTCGAGGCCGGCTATCACCTGGCCTTCAGCAGCAACCAGGACAACCATTGCGCCAACTGGGGCGCGGCGTACGGCAACCGGACGGGCGTGCTGCTGGAGCGCGGCGTGGCGCTGGACAACGACAGCCTGCTGGCCGCGCTGCGCGCGCGTCGCGTATTCGCCACGATGGACAAGCATGCCCAACTGCTGTTGACCGGCAACGGCCATCCGATGGGCGAACGCTTCCGCAATCGCGGCAAACTGACGCTGCAAGTCCGCTACACCAGCGGCAACGGCCACAATCCCGCCGCGATCGCGCTGTTCCAGGGCGTGCCCGGACGCAACGGCACGGTGACCAAACTGGGCGCAAAAACCAGGGCCGTCGTCACGCCGGCGGCCGGCGAACATTTTTACTACGCACGGGTGACACAGGATGATGGCAAAATACTGTGGAGTGCGCCAATATGGGTCAGCCAAGCCGGTCGCTGAGCCCTGCAATCGTGCGCTACGGAAAATTTAATTGCAGTAGTCTTCCTTTGACGAAAAAAATCTGACGCGCCGATTGTCAAATTGATAAAATGGGATAATTACTACCAGCAACTTTGTAACTACCCTCCACTACCTCAACCGTCCAGCCCGCCGTGCCGATCCCTAAAGTCCTCCTCGTCAATGACGATCCGGCCAGCCTGTATGCGCTGGAGAGCCTGCTGGCCGACGCCGTCGACCAGCATCAGTATCAATTGATCACCGCCGCTTCCGGCAAGGAAGCGCTGCGCCAGGTGCTGCTGCACGAATTCGCCGTGATTTTGCTCGACGTCAGCATGCCCGGCATGGACGGTTTCGAGACCGCGGAGGCGATCCACTCCCATCCGCGTTCGGCGGGCGTGCCCATCATCTTCATCACCGCGCACTACGCCGACGAAATCAACCGCCTGAAGGCTTACCAGAAAGGCGCGGCCGACTACCTGTTCACGCCCGTGATCCCGCAAATCCTGCAGGCCAAGGTGGCGGTGTTTGTCGAGATGACGAAGAAGAATATCCAGCTGCGCAAAAACCGCGACCAGTTGGCCAAGCTGAACCAGGATCTGCGGGTGCAGCGCCTGCAGGACCTGGAGCGCATCAACGCCGAGCTGGAACAGGAAATCAAGGAACGTAAACTGGCCGAGCAGCGTGCCCACGAGCTGTCGATCCGCGATGCGCTGACCAACCTGGTCAACCGCCGCGCGCTGATCCAGCAGCTCGAACACGCCGTGGCGACGTCCGACCGCAGCGGCGATGGGTTCGCGCTGCTGTTCCTCGATCTCGACAAATTCAAGCAGATCAATGACACCTTCGGCCATGAAGCGGGCGACGAGCTGCTGCGCCAGGTCGCGGCGCGGCTGACGGCGGCGGTGCGCGTGGCCGACGTGGTGGCGCGGCTGGGCGGCGACGAGTTCGTGGTGCTGATCGAAGGCCGCGCGGCGACGGGCAATGCGGCGCGCGTGGCGCAGAAAATCGCGATGGCCTGCGCGCTGCCGTTCGATATCGGCAGCCAGCGCCTGAAGACGGCGGCCAGCATCGGCATCGCGATCTATCCGCAAGACGGTGCCGACGCCCAGACGCTGATGAAGAACGCCGATACGGCCATGTACCACGCCAAGCGACATGGCGCCGGGCCGGTGCAATTCTTCCACGAGGCGCTCAACGAACGTGAGCGCGAACGCGAACGATGGACGCTGGAGCTGCGCAAGGCGCTGACGGCCGACCAGCTGGAACTGCGCTACCAGCCGCAGATCGACATCAAGGCCGGCCGCACGACCGGCGCCGAGGCGTTGCTCTACTGGCACCATCCCGATCGCGGCTTGCTGGAAGCCAGCCAGTTCCTGCCGCAGGTGCAGGAACGGGGACTGCTGGAGCGTATCGACACCTGGGTCGTGACGCAGGCCGGCGCGCAGGCGGCGCTGTGGCAGGCCTCGGCCGGCGCCCTGCCCGGCGGCGAGCCGCTGTGCATCTGGATTCCGCTGGCCGCGCCGCAGCTGAACGCCGAACTGCTGCAAGTGCTGCTGCCGGCGCTGCGCAAGCACCAACTTGCGCCGGGCAGCATCGGCCTGGAACTGAACGAAAAACTGCTGCTCGGCGCGGCCGAACCGCTGGCGGAACTGCTGCAACAGCTGCATACGGCCGGCGTGCGCACCGCGCTCGACGACTTCGGCAGCGCGCGCTCCTCGCTGGCCGCCTGCAAGCGCTGGCAACTCGACACGCTGAAGATAGACCGCGCGTTTGTCCACGCCATCGGCAACAACGATGGCGGCACCGACATCGTCGCCGCCGTCATCCACCTGGCCCGCGCGCTGTCGATGCGGGTGGTGGCGCTGGGCGTGGACGACAGCCGTCAACTGGAAGTACTACAATCACTCGGCTGCGACAGCTGCCAGGGCGATTTATTCAGCCCGCCGCTTGCGGCTGCGGGTTTGCTGGAACATGCCGGCGCCGCACAGCCGGATGGCACACCGATCACCACCACCACCGTTCCCTCCTAATTAACGAGGACTAGCCGATGAATAATATGACCGACATGGGCGAGCAGCTGGACGCCAAGCTCTTACTGTCCACCCTGATGGCGTTGAAAAAAGGCGACTTCACCGCCCGCATGCCGTCCGACTGGACCGGCATGGCCGGCAAGATCGCCGACACGCTGAACGAAATCATCGAAACCAAGGAAAAAATGGTGAGGGTGGTGACGGACGTGAGCCGCGTGGTGGGCCGCGAAGGCCGTCTGACGCAGCGCGCGCAGGTGCCCAATATGTCCGGCGGCTGGGCCGCTATCGTCAGCGCCGTCAACGCGCTGATCGACGACCTGGTGCGGCCGACCACCGAAATGGCGCGCGTCATCGGCGCCGTGGCGAAAGGCGACCTGTCGCAGACCATGGCGCTGGAGGTCGACGGCGTGCCGCTGAAGGGCCAGTACCTGCGCGCGGCCACCACCGCCAACACCATGGTGGAGCAGTTGTCCTCCTTCTCGTCGGAGGTGACGCGGGTGGCGCGCGAGGTGGGTACCGAGGGCAAGCTGGGCGGCCAGGCGCAGGTGAAGGGCGTGGCCGGCACGTGGAAGGACTTGACCGACTCGGTCAACTCGATGGCGGGTAACCTGACGTCGCAGGTGCGTAACATCGCCGAGGTGACTACCGCCGTGGCCAACGGCGACTTGTCGAAAAAGATCACGGTGGACGTGCGCGGCGAGATCCTGCAGCTGAAGGACACCATCAACGTGATGGTGGACCAGTTGCGCTCCTTCGCGTCGGAGGTGACGCGGGTGGCGCGGGAGGTGGGCACCGAGGGCAAGCTGGGCGGACAGGCTTACGTGCCGGGCGTCGGCGGCACATGGAAGGACTTGACCGACAACGTCAACTTCATGGCCTCCAACCTGACGGGCCAGGTGCGTAACATCGCGGCGGTGACCACCGCCGTGGCGAACGGCGACTTGTCCAAGAAAATCACGGTGGACGTCAAGGGCGAGATTCTCGAACTGAAAAACACGATTAACGTGATGGTGGACCAACTGTCCTCCTTCGCATCCGAGGTGACGCGGGTGGCGCGGGAGGTCGGCACCGAGGGCAAGCTGGGCGGCCAGGCGCAGGTGAAAGGCGTGGCCGGCACCTGGAAGGACTTGACCGACTCGGTGAACTCGATGGCGGGTAACTTGACGGGTCAGGTGCGTAACATCGCGGACGTGACCACCGCCGTGGCCAACGGCGACTTGTCGAAGAAGATCACGGTGGACGTCAAGGGCGAGATTCTCGAACTGAAAAACACCATCAACGTGATGGTCGACCAATTGAACTCCTTCGCTTCGGAAGTGACGCGGGTGGCGCGCGAGGTCGGCACCGAGGGCAAGCTGGGTGGCCAGGCCAACGTGCCCGGCGTGGCCGGCACATGGAAGGACTTGACCGACGGCGTGAACTCGATGGCGGGTAACCTGACCGGTCAGGTGCGCAACATCGCCGACGTGACCACCGCCGTGGCCAACGGCGACCTGTCGAAAAAGATCACGGTGGACGTCAAGGGCGAGATTCTCGAACTGAAAAACACGATTAACGTGATGGTGGACCAATTGTCCTCCTTCGCGTCGGAAGTGACGCGGGTGGCGCGCGAGGTGGGTACCGAGGGCAAGCTGGGCGGACAGGCCTACGTGCCGGGCGTCGGCGGCACATGGAAGGACTTGACCGACAACGTCAACTTCATGGCGTCCAACCTGACGGGCCAGGTGCGTAACATCGCGGCGGTGACCACCGCCGTGGCGCGCGGCGACTTGTCGAAGAAAATCACGGTGGACGTCAAGGGCGAGATCCTGGAGCTGAAAGACACCATCAACGTGATGGTGGACCAATTGTCCTCCTTCGCATCCGAGGTGACGCGGGTGGCGCGCGAAGTGGGTACCGAGGGCAAGCTGGGCGGCCAGGCCAACGTGTCCGGCGTGGCCGGCACGTGGAAGGACTTGACCGAGAACGTCAACCAGCTGGCGGCAAACCTGACCAACCAGGTGCGCGCGATCGCCGAGGTGGCGACCGCCGTGACGCGCGGCGACTTGTCCCGTTCCATCCAGGTGGAGGCGCGCGGCGAGGTATCCTACCTGAAGGACAACATCAACGAGATGATCCGCAACCTGAAGGACACCACGCTGAAGAACGCGCAGCAGGACTGGCTGAAGACCAACCTGGCGCGCTTCACCCGGCTGCTGCAGGGCCAGCGCGACTTGCAGGCCGTGACCAAGCTGATTCTGTCCGAGCTGGCACCGCTGGTGTCGGCGCACCACGGCGTGTTCTACATGATGGACTCGCAGGAGTCCGACGCCCGCCTGCGCATGATCGCCAGCTACGGCTACCGTTCCAGCCGCAAGCTGCCGACCTCCTTCCTGCCGGGCGAGGGCCTGGTCGGACAGTGCGCGGTGGAGAAGGTGCGCATCTGGCTGACCGACGTGCCGCGCGATTACATCGTCGTCTCGTCGGGACTGGGCGCGGCGCCGCCGACCAACATCGTCGTGCTGCCTATCCTGTTCGAGCAGCAGGTCAAGGCGGTGATCGAGATCGCCTCGCTGGACCGCTTCACCGAGACGCACCTGTCCTTCCTCGACCAGCTGATGGAATCGATCGGCGTGGTGCTCAACACCATCGAGGCGAACAGCCGCACCGAGTCGCTGCTGACGCAGTCGCAGTCGCTGGCGCAGGAACTGCAGCAGACCAACCAGGAGCTGGCGGAAAAAGCCCGCCTGCTGTCCGAGCAGAACATCGAGGTGGAACGCAAGAACCGCGAGGTGGAGCAGGCCAAGCTGGCGCTGGAGGAAAAAGCCACCCAGCTGGCGCTGTCGTCGAAATACAAATCCGAGTTCCTGGCCAATATGTCGCACGAGCTGCGCACGCCTTTGAACTCGCTGCTGATCCTGGCGCAGCAGCTGGGCGACAACCCGGACGGCAACCTGTCGGGCAAGCAGGTGGAGTTCGCGAAAACCATCCACGGCTCCGGCTCAGACTTGCTGACGCTGATTAACGACATCCTGGACCTGTCGAAGATCGAATCCGGTACCGTGACGCTGGACGTCTCCGAGTACCGTTTCCAGAATCTGCGCAACTACGTCGACCGCACCTTCCGCCACATGGCCGAGGCCAAGCACCTGGGCTTCTCCGTCGAGCTGAAGGAAAACCTGCCGACGGCGATGATGACCGACACCACGCGCCTGCAGCAGGTGCTGAAAAACCTGCTGTCGAACGCGTTCAAGTTCACCACGCACGGCCAGGTCTCGCTGGTGATCGGCATGGTCAGCAGCGGCTTCTCCAGCGACCACCCGAACCTGCTGCATGCGGACGCGGTGCTGGCCTTCGCCGTGTGCGACACCGGGGTCGGCATCGCCGCCGACAAGCTGCAGCTGATCTTCGAAGCGTTCCAGCAGGCCGACGGCTCCACCGCCCGCAAGTACGGCGGCACCGGCCTGGGCCTGTCGATCTCGCGCGAACTGGCACGCCTGCTGGGCGGCGAGATCCGCGTCGAATCGGTGGTCGGCAACGGCTCGACGTTCACGCTGTTCCTGCCGTACAACCGCGCCGGCTTCATCAACTACGACATGGGCCGCCAGCCGCAGGTGCGCCTGCCGATGCCGGCGCCGCAGGTGGTGTACTCGCCGCCGCATTACGAACTGACTGCGGCCGGGCATGAAGGCAGCAACATCAACGCCCTGTCGGAGCTCGACGCCGACATGGAGGAATACGGCGGCAGCGACGACCGCGGCCTGGTGGCGCCGGGCGATCCGTCGGTGCTGATCATCGAGGACGACGAGCGCTTCTCCAAGATCGTGCTGGACTACGCGCGCGAGAAGAACTTCAAGGGCATCGTCACCATGCAGGGCGATTCGGCCCTGAGCCTGGCGCGCGACTACCTGCCGTCGGCCATCCTGCTCGACCTGGACCTGCCGGATATCGACGGCTTCACCGTGCTCGATCGGCTCAAGCGCGATCCGAGCACCCGCCACATTCCGGTGCACGTGATGTCCAGCCTGCGCGAGCGCGAGCGCGCGCTGCGCCTGGGCGCGATCTCCTACCTGAACAAGCCGATCAGCAAGGCGGTGCTGCTGGAGGAATTCACCCGCATCCAGAAGTTCCTGCTGGGCGGCAAACGCAGCCTGCTGGTGGTGGACGACGAACCGATGCAGCGCGACTCCATCGTCGCCCTGATCGGCGACGCCGACCTGCACATCGTCGCCGTCGACACCGGCCAGGCGGCGCTGGACGCGTTGCGCGAGGCGCGCTTCGACTGCATGGTGTTGGACCTGACGCTACCCGACATCAGCGGCTTCGACCTGCTCGACATCATCGGCAAGGATGAATCGCTGCGCGACCTGCCCATCGTGATCAACACGGCCAAGGAGCTCAATCGCAAGGAAGTGGCAAAGCTCAAGCGCTACGCCAAGACCATCGTCATCAAGGATGCGCGTTCGCCCGAGCGCCTGCTGGACGAGACGGCGCTGTTCCTGCACCGCTCGCAGGCCAGCCTGCCGGAGGCGCAGCGCAAGATGCTGGAGGAAATCCACGCGGCCGACGGCGGCCTGGCGGGACGCAAGGTGCTGATCGTCGACGATGACCTGCGCAACATCTTCGCGCTGTCCTCGCTGCTGGAGCGCCAGCAGATGCAGGTGTCGTTCGCCGAGAACGGCCGCGACGGCATCGAGGTGCTGGAACGGGATCCGACCATCGAGATCGTCCTGATGGACATCATGATGCCGGAGATGGACGGCTACGACACCATGCGCGCGATCCGGCGCATACCGAAATTCAAGTCGCTGCCGATCATCACGCTGACAGCGAAGGCGATGAAGGGCGACCGCGATAAATGTATCGCGGCCGGCGCCTCCGACTACATCACCAAGCCGGTGGACGTGGCGCAGCTGCTGTCGCTGATGCGGGTCTGGCTGCACTGATGGCGGGTATGACTTCGCTGTTGGCCTCGTTGAAGGCGGTGCTGCGGCCGCCGCCCGAGGCGCGCCGCCACTCGCCGTCGTCGGTGGAGGAACTGGAACTTGAGCTGCTGCTCGAAGCCATGTTCCAGTGCCACGGCTACGACTATCGCGGCTACCAGCGCGACGTCGTGCGCCGCCAGGTGCAAGCGACCATGAAGCAGCTCGAAACGCCGACCATCTCGGCGCTGCAGGATCGCGTGCTGCACGACCCGCAAGCCTGCGGCGCCCTGCTGCGTCAGCTGTACGTGGAACCGGCGCTGATGTTCGACGACGCCGCCGAAGTGGCGCTGCTGCGCATGTCGCTCGGTGCGAGCCTGCACGGCACCCCTCTGCCGAGAGTGTGGCTGGCCGATTGCGCCGGCGCCCAGCAGGCCTGGACGCTGGCCATCCTGCTGGAGCAGGAACAGCTGGGCGAACGCACCGAAATCTACGCCACCGTCTCCAGCGACGTGTTGCTGGCGGAGGCGCTCGACGCCAGCCTGCCGATGAACCGCCTGGGCGAGCTGCAGGAAAATTACGCGCGCAGCGGCGGCGTGGGCTCGCTGCTGGATTACCTGGAGGTCAGCGACGACCACGCGCGCGCGGTGCTGCTGCCGCGGCTGCGCAACCGCATCACCTGGGCCCAGTACAACCTGGTGACGGACGCCTCGTTCAATGAATTCCAGATGATCATGGCCCGCCGCGCCCTGCCCGACTTCGGCCCGGCACTGCGCCAGCGCGCGCTGCGGCTGTTCGACGACAGCCTGGCGCAATCCGGCCTGCTGGTACTGGACCGGCCGCTGGAGGTGGGCAATCCGCTGACAGGCCGCTACAAGCCGGTGTTCCCGAGCCAGCCCTGGTACAAGCGCGTGGCTTGATACCCGGCTTGATACTTAATATGGCGTGGTGGCGCTGGGGCGCTCGGCGACGCGGTCGCGCCAGGCCTGCAAATGGTCCATGCCTTCGGCGCCGGGACGGAATTTCATCAGGCCGCGCGCAAACTCCAGCGCGCAGAACGCCGTGATATCGGCGATCGTGAAGCGCTGCCCGGCGACGAAGGGCTGCGTCGCCAGCGTGCGGTCCAGCCAGCGCGCGGTCTCGCGCATCTTCTCGCCTTGCGACGCGCCGAAGTCGGCAAACTGCGGTTGTTCCAGCATCGCCAGGCCCGGATGCGTGTGGCGCACGCAGTTGGCGATGCCGAGGAACAGGTGCAGCTCGACGCGGCGATCGGTCATCTCGATGAAGGCGCGCTCGTCGAAGCCGTCGCCCATCAGGTTGGGCTCGGGAGCATAGCCTTCCAGCCAGGTGCAGATGGCGCGCGTTTCGCACAGGATGCGGCCATCGTCCAGCTCCAGCGCCGGCACGCGGCCGAACGGATTCTTTTCCAGGTACTCGGCGCTGCGGTTCTGCCCCGCGGCGAGATCGACCGTCACGTGCTCGATACCGGTCAGGCCTTTCTCGGCCATGAACATGACCACCCGGCGCGGGTTGGGTGTGCGTGGCGAAGTATAGAATTTCATTTCAGTCTCCTGTCTCTTGTTAGCCGCGTCATAGCCGCATCATAGCTGATACGCGGTACATCGCTGTTACAGAGTGATACAAGATTGACATCGCGTGCCGTTACCTTTAGATTGCTACGCTGGCTCACGAGGCCACTAACATAAAAAGGACTAGACATGCAACGCAGCTTGATTTCGCTCGCCGTGATGGCGCTCATCGGCGTTTCCGCCGGCCTGACTTCCCCGATGGTTGCAGCCGCCCCCGCCACCAAGGCGGCCCAGGTGACTACCCAGTTACCTACCAATGCGGTGCCGACGCACTACGCCGTATCGCTGGTGCCGGACGCCGCCAACAGCACCTTCAGCGCCAGCGTGACGATCGCGCTCGAAATCAAGCAAGCCACCAATACCCTGACGCTGAACGCGGCCGACCTCAAGTTCAGCGCCGCCGCCATCAGCGCCGGCCCCGGCAAGCCGGCAGTGGCCGCCAGCGACATCGGCGTCGACAACGACAAGCAGACCGCCACCTTCAAGTTCGCCCAGCCGCTGGCCAAGGGCAGCTACCAGCTCAAGCTGGACTACACCGGCGTGATCGGCACCCAGGCCGCCGGCCTGTTCTCGCTGGACTACCAGAACGGCGGCGCAAAGAAGCGCGCGCTGTACACGCAGTTTGAAAACTCCGAAGCGCGCCGCGTGATCCCGTCGTGGGACGAACCGAACTACAAGGCCACCTTCGCGCTGGAGGCCACCGTGCCGGCCGGCCAGATGGCCGTCTCGAACATGCCGGTTACCTCGACCAGCAAGCTGGCCGACGGGCGCGAACTGGTGCGCTTCGCCACCTCGCCCAAGATGTCGACCTACCTGCTGTTCTTCGGCCTGGGCGAATTCGAACGCGCCAGCGCGGTCGAAAGCGGCGTCGAACTGGGCGTCGTGACGCAGAAAGGCTCGCTGGGCCAGGCCCAGTTCGCGCTCGATTCGTCGGTCGCCGTGCTGAAGGAATACAACGACTACTTCGGCGTCAAGTATCCGCTGCCGAAGCTGGACAACATCGCCGCACCCGGCCGCAGCCAGTTCTTCGGCGCGATGGAAAACTGGGGCGCGATCTTCACCTTCGAATACGCGATGCTGCTCGATCCGCGCGTGGCCACGCAGTCGGACAAGGAAACCTCGTTCCTGGTGGCCGCGCACGAAATGGCGCACCAGTGGTTCGGCGACCTGGTGACGATGAACTGGTGGGACGACCTGTGGCTGAACGAAGGCTTCGCCTCGTGGATGGAGTCGCGCACCACCACCCGCCTGCATCCTGAATGGAAGTGGGAGCTGAAGGCCGTGGGCACGCGCGAACAGGCGATGGAGCGCGACGCGCTGGCCACCACCCATCCCGTGGTGCAGCACATCGCCACCGTCGAACAGGCCAGCCAGGCCTTCGACAGCATCACCTATCAAAAAGGCGAGTCGGTGATCCGCATGCTGGAAAACTACGTCGGCGACGAAGCCTGGCGTGCCGGCGTGCGCAGCTACATCGCCAAGCACGCCTATGGCAACACCAGGTCCGACGACCTGTGGGTTGAAGTCGAAAAGGCCGCGCACAAGCCGGTCACCGCGATCGCCCACGACTTCACGCTGCAGCCGGGCGTGCCGCTGATCCGCGTAGCGGAAGCGGTCTGCAAGAACGGCAAGACCACCATCGCGCTGACGCAGGGCGAATTCAGCAAGGACCAGGAAAACAAGAAGCCGCTGAGCTGGCGCGTGCCGGTGATCGCCCAGACCATAGGCGGCACCACCGTGCGCACCGTCGTCAACGGCGGCAAGGCCAGCATGACGCTGCCGGGTTGCGGCCCGGTGCTGGTCAACGCCGGCCAGAGCGGCTACTACCGCACGCTGTACGCGCCGAAAGCCTTCGCGGCGCTGGCCGGCAGCTTTGCCGGCATGAGCACCATCGACCAACTGGGCCTGCTGTCCGACACCTGGTCGCTGGGCATGGCGGGCCTGATGCCGGCTTCCGGCTTCATGGACCTGGCCAACACCGCGCCGGTTGACGCGGCGCCGCAGGTCTGGCAGAAGATCGCCGGCGTGCTGGCCAGCCTGCACGCCAGCTACGAAGGCAAGCCCGAACAGCGCGCCGCGCTGGACAAGTTCGCCCGCGCGCGCCTGGCGCCGGTGCTGGCCCGCATCGGCTGGACCGCAGCCAAGGATGAAGCGGCGCCGGTCGCCAACCTGCGCGAGACGCTGGTGTCGGCACTGGGCATGGTCGGCGACGAAGGCGTCGTGGCCGAAGCGCGCCGCCGCTACGCCGCCTCGGCCACCGACGCAGCCGCCATGCCGGCCGCGCTGCGCCGCCCTATCCTGGCGGTGATCGCGGCCAACGCCGACGTCACGACCTGGGACCAGCTGCACGCCGCCGCCCAGGAAGAGAAATCGACGATGATCAAGAGCGAGCTGTATGACCTGCTGGGCACCGCCAAGGACAAGGCGCTGGCGCAGCGCGCGCTGGAACTGGCGCTGACCGACGAAGGCGGCGCCACCACCGGCGCGTCGATCATCGGCCGCGTCTCCGGCCAGCATCCGGACCTGGCCTTCGATTTCGCGCTGGCCCACCGCGAGCAGGTCGAGAAAAAAATCGACGCCACCTCGCGCAGCCGCTACTTCCCCGGCCTGGGTGGCCGCTCGGCCGATCCGGCGATGATCGACAAGCTGCGCGCCTACGCCAAGGAGCATCTGCCTGCCGACGCCCAGGGCGACACCAAAACCGCGATCGCCTCGATCCAGTACCGCGTGAAAGTGCGCACCACACGCCTGCCGGAAATCGACGCCTGGCTGGCCAAGCACGGCTGATCGTTAAAAGAAGAGCAAAAAAAACCAGCGTCATCGTGAGATGATGCTGGTTCGAAAACGCTCGAAAGCGTGGGGATGTTCTGCGGTCCGGCGGCGATGGTGCCGCCTGGACGAATTCTGTGCCGGGCTTGAACGAGTCCGGCAACCGGGCGCGAGGCTGAACCACGCGCTACAGGTGTTACTGTGCCAGCTATCGTCGGCCACAGGCTTAGGACTTCATTAAGGTTGGAATTCTGGAAGGATGGTGCCGGTGTTTCAGGCCACCGGCGAGCCTGCTGAGTCATGCTTTGTGAAATCCCGTGCCTGCTTGGGCACGGCGACCAGCTGGAGCACGCTGGGACCAGCGACACGCATCATAATCGGGCTATATGACGGCCAAATGACCACGGGTACAGGACGCATGAACATAAAAATCTCCCTGCAAGTAATGTTGCTGTGCAGCTTGCTGGCCGCGTGCAGCCAGCTGCCGGCGCCGCCCCCGTCCGCCCCCGCGCCAGTCCCCAGTCAGCCCGCCGCAACGGCACCGGCGCCGGCCGCCGTTGCCAAGCCGGCCGGGGCCAGCGTCAAGCCCCCTACGGCAGCTGCGACCGCGACCGCTCCCCTGCTGCATATCGACCCGGCGCAATCGCTGATCGCCGTCACCGTGCGGCGCGGCGGCATGCTGGCGCGGCTGGGCCACGATCACCTGGTGGCCGCCCGCACCGTCAGCGGCACGGTCGCGCCGGCGCAAAACCGCGCCGACTTCCAGTTCCGCCTGGACCAGCTGACGGTGGACGAAGCCCCGCTGCGCACCGCCGCCGGCCTGGAAAAACAGCCGTCGGCCGACGCCATCGAAGGCACCCGCACCAATATGCTGACCAAGGTGCTGGACGCGGGACGCTATCCGCTGGTCGCGGTGCACGCCGAGCGCGGCGCGCCCGGCCAGCCGCTGCAGACCACGATCACGCTGCACGGCGTCAGCCGCACGCTGGCGATCCCGGTCGACATCCGCGTCAATGCCGGGGTCATGACCGTCACCGGCGCCGTCAACCTGAAGCAAAGCGACTTCGGCATCGTGCCGTTCTCGCTGATGGGCGGCGCGCTGGCCGTGCAAGACCAGCTGGAACTCAAGTTCACGCTGGTCGCGCGATAAACAAAAAAAAAAGCCCGCAGCACAAAAAGGCGCGGGCCAAAGGTTTTTCAAATCGGGAGAGACTTGAAAGAGCAAAGCCAGTTTCGCAGTGCAGCATTACGCCCTGATGACATACGCGCCCATGTACGAACTTTTTTTGCTTTTTTTCAGCGACTGACGATCAGCTTCAGTCCCAGCCCGACAAATATGGTGCCCGCCACGCGGTCCATCCACGCGCCCGCGCCGGGATGGCGGTTGATCCAGGCGCCGACGGCGCCCGAGAAATAACCCAGCAAACCGAACAGCACCACGCCCTGGGCCGTGAACAACAGGCCCAGTTGCGCGGTCTGCCAGCTGGCGTCGCCCCGCTCGGCCACCACGAACTGCGGCAGGAACGACAAGAAGAACAGCACCACCTTGGGATTGACGGCGTTGGCGAACAAGCCCTTGCCAAACAACCTGCCCAGGCTCTCGTCCGGCAGGCCGGCACCCTCGACGCGCGCGCCGCCGCGGCTGCGCAAGGCGCCTATGCCCAGCCAGATCAGGTAGGCGCCGCCGACCAGCTTGAGCGCGCCGAACGCCAGCGGCGAGGCCTTGATCAACGCACTCACGCCCAGCGTCGCCAGCAGCGTATGGCTCAGGCAACCGAGCGCGCAGCCCAGGCCGAAAGCCATGCCCTGGCGGCGGCCGCGCGACATGCCGACGCTGAGCACCATCAGGTTGTCCGGCCCCGGCGACAGCGTGATCAGCAGCGCGGCGCTGAGGAAACCAATAAATTGTTCTGGGGAAATGAGCATGGTCGCTATCCTGTGGCGCAAAGCCGCCATCTTACCTGACGCGCGACAGCGCTTGAAGCAGGCCCGACAGTCAATTTTTGTCTAAAACAATAAGTTCTCGTTTAAAATACAAAAAACAACTTTTTCCAGACCCGCGGCCCTCGGAAACCAATGACTAAAGCGAGCGAGATGTCCTGCGGCCTGCCACGCGGCTTACTATTCTTGCTGCTGGCCGTGCTGATGTGGTGGCAGGCGCCGGCTCAGGCCCAGCCGCAAGCCGCTCCCATCCCCCTGAACAGCGCCAGCGTCGACCTGGCCGTGCAAGGCAAGCTGTTCCACGACGACGACGGCCAGGCCTTCCCCGTCACGGCCGGCGGTCTGCCGGCCATGCTGGCGCAGCTGAAGCCGGCCGCCAAGGTCGACCTGCTCGGCGGCAGCTACTGGCTGTATGCCGAGCTGCGCAACGACAGCCGCCAGGCGGCCTGGGTCATCGATCCCAACGACACGCTGATCGACATGGTCGATATCCAGGTCTACGGCGCCGACGGCAGCACCCGCCAGATGCTGACCGGCTATCGCCAGCCGCATCCCTACCTGCTGCATTACGGCAGGGACGTCGAGCTGCAGCCGGGCCAGCGCTACCAGGTGCTGATACGCTTTTCCAGCCCCTACTATGCCCGCACGCCGGTCATGTCGGTGCTGCCGCGCGGCGCCTACCAGCAACTGGTGGCGCGCGAAAACGTGCTGATCATCGGCTCCATCGGCGCGCTGCTGGCGCTGACCGTGTTCAACTTCTTCATCTACTCGATCACCCGCGACCGCTCGTCGCTGTACTACTCGCTGTACGTGCTGTGCTACGCCGTCGCCTGGGGCATGACCTTCCACATGTCGGCCGACCTGTTCGGCTGGCACAACCTGCACTGGCACTACGTGCCGTTCTTCCTGCTGCCGGTGCTCAGCACGCTGTTCTACACCACCTTCCTGCGCCTGAAGGAGCACGCGCCGCGGCTGTACGCGTTCAGCCGCGTCAACATCGTGCTGCCGCTGCTGACGCTGCCGAGCTGCTTCTTCTTCCTCAGCTACGCGCACACCATCGCCACCATCGTCATCTCGATCTGGATGACGATGGCGCTGGTCAGCGGCATCGTCGTCTGGCGGCGCGGCTACTATCCGGCGCGCTTCTTCGTGCTGGGCTTCGTGGCGCTGATGGTGCCCGGCCTGTTCATCCTGCCGGCCAACGTCGGCCTGATCCCGGCGCTGGTCACCAACGCCCAGCTGTTCACGCTGCTGGGCGGCACCTTGGACGGCGTGCTGCTGGCCTTCGCGCTGGCCGACCAGATCCGCCTGCTGCGCAACACCCTGGAGCAGCGCGTGCAGGAGCGCACCGCCCAGCTGAGCGAAGCCAAGGAACATGCGGAAATCGTCAGCCGCCACCGCATCGATTTCCTGTCGGCGATGAGCCACGACATCCGCACGCCGCTGGCCGGCGTGATCGGCATGATCAAGTTCGCCATGCGCGACCAGTCGGTGAACGGCAGGACCGAGGAGTATCTGCGCATCGGCCTGCAGAACAGCGAGTCGCTGCTGGCCATCCTCAACGACATCCTCGATTTCTCCAAGATCGACGCCGGCCGCCTGTCGATAGAAACCGTGGACTTCGACCTGATCGCGCTGGTCGACGACGCCATCGGCATCCTGCAGGGCCAGGCCGACGCCAAGAGCCTGCTGCTGCGCTGCGACCTGGCGCTGGACCTGCCCCGCTACGTGCGCGGCGATCCGACCCGGCTGCGCCAGATCCTGCTTAACTTGATGGGCAACGCGATCAAGTTCACCGACCGCGGCGAAGTGCGGCTGGACGCCTCGTCGCTGCAATCCGTCGACGGCCGCACCAGCGTCAGCTTCGACATCAGCGACACCGGCCCCGGCATCCCGGCCGACTCGTTGCCGCGCCTGTTCCAGAAGTTCGAGCAGGCCGACCATTCGACCACCCGCCGCTACGGCGGCACCGGCCTGGGCCTGGCCATCTGCAAGGAGCTGGTGGAGCTGATGGGCGGTTCGATCGCGGCCGAAAGCCGGGTCGGCGTCGGCTCGACGTTCAGCTTCACGCTGCCGCTGGCGCCGGGCATCGCGCCGGTCATCGATCCGGCCAGCCTGCCGCGCAAGGACCATCACGCCTACCGCCTGCGGGTGCTGTGCGCCGAGGACGTGCGCACCAACCAGATCATCGTCAGCACGCTGCTGGAGAACATGGGCCACGATATCCGCGTGGTGGAAAACGGCCTGCAGGCGTTGCACGCGCTGAGCACCGCCGCCTACGACCTGGTGCTGATGGACGGCCGCATGCCGATGATGGACGGCGAACAGGCCGCGCGCCTGATCCGCAGCGGCGGCAGCGAGGACTACCGCGTGCTCGACCCGGGCATCCCGATCATCGCGCTGACCGCCAACGCCAGCGACCATGACCGCGCGCGCTACCTGGCGGTGGGCATGGACGGCTTCCTCAGCAAGCCGGTCGACGAGCGCCTGCTGTACGACCAGATCGAGAAGACCATCGCCCAGCACCTGAGCCGCGGGCGTCCGCTGCGCCCGACCGACGCCGCGCGGCTGGCGGCGGCGCGCAGCGAGGCGCTGGACCAGCAGTTCGGCGTGGCGCCGTCCGCCGACAAGCGCGCCGACCCGTCGACGGTGCAGATCATGCCGCTGGCCGGTCTGTCGTACGCGCACATGCAGCGCATCACGCAAGCCTTCCTGGACGAGGCCCCGCGCCGGCTGGAGACGGCGCGCGCCGCCATCGGCGCCGGCAACTCCAGCGCGGCGGCGGCGGCGATCCACGCGCTCAAGGGCAGCGCCGGCTACCTCAGTTCCACGCATCTGCACACGCTGTGCGCGGAACTGGAAAAGGCGGCGGCGGCCGGCGACCTGGCCGGCGTGGTCGACATGCTGCCGGGCGTGGAAGCGGCGCTGGACAAGGCCTGCAACGACCTGCGCCGCGCCGCCATCGATAACGGCGGGGACGGCGACGCGCCGCAGCGCGCATCGGCCGGCTGACCCGGGCCGCCGCCAGCAGACTCCGGCGGTTTACGGGACAATGACAGTCTAGGTCATCATCTCCCCGTAACCATATGTCGACAGCCAGCATCGCAGATACCGCAACCACCCTGGCCGAGCGCGACGGCTTGCCGCCCGCCGCGCGCCGCCTGGCCATGTTGTCGGTCGCCATCGGCGTCGGCATGACCGCGCTGGACACGTCCATCGCCAACACCGCCCTGCCCGCGATGGCCGAGCAACTGCGCGCCACGCCGGCGGCCTCGGTCTGGATCGTCAACGTATTCCAGCTGGCGATGGTGGCCACGCTGCTGCCCTTCGCCGCGCTGGGCGAGGCGCTGGGCTTCCGCCGCGTTTTCGTCTTCGGCCTGTGCCTGTTCACCGCCGCCTCGCTGGCGTGCGCGCTGGCCTGGTCGCTGCCGTCGCTGGTGGTGGCGCGCCTGCTGCAGGGCGTCGGCGGCGCCGCGCTGATGAGCGTCAACACCGCCATGCTGCGGGCGATTTATCCGGCCAGGCTGTTGGGACGCGGCTTCGGCGCCAATTCGCTGGTGGTGGCCGTGTCGTTCGCCGTCGGACCGACGGCGGCCTCGCTGATCCTGTCGGTCGCGCCGTGGCCCTGGCTGTTCGCCATCAACGTGCCGCTGGGCGTGTTCGCCGTCTGGCTGGGCCGCAGCGCGCTGCCGCTGACGCCGCGCTCCGGCCACAAGATCGACGCCCTGACCGCCGTCTACAACGTGTTCGCCTTCGGCTTGCTGATCCTGACCTTCGGCGAAGGCGCGCACCTGGAGAGCTGGCAAAAGCTGGTGCCAGAGCTGGCCGCCACGCTGCTGTTCTTCTGGCTGCTGCTGCGCCGCCAGGCCGGCCACGCGGCGCCGATGCTGCCGGTCGACCTGTTCCGGCGGCCGCTGTTCACGCTGTCCGCGATGACGGCGGTGTGCACCTTCGCGGCGCAGGGCCTGGCCTTCGTTTCGCTGCCGTTTTATTTCGAGACCACGCTGGGCCGCTCGCCGATAGAAACCGGCTTCCTGATGACGCCGTGGGCGGCGCTGGTGGCGGTGATGGCGCCCATCGCCGGCCGCCTGAGCGACCGCTATTCGCCCGGTGCATTGGGCGGCATCGGCCTGGCCTTGCTGTCGTCGGGACTGGTGGCGCTGCTGACCATGTCCACCGGCGTCACCGCGTTCGACATCGCCTGGCGCATGGCCTGGTGCGGCATCGGCTTCGGCTTCTTCCAGGCGCCCAACCTGAAGGCCATCATGGGCAGCGCCCCGCCGCACCGCGCCGGCGGCGCCAGCGGCATCGTCGCCACGGCGCGGCTGATCGGCCAGGCCACCGGCGCCGCGCTGGTGGCCTACTGCTTCACGCTGTCGTCCACGCGCGGCACGAGCTATGCATTGATGCTGGCCGCCGCGTTTGCGGCCGCGGCCAGCATCGCCAGTTTTTCGCGGATGGCGGTCGGCGGCAAATGAGTTATTTTGGCCGCACCGGCCGCACCTCGGCGTCCGGCTTGCTCAGCCAGCCGCTGCGCAGCTGCCCGACCGCGATCGCCACCGACTGCGCCACGTTGCGCACCTCCTGCTGGAACGCCTGGTCGCGGTCCAGCACTTCGTGGCTTTCAGCATACGAGTCGTAGTAGCCGACATAGCGGTCCAGCGCCGACTGCCTGCCGGCGTCGATCAATCCCATCCAGTCGAGCCAGTCGGCCAGGTTGCGCCGCACGCCTTCGATACCGGCCACGTCGCCGTGCACCACCAGCCCGTAGGCGCGGCCCGCCAGATGCTTGGGATAGTCCCAGCCCGCCAGTTCCAGCGCCTTGGCTTCCTGCGCCTTCTTGCCGTGGGTGCTGCTCGGGTCGGGGTTGCCGCCGTCGGCGCACACCAGCCGGTCTATCATCAACTTCAACACCGACGGTGCCTGGTACCAGTACACCGGCGTCAGGATGATGACGCCGTGCGCGGCCACCCACTTTTCGTAGATCTCCGCCATCCAGTCGTTGGTCTGGCGCTCGCCGTGGTTGGGATAGCAGCTGCAGGGCCAATGGCACAGCGGCATCGCGGTCGACACGCAGCCTTTGCAGGGATGGATGTGCAGGTCGTAGCTGGAGGTCAGCAGGCTCAGGTCGAGCACGTCGGTTTCGACGCCGGCGCCGGCCAGCGTCTGCTCCGCCCAGCGCATCATGCGGAAGGTCTTGGATATCTCGCCGGGACAGCTGCCGTCATTGCGGGCGGCGCCGACGATCAGCAGCACGCGCGAGCGGCTGTTCGGATCCTTCTGGATTTTTTCGGCGGCCAGCAGGCGGTCGCGCGTGGCCTTCCATTCCACCGACAGCTCGTAACCGGGATCGGCGAAGCCGGCGCCCGCCTTTTGCGTGACAGGCGCCTTGCGGCCGTCGCGGTAATTGGTCCAGGCGACCTCCTCGACTTGGGCCAGCGCCGTTTGCACCGGCCCGAAAGCCGGATCCTGGAACGAACGCATGAACTGCAGATGAAATTCGTCGCGGCCGAGCGGGGCCGGCGCCTGCCCTTCTCGTATCTGTGGCACGGTATCGGTCATGAAAGCCTCCATGGTAGCGCTCCAGATTGCCATGCATTCTTTACCCGCTCCGTACGCTGGCATACGGAACGCGCCGGCCTGCAAGCCTATCATGAGGTTCCGGCCACTCCCAGTGCCCGGAACGCCATCAAAGGAGAATCATCATGACCGAAGCAAGCAAATCCAGCGAAAAAGGCTTTAAACCCGGTGCCAACATGCCTGATGGAGACTACGACCCCGAGCAGGAGGGCATGAGCGAGAGCGGCAATCACGCCGCCGGCCATCCGGGCAACGACGCGCCGCCGCAGCAGCAAGGACGCATGCCTGCACGCGCCGAGCAACCCTCGCGCGGCTACCGCCGCCCTTAACGCAGACGGCAGGCTGACGGGATCAGAAGTCAGTCTCACCTTCGATGACGGCCGGATGGCCGCTCATCGCGCGCGAGGTCTGCATGCCGGCCATGACCGCCGCCTCGACGCAGCCGGCGTTCAGGCCGGTCTTGATCCAGTCGCCAGTCAGGTACAGGTTGGCGAACCCCGATTGATCCGTCGCCAGCCGGTACCTGGTGCTGTTCACCACCGACATCACGTAGCGCTCGGACGGATCGACATTGGCGCGCCAGTACTGGCTGTCGAAGCGCGCCACGCCGGTAGCCCCGCTGCCGTCGACCAGCCACTGCCACGGGAACGCGCCGGCCGGCCCCGCCGCCGACCACAACGACGCGATCTGCTGGCTCAACTGGTGCACCGCCCCCTCCTTTGCCACGGCCGCCATGCGCGCCGGGAAACCGCTGTCGCCGGCCGGCGGATAGCTCGCCACCGGCAGCGCGCTGCAGAAGTAGGACACGTTGCGCGGCTCCAGCCCGACCGGCCAGTCTTCGCGGCACAGCAGCTGGTCCATCGGCGCCCAGGTATCGTAAGGCTCGGTGAACGCGCTCAGCACCGGTTGCTGGCCTTCGGGCTGATCACTCCAGCCCATCTGCGCCAGATCCTTGTCCAGCCAGACCTGGTAGGCTTGCGTGGCCACCGTCCGCACCTGCTCTGCGGTGGTGCGCAGCGCCGGGCTTTGCGCCAGCAACTGCGGACACAGGGCCGGCAGCGAACCGACCGAAATGCCGAACACCACCTGGTCGAAATCGACGCCGCGCCGCAAGGTCAGCACCGGCAGCTCCTTGTCGAACGCCTCGTGGTAAACCTTCGGCCAGTCGCTCCAGTACGATTCCAGGTTGATGTCCTTCTGCTGCAGCAGCGCCGCCTGCGCGGGATCGATCTGTTCGTAATTGGGAACGCTCGGCCAGCACGCCAGGTCCTTCACGTCGACCAGCGGATCGTAGCCGGCGCCGGCCAGCTTGACCTGCTGCGTCATGCGGATGCTGCCGATCTGGCGCCCGTCCGGCACCAGCTCCTCGACCTTGTGGAAGAACTTGAACTTGACGCCGCGCGCCAGCAAGGCCTGGTACAGCGGCGTGAACACGGTATCGCCCATGCCCGCCTGCATCTTGAACATGATGCCGCCCTTGTAGGCCAGGCCGATGCGCGCCATCGCCCGCAGCAGCGTGCCGGCTTCGATATTCGGCTTGTCGAAGTCGCCGCCCTCGTAGGCGAACACCAGGTCGTAGAAGCCGCGCACCGGCGCCGAGTCGACGCAGTATTCCTGGTCGCCGCCGTGTTTCGTCAGCCAGGCGCGGAAATCGATGTCGTTGATGACGTCGAAGCCGTTGCGAATCACGCCGTCCTCGAACACGCCCTTCATCACCGTGATGCCCAAGTCCACGCAGATGAACAGGCGGCGGATATCGTCGCTGGCGTCGCCGTCGGCCTGCTCAACCAAGCCGCGATAGCGCGAACGCAGCTTGTGGCGCACGCCCTCCATCACCCCGGCCAGCGCCAGGTGCTGGCCTTCGGTATGCGTTGCGGCGTCGGCCGACAGGTTGGCCACCATGCCGGACAAGCCGCTGGCCAGCAGCGACAGGTCTTCCAGCAGTTCGTGCGCGGATGAGCCGATGCCTTCAGCCACATGGCAGATCCAGTCCGGCAGCATGCCGGTATGGTGCGGATGCGGCGGCAGTTCCAGTTCGCTGGTCAGGTGGTCGAGGCTCTTGATCCATTGTTCGATCCAGCCGACCATCGCCACCGCCAGCTGCCACAAGGTGATCTGCTCGCCGCCCTCGCCCGGCTCGCCCGGCAGCGTCGGGAACACGATCGACCAGTTGTGCCACTGGTCGCCGACCTGCTCGGACAAGGCCACGTAGTCCTGCTGCTTGAAGGCGTCGCGCCATGTCGCCAGCGGCGCGCCGGGCGGGCGATCCAGGCTGGCGTAGGCGGCCTTGATCATCTTGAACGCGTTGCAGTAGAAACCGAACCAGATGTGCAGGCCGTGTTCCTCGATGCGCTGGCCGTACTGCGCGTTGCGCCCGCTGGCGCCCTTGCCGCCCAGCCGCCAGCCCTGCTGGTAGACGGTGATGTCGTAGTTGTTCTGCCAGCCCGGCTGGTCGCTCAGGTAGTAGGCGGCCGTCATCGAGCCGACGCCGCCGCCGAGGATCGCGACCTTCTGCGGCGACACGGAGGAATTGTCGATCAGTTCTTCGCCCGGCTGCGCGGTGAAATCGAAGTTCAGGTTGTACGGCAGGATGGCCGTTTGCGGTCCCAGTTGCAGGCCCAGCGTCTCGTTGAGCGGGAAGCTGTCGAAGCCGTGCAGCACGCACTCGTATTCATAGCCCAGCAGTTTGCCGCTGTGAATGCGGTCGATGGTGGCCGGCGCGGCAAGGATGGCCTGGTACACCGCCTTCAAGCCGGCGCTGTCGGGGAACTGCTTGAGGAAGATCTGGTCGATGCGCGGGTTGCGCAGCAGCGAGATGATGTCGTCCCAGCCGGCGACGTCCATGTTGAAGAAATCCGGGATCGACAGGAACAACTCGATCGCCTGCTCGATCAGATCGAGCACGCTGGTGACGGGCCTTTCAATGCCGGTCTTGCGCGTGGCGTTCACTTCCAGCAGCGGGTGCATGGCGATCCTGGTTTCCGGCGAAAACGGCTGGAATCCCTTGGCCGCGACCGAACAGCGCAGCGGCTCGGTGCCGGCCTGCGGAATCTCGTACTCGCACAGATACTTGGGGTAGCCGAACAATTCGCGGCCGTTAATCAGCGCCATCGCGTCGTCGACGAAGATGTGGGCCGGGTAGTAATAGAGGTGGGCCAGCTTGCCCTCGTCGTCCATGGCGCCGACCATGATCCAGGTGACGATGTCGATCTCGGTGATCCAGCCCTTGGCATGGTCGACCGGCGCCGCCGAATCGGCGTGGTTGACGCGGGTGAACGTCAGCAGCACATATGGCGAGATCGCTTTGAAGCGCATGCGCTGGCCGGCCACCTGGTTCAGCGTGCCGTCCAGCGTGGCCTGCAATTTGGCCAGATCGCCCTTGACGAAAAAGCCGTACATTTCGGAGTTTTTCAACTGCAGCGGCGAGTGCATCATCACCGAGCCGCCTTGATAGATGTATGAAGGTCTGGTTGCCATGCGCTGTGAGTCCCGGGAGTTCAACAGGATTATCAGTGTATGAGAAATCGGCGCCAAGTTGCTAAAAATAAATTGATTGACTTCGGTGTAGGATGGAGCCTGAGCCATAGATAAGGGGAAGTGACGCATGGGTCGCGATCATCATGAAATCCGCGCCTGGGTCCGCATGCCGTCGGAGCGCCGGCTGGACCTGCTCGACCCCACGCCCTTTGACTGGGAAGATTCGGACCTGGCGCTGGGACTGGCGCGCACCTACCGCTGGGGCGGCCACTCGGCATGGCCGCGTCCGCTGTCGGTGGCGCAGCATTCGCTGACGGTGATGCATTTGCGCGCGGCCGCCTGCACGGCGGTCGGCGTCGAACTGGCGCCGCTGGCCGCGCTGCGCGAGCTGCTGCACGATGCGGAGGAAGGCTTGCTGGGCTTCGATTGCGTCTCGCCGCTGAAGCCGTTCCTGGGCGAAGGTTTCAAGGCGTTGACGGTGCGGCTGGAAAACGCCGTCTTCCTGCGCTACGGCCTGCAGCACTGGACGCCGAAAGAGTATGCCGCCCACAAGATGGCCGACCGCCTGGCCGCTGCCAGCGAGGCCGTGCACGTGGTGGGATGGTCGGCGAAGGAAGTGCTGCAAACATTGAAGATCACGGTGCCGCCGCTGAACGACGATCCGCTGCAGGCGGTGTACGGCGGCACGCCCTGGGAACCGTGGCCGCCGGCCCTGGCCAGCGAACGCTTCCTGGCCGAGCTGGACCGCCTGAAGGCGCTCAGCGCTTGAGTGTCCGATACTGCGGACCACGCCAACTGGACTTTTAGCGTGTAGGCAAGCGCATCGCTGGTGGGTACACTAGGCGCTCAAGCTAACCTTTGGAGTAACTCATGGCATTGCCCGATTCCGACCTGTCCGAACGCGCGAAACTGACGGCGCTGGCGCGCGCGCTGCGCGACTTGCACAAGCAGCTGATCCATGTGGAGACGCAGTACTTCGGCGCGGTCGGCAGCCCGCTGGAGCATTTACAGCTGGTGGCCAACCATCCGCATTTCGCCTGGCTGCAGAAACTGTCCGGCCTGATGGCGCAGATGGACGAGCGCCTCGACGAACCGGAACCGATCTCCGCCGCCGATGCCGCCGCCTTCCGCAAAGCCATCGAAGCACTGATCGGCCCGTCCGAAGACGGCGACGCCGAGTTCCGTGCCAAGTACAACGCGCTGCTGCACGACGGACCGGATATCGTCATGGTGCATGCTGCGGTACGCAAATTACTGTCGACGCTATAAACCCGAACAAACCCTGTTTCTGAAGAAAAGCCGGTAAGCAACCGGATTTAAAGCGCTTTTTCCAGATATCCACATCAACTGTGGATAAGGTTGTGAATAACTGCCACTTGACAGCAGAGAACGCCTGTAACGGCGCGGGTTTGAACAAAATGCCTAATCCACAGGCAAAATATTTACCCAATAAAATCAAAGACTTACATCAAGGAAAATTCCAGCCCGGCGCATTTTTTCGAGACCTTGAAAAATATTTTTTTGTGCATAAGTAGGACTGGCGACACCTCGCACCGCCCAAGCAGGGAATCCTTTGACAAAAGTGCTGGCGAGGAATAGTGTCACTGTGAAGGTCCGCAATTCCCTTGTTCGACTTCTCGTGGGATCCATGCATGAACCAGAACGACGACGACACCGATTGGATGATAGAAGACGAGGCGCCGCCGGCGAGCCAGACCCAGGCCGGCAGCCCCAGCGCAACACCGGCGCCGCCGCCATGGCGGGTGCTGATCGTGGATGATGACGTCGATGTTCACGTGGTCACCAAATTCTCTCTCAGCAATGCCTGCTTCCAGGGACGCCGGCTCAGCTTCCTGCATGCCTACAGCGGCGAGGAAGCGCTGACCACGCTGCGCAATACGCCGGACATCGCGCTGGTGCTGTTGGACGTCATCATGGAAACCAGCGACGCCGGCCTGAACGTGGCGCGCCAGATCCGCGACACGCTGCACAACAACCTGGTGCGCATCGTGCTGCGCACCGGACAGCCGGGACAGGCGCTGGAACACAGCATCATCCTCGACTACGACATCAATGATTTCTGGTGCAAGACCGACCTGACCACGCGCAAGCTGTTCACCACGGTGATCTCGTCGCTGCGCGCCTATTCCGGCCTGGAGGAGGCACACAAGCGCGAACTCAAGCTGCAGGCCGAACTGGACGAGGCACGCCAGTTGCTGGCCGCCGTCGACCAGCACGCGGTGATCATGACGCTCGACGCGCGCGGCAAGATCACCTCGGTCAACGACAAGTTCTGTGCAGTATTCCAGTACAGCCGGGAAGAATTGCAGGGCGCCGATCCGCGCCTGCTGCACGCGCCGCCCTACCCGCGCGACCAGTTGGCCGACGCGCTGAATGCGCTGAAGGAAGGTGAAGCGTGGACCGACGTGATCAACGCCTGGCGTCGCGACGGCACGGAAGTCAGGCTGCGCGCCACCGCCACCCGTAACGGCACGGGTACCCACGCCTCCTACATCATCGTCGCCAGCGTCCTGCAGGCGCTGAAAAAACCGCTCTAAGTAATGGATTGTTAAGCGTTTTTCCGGATATCCACAGACTTTGTGGATATCTATGTGGACAACCCCCTCTTGACAAGGCAGGAAGCCCGTACCTATGCGGGTTTCAACAAACTGCTCATGCAAAAGGCAATATCAAACCCCTTAAAAATCAAGGACTTAAGGTGTCTCACATTGTAGCAAGAAAACTTTTTAAAAGAATTCTTATCAACATGATTTGTGCATAAGTATACGTGGATCCCGTATGGAAGCAGGCTTAATGATGGATTTTTCGGCGCTGTTCGGGGTGTAATAGCACCCGTTCAATGACTTGCGGGTCGATGTTGTGCGACTTCATATATTCGATCGCGCACACGGTATTGAAACTGGACTGCACCAGGATGCCGCGGTCCACCACGGCACTGCATTGTTCATTGCTTCGTTGCTGAAGAAGTCCGGCTTGAGGGGAAGCCTGAAGTAGCGAAACGTTCATCATGATCCTTGGCAAGAAGTTAAGGGCTTTGACCCTGATCAAATCACGTGCTAGTGGAGTATGAGCGAGACTAAAGCAAAGTCAATGTCAGCTTCCTATCATTTCAGGATTTAAATGTTTCCGGCCCCGTTACGAAGTCGTACGCATAGACACGCGGCAACACCAGCGCGATAATGCCGCATGACTTCCGCCCCGTCCCAGCCCCAGCCACGCCTCCGCCCCACCTCCCTGCTCGATCTGTTTCTTTCCTTCACCATTCTGGCGCTGCAGGGATTCGGCGGCGTGCTGGCCGTCGTCCAGCGTGAAATGGTCGAGCGCAAGCGCTGGCTGACGCAGGAAGAATTCATCGAGGAATGGGCGGTCGCGCAGATCATGCCCGGCCCCAACGTGGTCAACCTGTCGCTGATGATCGGCAGCCGCTACTACGGCTTGCGCGGCGGCCTGGTCGCGCTGGCCGGCATGCTGACCGTGCCGCTGCTGCTGGTATTGGTGCTGGCCGTGCTGCACTCCCATTTCGCCCACCACGCGGGCGTGGCCGGCGCCTTGCGCGGCATGGCGGCGGTGTCGGCCGGCATGATCGCGGCAACCGGACTCAAGCTTGCCTCCGCGCTGACCAGGCATCCGCTGCCGATGTGGCTGACCGGCGCCATGGCGCTGCTGTGCGTGGTGTTCGTGGTGCTGCTGCACTTGCCGCTGGCCTACACGCTGCTGATCCTTGGCGGCCTGGGCTACGCGCTCACCTACCGCAAGCTGAAGGGGAGCCAGCCATGAGCGACGCTCCGCTGCACCTGGCGCTGAGCCTGGGCGACTGGGTCAACCTGTTCGCGCATTACATGCTGCTGTCGCTGATGTCGATCGGCGGCGCGATTTCCACCACGTCCGAAATGCACCGCTTCCTGGTCGAGGAACATCACTGGCTGACGCAATCGCAGTTCAACGATTCGATCGCCATCGCCCAGGCGGCGCCGGGCCCGAACGTGCTGTTCGTCGCGTTGATGGGATGGAACGTCGGCCTCAACGCCGGCAGCTACGCGGCGGCCCTGGCCGGCGTGCTGGTGACGATGATCGGCATCATGCTGCCCAGCACCACGCTGACCTACCTGGCGGCGCGCTGGGGCCATCAAAACCGCGAACTGCTGGGCGTGCGGGCCTTCAAGCAAGGCATGGCGCCGGTGGTGGTCGGTCTGATGGTATCGGTCGGCATCATTCTCGGCAGCGCGCACCGCGACTGGACCACCGACTGGCCGCTGTGGACCCTGTCGGTGGTGGCCGGTCTGATCATCTGGCGCACCCGCGTTCACCTGCTGTTGCTGCTGGCCGCGGGCGCGGTGCTGGGCTGGTTCCAGCTGGTCTAGCTTATTTGTTCTGGTAGCCGCCGTAGTATTTCACGGGGCTCCAGTCCGGCTGCACTTCCGGCAAGGCCGGCGCGAGCTGCTTGAACTCCTGCGCCGCATACACCACCTTGCCGTTGACGATGGTCAGGCTGCTTTCGAGGTTCTTGATCTTTTCCACGTCCATCGAGAAATAATCCTGCGGCAGTATCGCCAGGTCGGCATACTGGCCCACGGCCAGCGTCCCCTTCAGCTTTTCCTCGCCGCTCATCCACGCGCTGCCCTGCGTCATCAGCTTCAGCGCCTGGTAGCGGCTCAGCACGTCCTTGCGCTGCCACACGCTCAGGCCGCCGGCCGTCTTGCCGGTCACCGCCCAGTAGATCGACGGCCACGGCCCGTAGCTGCTGACGCGCGTGCCGTCCGTGCCCAGGCCGACCGGAATCTTCATCTCCAGCATCTTCTTAATCGGCGGCATCTGGCGCGTCTGCGCGCCGTAGCGCTTCCAGTACAGCTCGCCCTGGAAGTACATGCGGTTCTGCACCGCGATGCCGCCGCCCAGCGCTTTGACGCGCGCCAGCTGGCCGTCGCTGATGGTCTCGGCATGGTCGAAGAACCAGCGCAGGCCGTTCAGCGGCGTGTCTTTATTGACTTTTTCGATCACAGCCAGGTCGCGGTCTATGCTCTCGTCATAGGTCGCGTGGATGCGGAACGGCCAGCGGTTCTTGATCAGCAGCCGCAGCACAGGCTCCAGCTCGCTTTCCATCTGCGGCGGCATGTCCGGGCGCGGCTCGAGGAAGTTCTCGAAGTCGGCCGCGCTCCACACCAGGTTCTCGCCGCCGCCCTCGGTGTTGTAGCCGTTGGCGTAGAACAGGTGGTCGTTCTTGTCCGGCTTGGTCAGCGTGAGCCAGCGCTGGTAGTCTTCCAGTTCCTTGCCCGGCTTTTGCGCGAACAGGTAGTAAGAGGTGCGCACCGTCAACTTGCCGCTCTTGGCCAGCTCAAGACTGACCGCGTAATCGTCCGGATACGCCTGCCCGCCGCCGCCGGCGTCGATGGCGCTGGTCAGGCCAAGACGGTTCAGCTCGGTGTAATACTGCTGCGTCGAATTGAGTTGCTGCTCGCGCGGCAGCACGTTGGTCTTGCCCAGCGTGGTGTACAGGATCATCGCGTTCGGCTTGGCAATCAGCAGGCCGGTCGGCTTGCCGTCCGCGCCCAGTTCGACCACGCCGTCCTTGAACTTGGTGTCGGCGTCGTAGCCCAGCGTGGCGATGCCCTTCTGGTTCAGGAAGCCCAGGCCGTACAGGTACAACAGGAACACCGGCTTGTCCGGCACCGCCTCGTTGATTTCGGCCAAGGTCGGCAGGCGCTTTTCCTCGAACTGGAATTCGTTCCAGCCGCCGACCACCTTGACCCAGGCGCCGTCCGGCGTGCGCGCGGCCTGCTCCTTGAGCATCTGCAGCGCTTTCTTCAGCGAGGTCACGCCGTCCCAGCGCAGTTCGGCGTTGTAGTTCAAGCCTTCGCGGATGACGTGCAGGTGGGAGTCGTTGAGGCCGGGGATGACGGTCTTGCCGCCGGCGTCGATCAGCTGGGTGCTGGCGGACTTGAGTTTGAGGATCTGGGCATTGCCGCCGACGGCCTCGATCTTGCCGTCCTTGATGGCGAGCGCTTGCGCGAAGGCGCCTTCCCTGGTCATCGTGGCGATCTTGCCGTTGGTGATGATCAGGTCGGGTGCGGCTTGAGCCTGCACCTGGACCTGGGCGGCGCAGACCAATGCCGCCGCGAATGCGAGCTGGTTCAATTTCATGACTACTCCTAAAAATAAACGGGCCGGCGCGATGCTTGCACCGCGCCGGCCCACATCAGAGGCGAACGAATTGAGCCAGGCTCAGTTCATCACTCTTTGATGGATTCGACTGCGAAAGTCAGGGTGACGTCGTCGCCGACGTACGGTGCGTATTTACCGGCGTTGAATTCGCTACGCTTGATGCTGGCGGTGGCGTTGGCGCCGCAAGCCAGTTTCTTCAGCATAGGGTGATCCATGCACTGGAAATGGGTGATGACCAGCTTGACCGGCTTGGTGACGCCCTTGATGGTCAGGTTGCCGTCGATCGATGCCAGCTTGTCGCCATCGAAGTTGAACTTGGTCGACTTGTAGGTGATGGTCGGGAACTTGGCGGTGTCCAGGAAGTCTTCGCCCTGGATGTGGCCGTCGAACAGCTTCGAGCCGGTATCGACCGATTTGGTGTCGATGGTGGCGTCGACCGAACCGGTCTTGGCGGCGCGATCCAGCACGATCTTGGCGCTGGTGTTGTTGAAGCGGCTTTGCTGCGTGTTGTAGCCGAAGTGGCTGTATTCGAAACGCGCGAAGGTGTGGTTAGGATCGGTGTTGAAGGTTTCCGGTGCAGCGAAGGCGGACAGGGAGATACCGGCGGCGATCAGCAGTGCGAAGATTTTTTTCATTAAGAACTCCAGATGTTTGGAACAATTGATAAGAATGAGTGGCACCGATTATGCTCGTGACATCTAAAGTTGTAAAACGAAAAATTTACCGCGTTACTATCGATAAAATCGATGATAACGCGGGTGGCTTTGGAAGGGAACCTGCCAAAAGATAGGGAGGGAAGCGCTTACGCGGCGGCCGCGACGGCCGGGGGATGATGGAGGATGCGGCCCAGCAAGCGCTGTTCCAAGGCGGCAAATGCCGCACTGCCCCGCGCGCGCGGACGCGGCAGGTCGACTTTCAGGTCCAGCGTGATGCGGCCGTCCTCGATCAGCACCACGCGGTCGGCCAGGGCCAGCGCCTCCTGCACGTCGTGCGTCACCAGCACGGCGGTGAAGCCGCGCGCCTGCCACAGCGCTTCGATCAGCTGCTGCATCTCGATGCGGGTCAGCGCATCGAGCGCACCCAGCGGTTCATCGAGCAGCAGCAACTGCGGCTCGTGCAGCAGCGCGCGCGCCAGCGCCACCCGCTGCCGCTGGCCGCCGGACAATTCCGCCGGCCAATCCTCGGCGCGTTCGGCCAGGCCGACGGTGGACAGCGTCGCCGCGGCCGCGTTCAACGAGCGAGGCAAGCCCAGCGCCACGTTCTCCAGCACCGTCTTCCACGGCAGCAGCCGCGCCTCCTGGAACATGATGCGGATGCTGGCGCCTATGCCGGATTTGCCGACGGCGATATGGCCGGCGTCGGTGGTCTCCAGTCCGGCGATGGCGCGCAGCAGCGTGCTTTTACCGCAGCCGCTGCGGCCGATCACGGCGACGAATTCGCCGCCCCGCAATTCCAGCTGCACGTCGCTGAGCACCTTGCGGGCGCCGAACGATTTGCTGACGCCGTCCAGCGCAAGCGAAACGCCCTGCCGCCTGGCCGGCCCCGGTGCGGGCTCCGGTGTCCGCGCCGGCGGCGCCACATCGAATAAAGCGGTCGAAATATGCATGATCAGGTCCTCTATCAGCGGTAAGCGGGATTCCAGCGCAGGAAGTGCTTCTCCATCCCGCGCGACAGCAGGTCGGCCAGCTTGCCCAGCAAGGCGTACAGCAGGATGCCGACCAACACCACGTCGGTCTGCAGGAATTCGCGGGCGTTCATCGTCATATAGCCGATGCCCGCCTGCGCCGAGATGGTTTCGGCGACGATCAGCAGCACCCACACGAGGCCCAGCGAGAAGCGCAGGCCGACCAGTATCGACGGCAGCGCCGCCGGCAGGATCACGTCGCGGTACAGCGGCCAGCCGGACAGCCCGTAGCTGCGGGCCATCTCGATCAGTCCCTGGTCGGCCGAGCGGATGCCGTGGAAGGTGTTCAGGTACACCGGGAAGAACACGCCCACCGCCAGCAGGAACAGTTTCGCCGTCTCGTCGATGCCGAACCAAAGTATCACCAGCGGGATCAGCGCCAGCGCCGGGATGTTGCGCACCATTTGCAGCGTGGTGTCGAGCAGCGTTTCGGCGCGCCGGAAGCTGCCCGTCAACAGGCCAAGCAGCAGACCAAGACCCGCGCCGATGGCGAAGCCGCTCACCGCGCGCCACAAGCTGGTGCGCAGGTGGACCCACAGCTCGCCGGAGGCGGCCAGCGTCCAGAAGGCTTTGGCCACCGCCCAAGGTTCCGGCAGGATGCGGCTGGACAGAATACCCAGCTGCGACGCCGCCTGCCAGCCGGCGATCAGCAGCACCGGCAGTATCCATGGCGCCCAGGCGCTTTGGCGTTGGCCGTTGGGATGCTTGGCCGTCGCCATTACGCGGCCTTCTTCGGCAGGATGTCGCTGGCCATCACCTCGCCGAACGGACCGCTCAGCGACTGTTCGCCGGCCGCCTTGCCCTTGCCGAGCAACGGGAACACCAGTTCGGCGAAGCGGTACGATTCCTCCAGGTGCGGGTAGCCCGAGAAGATGAAGGTCTCGATGCCCAGGTCGGCGTACTCCTGGATGCGCGCCACAACCGTCTCCGGATCGCCCACCAGCGCCGTGCCGGCTCCGCCGCGCACCAGCCCCACGCCGGCCCACAGGTTGGGCGACACTTCCAGCTTGTCGCGGCTGCCGCCGTGCAGGGCCGCCATGCGCTGCTGGCCGACCGAATCCATTTTGCTGAACGCCGCCTGCGCCTTGGCGATGATGTCATCGTCCAGGTGGCTGATCAATTCATCGGCCGCGCGCCACGCCGCCTCGTTGGTCTCGCGGACGATCACGTGCAGGCGTATGCCGAACCTCACGGTGCGGCCATGCTTGGCGGCGCGCGCGCGGATGTCGGCGATCTTCTCGGCCACGGCGGCCGGCGGCTCGCCCCAGGTCAGGTACACGTCCATCTGCTCGGCCGCCAGCGCATGCGCCGGTTCGGACGATCCGCCGAAGTACAGCGGCGGATACGGCTTCTGCACCGCCGGGTACAGCGTCTTGGCGCCCTTGACCTTGATATGCTTGCCCTCGAAATCGTAGCCCGCGTCGCCGCCCTCGCCGGACAGCGAGGCGCGCCAGACGCGGATGAATTCATCGGAGATCTCGTAGCGCTTGGCGTGGTCGGCATACAGGCCGTCCGCCTCCAGCTCGCCCTGATCGCCGCCGGTGACGACGTTGATCAACAGGCGGCCGTTGGACAAGCGGTCGAAGGTGGACGCCATGCGCACCGCCAGTCCCGGCGTGGTCAGGCCAGGACGGATCGCGACCAGGAACTTAAGCTTTTGCGTCACGCTGATCAGCGACGATGCCACCACCCATGCGTCCTCGCAGGAACGGCCGGTCGGCAGCAGCACGCCGTCGTAGCCCAGCGTATCGGCGGCCACCGCGCACTGTTTCAGATAATCGGCATCGACCGGGCGCGAGCCCTTGGAGGTGCCGAGGTAGCGGCTGTCGCCATGGGTGGGGATAAACCAGAAAATATTCAGGGACATGATCAATTCCTTATTGCGCCGCCAGTTTGACCGAGATCGGCTTGGGTATCAGCTTCAGGTTGGAGAAAGCGTCGGCGACTTTCTGCTGCTGCACCAGCACGTCCGCGCTGATCGGCTTGACGCCGTAGGCATAGCGCGACGCGGCCAGCGCCACCACGTCGACCGGCAGCCCGGTCTGCGCGGACAATATGGCCGCGACTTCTTTCGGATTCTTCTCGCCCCATTCGTCCACCTTGGCGATTTCCTCCAGCACAATGCGCACGATCTCCTGATTCTTCTCGGCGTAGGTGCGCGAGGCCAGGTAGAACTGGTGATTGGCGACCAGCCCCTTGCCGTCGGCCAGCACGCGGGCGCCGAGCTGCTTCTCGGCGGCGGCCAGGAACGGATCCCAGATCACCCACGCGTCGACGCTGCCACGTTCGAACGCCGCGCGCGCATCGGCCGGCGGCAAGTAGATCGCCTCGATGTCCTTGTAGCCGACGCCGGCCTTCTCCAGCGCCTTCACCAGCAGGTAGTGCACGTTCGAGCCTTTGTTCAGCACGACCTTCTTGCCCTTCAAATCGGCCAGGTTGCGGATTTTCGAATCCTTGGGCACGACAATCGCCTCGCTGCCCGGCGACGGCGGCTCATTGCCGACATAAACAAGGTTGGCCCCGGCGGCCTGCGCAAAGATGGGCGGCGCTTCGCCGACGGTGCCGAAGTCGATGCTGCCGACGTTCAGGCCTTCCAGCAGTACCGGACCAGCCGGGAATTCGGTCCATTTGACGACGATGTTTTGGGCGGCGAGGCGCTGCTCCAGCGTGCCGCGTCCTTTCAGCAAAGTCAGCGTGCCGTACTTCTGGTAGCCGATGCGGACCTCCTGTTTGGCCTGCGCGGACACGGTGGCCGGCGCCCCGGCGGCGAACACGCCGGCGGCAAACAGCCATCCCAATGTATGACGGCGCGCCGCGCGTCTTTGTTCGATGCTCATGGATACTCCTTATGGATATGGTTAGCGGGCCAGGCGCACAGGCTGCGCCGGCGCCACGTAGATTTCGTCGACGGCCGCGCTCGAGGCCTGCAAGCCGGACGTCAGCGCCGCCACGCCCGCGTCGACGCGCCATGCGATGGTCTGGTCCAGCGTCAGGCCGCTGCTTTCGCTCCACGCCAGCTGCTGAGATGTGGCGTAGATACTGGTCAGCACATGGCGCGCCTCCAGCGCATGCAGCACCGGGCGCAGCGCATAGTCCAGCGCCAGCATGTGCGACTGGCTGCCGCCGGTGGCGATCGGCAGCACCAGCTTGCCGGCCAGGCCGTCCTGCGGCAGCAGGTCGAGGAAGGCTTTCAGGATGCCGGTGAAGGATGCCTTGTAGACCGGCGTGGCGATCACGATGGCCTCGGCGGCGGCGACGGCGGCCAGCGCGCGCTTGATCGCCAGGTCCGCCGTATCCGCATGCAGCAGGGCCCTGGCCGGCAGGTCGCGTACCTGCAGCACGCTGTGACGATGGCCGAGCGCAGCCAGCTTGCCGCCCACGTGGTCCAGCAAACGGCCGGTGCTTGAAGGTAGTGCCGGGCTGCCGCCGATCAGAAGAATGGTCATGGTGCTGGTCCCCATTGTTGTTGGTGGCAGCCAGAATAAGTCCGCACCCCTGAAATCAAAACGAATAGTTTTACGTTTTGATATGCGGTTTTCCTCGCATGATTTTTCCGCATATGGAAAGCTGGATTTCTTCGTGTACGGCATGAGGAGCCGGATGCAATACTAAAAACACCGATACCTTCATACGGACATACCATGTCTACAGCACTACTCAAAACGCGTTCAGCACAGGACGCGGTACCAGACCCGTTGGACGTTGCGGCCGAACTGGCCGGGCGTCTTGCGGAAACCGCCAATGCCCGCGACCAGGCCGGCGGCCATGCGGCGCAGGAGCGTGAATGGATACGCGACTCCGGCCTGCTCACGCTGTCGATCCCCACCGAATATGGCGGCCAGGGCGCGGACTGGCCCACGGTCTGCCACGTCATCCGCATACTGGCCCGCGCCGACAGCGCTCTGGCCCACGTCTTCGGCTTCCATCATCTGCAGCTCGCCGGCATACAGTTGTACGGCACGCCGCAACAGCAGCGCCGCTTCCTGACGCAGACCGTCGAACAGCGCCTGTTCTGGGGCAATGCGCTCAATCCGCTGGACCGCCGCACCATCGCCGCCGACGCCGACTACGGCTTCGTGCTTGACGGCGTCAAGAGTTTCTCATCCGGCTCGGTGGGCTCTGACTGGCTGACCATCTCCGCCTGGCATGAGGAATCGCAGAGCGCCCTGATCGGCGTTGTGCCGACCCGCCAGCAAGGCGTGGAAGTACAGGCCGACTGGGACGCCTTCGGCCAGCGCCAGACCGACAGCGGCAATGTGCACTTCACGCAGGTGCCGCTGCCGTCCACGCAGGTGCTGCAGGCGCCCGGCCATGCGCCAACACCGCAGGCCACGCTGCGCTCGCAAGTGGCGCAACTGATCATGGCCAATCTCTACCTCGGCATAGGCGAAGGTGCGTTCGAGGCGGCGCGGGCCTACACCGTCGACGAGGCGCGGCCGTGGTTCGCATCCGGCGTGGCCAGCGCCGCTGCCGATCCGCTGATCCAGCATCGCTACGGACAGTTGTGGCTCAAGCTGCGGCCCGCCGCCGTACTGGCCGACCACGCCGCGCAGGAACTGGAGCGCTTGTTCCGCCTTGGCGCCGCCGTCACGGCACGGCAGCGCGGCGAGCTGGCGATTGCGGTGGCCGAGGCCAAGGTGTTGGCCCACACGGCCGGCGTCGATGTCAGCAACCAGATCTTCGAACTGACCGGCGCCCGTTCCACGTCCGCCAAATACGGCTACGACCGTTTCTGGCGCAACGTCCGCGTGCACACGCTGCACGACCCGGTCGACTACAAACTGCGCGACCTCGGACGCTACGCGCTCGACGGCACGTTGCCTGAACCAACCGCATATTCATAATGACTACTCCCCTGATCCGCATCGAACATGCGAGCAAAACCTTTGCGCTGCCCGACGGCGGCGAGTTCCACGCCGTGCGCGACGTGTCGCTGGACGTGCACGAAGGCGAAATCTTCGGCCTGATCGGCAAGAGCGGTGCCGGCAAGTCCACCTTGCTGCGCCTGATTAACCTGCTGGAGCAGCCTGACAGCGGCTCCGTGGCCGTCGACGGCCGCGAGCTGACCGCCCTGTCGCGGCGTGACCTGCGCGATGCGCGGCGCAATATCGGCATGATCTTCCAGCAGTTCAACCTGCTGCAGAACGCGACAGTGTTCGACAACGTCGCCTTCCCGTTGCGCATCCACGGCGGCTTGACGGCGCAGCAGATCGCCGCGCGCGTCAACGATTGCCTGGAGCTGGTTGAACTGAGCGGCAAGACGGCCAGCTATCCGGCGCAACTGTCGGGCGGCCAGAAGCAGCGCGTCGCCATCGCGCGGGCGCTGGCCAGCGGATCGGCCGTGCTGCTGTGCGACGAGCCGACATCCGCGCTGGATGCCGAGACCACGCGCGCGCTGCTCGCCACGCTGCGCGACATCAACCAGCGCCTGGCGGTGACCATCGTCATCGTTAGCCACGAGCTGTCGGTGCTGGGAGAAATCTGCAATCGCGTTGCCGTGATCAAAGACGGCGCCATCGCCGAACAATTCGTCCTCGACGACGCCGCCGACCTGGCCGCGCCGCGCAAGACCGCGCTGGGACGGGAGTTGGCCGCCATGCGCACCGCCAACTCGCTGGCCGCCAGCGACGCCACCCCGGAGGCGGCCTATGTCTGAACTTGCCATCTCGCTGACCAACATCATCGCCATGCTGCCGGAAATGTGGACCGCCCTGGGCCAGACATTGGCGATGCTCGGCATCGGCCTGTCCGCCGCGGTGCTGATCGGCGGCCCGCTCGGCATCGTGCTGTTTTTGGTCGCCGACGGACAATCGCTGCAAAACCGTCCCGCCGCGCTGGTGCTCGGCTGGCTGGTGAACACCGTCCGTTCCTTCCCGTTCATCATCCTGCTGGTGGCGCTGGTGCCGTTCACCCGCATTGTCGCCGGCACCTCGATCGGCCCGCTGGCCGCCGCCGTGCCGCTGTCGTTCGCCGCCGTGCCCTACTTCGCCCGCATGGTCGAACAGAACCTGCGCGAAGTGCCGCGCGGCGTCATCGAAGCGGCGCACGCGATGGGCGCGTCGGAACTGCAGATCGTGCTGCGCGTGCTGCTGGTGGAAGCGCGCTCCGGCCTGGTGCTGGCGCTGACCGTGCTGTCGATCAGCTTCCTTTCCTATTCCGCCGTGGCCGGCGTGGTGGGCGGCGGCGGTATCGGCGACCTCGCCATCCGCTACGGCTACTACCGCTTCGAGACCGACATCATGGTCGCCACCGTCGCCATCCTCATCGCCATGGTGCAACTGATCCAGTTCACCGGCAACCGCATCGCCAAACGTATCGACAAACGCTAACAAGGAAAAATCATGAACACTCGCCGTAACCTGCTGCTGGCAGCATTGACCATCGCCTTCGGCATCGCCGCCCCGGCCAACGCCAAGGATCCGAAAGAACTGGTGATCGGCACCAGCGCCGGGCCGTATGCCGACCAGGTCAAGCTGGGCATCAAGCCTATCCTGGAAAAGCAGGGCTACAAGGTCAAGCTGGTCGAGTTCAACGACTACATCCAGCCCAACTTCGCGCTGGCCGAAGGCTCGCTGGACGCCAACGTCTTCCAACACATCATCTACCTGAACAAATTCGCCACCGAGCACAAACTGGCGCTGACCGACCTCGTGAAGATCCCCACCGCGCCGATCGCCATCTACAGCAAGAAGCACACGACGCTGAACGACGTCAAGGAAGGCACCACCGTCGCGCTGCCGAACGACCCGACCAACCAGGCGCGCGCGCTGGTGCTGCTGGATCAACTGGGCTGGATCAAGCTGCGCGACAAGATCGATCCGATCCGCGCATCGGAAAAGGACATCGCCGTCAACACGAAGAAGATCAAGCTGATCGCGCTGGAGGCCGCGCAGCTGCCGCGCTCCCTGCAGGACACCGACTACTCCTTCGTCAACGGTAACTACGCGCTGGCCTCGGGACTGAAGCTGAAGGACGCGCTGATCACCGAGAAAATCTCGTCCAACTACGTCAACCTGGTGGCGGTCCGCACCGCCGACAAGGACAAGCAGTTCGCCAGGGATATCGCCGCTGCCTACCGCTCGCGCGAGTTCCTGGCCGTGACCAACAAGCACTTCGCCGACTACGCCAAGACCGACGACCAACTGGCACTGGAAGCCAGCGACAAGAAAACCGCGTCCAAATAATGCCCAAGCAAATACGCTTCAACGCCTTCCAGATGCAGACGGTGAGCCACCAGTCCCCGGGATTGTGGACGCACCCGCGCGACAACAGCCACCGCTACAAGGATCCCGACCACTGGACCGAACTGGCGCGGCTGCTGGAGGCCGGCCGCTTCGACGCGATATTCCTGGCCGATGTGCTGGGCGTCTACGACGTCTATCAAGGCAGCGCGGACGCGGCGCTGCGCCACGGCGTGCAGGCGCCGCTGAACGACCCGCTGGCGCTGGTGCCGCTGATGGCGCAAGCCACCACGCACCTGGGCTTCGGCGTGACGTGCGCGCTGACGTACGAGCATCCGTATACCTTTGCCCGCCGCATCTCGACGCTGGATCATCTGACGCGGGGCCGCATCGGCTGGAATATCGTCACCGGTTATCTGGACAGCGCGGCGCGCAACCTCGGCCTGGACCGCCAGTTGAGCCACGACGAGCGCTACGACCTCGCCGACGAATACATGGATGTGGTCTACAAACTGTGGGAGAAAAGCTGGGACGACGACGCGGTAGTCAACGACAAGGAGCGCGGCGTGTATGCCGAGCCGTCCCGCGTGCATCCGATCAATCACGAAGGCCGCTACTACAAGGTCCCCGGTTTCCACCTGTGCGAACCGTCGCCGCAGCGCACGCCGCTGCTGTACCAGGCAGGAACCTCGCCGCGCGGCACGGCGTTCGCGGCCAAGCACGCCGAGTGCACCTTCGTCAGCGGGCCAAGCAAGAAGGTCGTCAGGAAGTATGTGGACGACTTGCGCTCGGCGGTGCGCGCCACCGGCCGCGATGGCGACGATTTGAAGATCTATGCGCAAGCGCTGATCATCACCGCGCCAACCGAAGCCGAGGCGCGCGCCAAACACGAAGAATACCGCCGCCACATCGACATCGAGGCCGCGCTGGCCCTGCTGTCCGGCTGGACCGGCGTCGACTTCGGCAAGTTCCCGCTGGACGCGACGATCGAGTACATCGACTCCGACGCCGGCAGGTCAGCACTGGCCTCGTTCAGCCAGGCCGACCCGAACCGCAAATGGACGGTGCGCGAAGCGGCCGAATTCATCGGCCTGGGCGGACGCGGCCCGGTGCTGGTCGGCGATCCGTCACAAGTGGCGGACCAGCTGGAGGCCTGGCAGGAAGAGACCGACATCGACGGCTTCAACCTGGCGTTCGCCATCGCCCACGAGAGCATGCGCGACGTGGTGGAGCTGATCGTGCCCGAACTGCAGCGACGCGGGCGCTATCAAGTGAAATACAGCGAGGGTACGCTACGTCAAAAGGTCTTCGGGCAGGGTCCTTGCCTGTCGGCGCTTCACGCCGGCAGGCAGATAAGAATCCCGCTACCATGACCGCCCATGGCGGACCTTGCTTAGGGGTGCGTCAGGCGATAACCTGTGAGACATCACATCCGGCAAGTATCTCGCGCAGCGAAATCGCAAAAGCAGGTTGGGCTACGCGAAACCTCATTGATTCTTCCATCCCGATTTCAGCCTGGTCAGCTTTATGCCATCCTTGCTCTGCCTGGACTCTGTGAGATAGTAGTAATCGTCCCTGGGAACGAAAGGCGTGGCGGCCTCGATCGCTTGCAAGCGTGTAATGAAAGATGAAGTCTGTTCAGGCACTTCAAAAAGAAATGTGGGTTGCATGAAAAGGCGGTGCCCTCCCACCGACAGGCCCAGCGAATTACGCCCTTTGCGGGCGACTTTACGAGCCTCATCTGGAGAGGGATTGGGCAGATCCTTCCACGAAAAGGCATATGAAAGATGCAGACTCACGGAATCGACTTCCTGCCTGGGCCGGTGCTCATCCGACAACGCAAATTCCAGCGCATCGCTCAATCGGTCGCCCGGCAAGTCCCAGTTGTGAAAGATCCCCCAAACCGAGGTTGACGGTCCGAACGCGTCGAGCGCTTGCTGAAGTATGGATTCAACAACCGCCGGGTCGGTAAACTTGGTGGCGCCCAGCACGGTCAAGCGCAGTTGGGGCCGCAACTCGGAAACCGTATGGTCGCGTAAAAATGCCTGCGTCGCATCCCATGCCTGGCGAGGGTTCTGGACGCGCGGAGAGTGACCATGGGACACAGATTTGGGCGGATGATAGTACAGTAAAGGCATCAGACAGTTGCAAGTTGAACAAGTTGCCTAGAGTACCATATTACATCCATGGCAAATTCCGCGAATTGTCACTATCCTAGTCGTTGCGCATCTGCGCTTGCGAGACGTTGCTGCCCGGCGCCACGCTCTGCGTCAGCCACACATTGCCGCCGATGGTGGAGCCGGCGCCGATGGTGATGCGGCCCAGGATGGTCGCGCCGGCGTAGATCACCACGTCATCCTCCACCACCGGATGGCGCGGCACGCCCTTGATCAACACGCCTTTTTCATCCGCCGGGAAGCGCTTGGCGCCCAGGGTCACGTGCTGGTACAGGCGCACGCGCTGGCCGATGATGGCGGTCTCGCCGATCACCACGCCGGTGCCGTGGTCGATGAAGAAGCTGGCGCCGATGTGCGCGCCGGGATGGATGTCGATGCCGGTCAGCGAATGGCCGATGTCCGAGATCAGCCGCGCCAGGAACGGCGAACCCAGGCGGTGCAGGCTGTGCGCCAGCCGGTAGTACAGGATCGCGATCGTGCCCGGATAGCACAGCATGATCTCGGCCACCGAGGTCGCCGCCGGGTCGCCCGAGAACGCCGCCAGCACGTCGGACACCAGCAGCCCGCGTATCGCCGGCAAGCCCGCGGCGAACTCGCGCGTGATGGCGTTGGCCTGCGCGGTCAGCGCCTCCTCGTCCGGCGTCGCCTCTTCCGAAGAAAACTGCAGGCCGCGCCGCACCTGCTCGGTCAGGCGGTTCAGGGTCGTGGTCAGCGTGTCGCCGACGAAATAATCGATGCTCTCGTCGGTCAGGTTGGGCCTGCCGTAATGGGTCGGGAACAGCGCCGCCGACAGGCCGTTGACGATGATCGTCAGCGCCTCGCGCGACGGCAGCTCGCGCACCTTGCCGTGATGACGGATGTTGTGCGTCGCTTCGCGCGACACGCGCAGCTGCTCGATCACGCTGGCCAGGTTCCAGTGCGACGGCTTGACGCCGGTCCCATCAAATGTATCGATAGTCATAATGTCTCGAATAAAAAGCGCCCATCAAAGCAGCTTAATTGCCCTCACGGCGCAAACGAAGGAAGGAATTCGTCGTTGCATATGCGCACAGCGCATATCGCGTAAAATGCCGCGTCTACCGAACAATACAACTTTAATGAATATTCTGCTGACGCTACTCCTGGCCGGCCTGACGATGGTCGGTCCGCTGGCCATCGACACCTATTTGCCGTCGTTCCCGGCCATCGCCCAGACCTTCGACGCCAGCCCGCTGCTGATCCAGCAAACGCTGAGCATGTTCCTGTTCTGCTTTGCCTTCATGATGCTGTTCTACGGCACGCTGTCCGACTCCTTCGGCCGCCGTCCGGTGATCCTGGTGTCGCTGGTGCTGTATATCGCCGCGTCCGTCGTCGGCGCGATGGCGCCGTCGATCGGCGTGCTGCTGGCTTGCCGCATCGTCCAGGGCCTGGCGGCCGGCGCCGGCTCGGTGGTCGGCCGCGCGATCGTGCAGGACCGCTTCTCCGGCGCCGAGGCGCAGAAGATCCTGTCGCATATCATGATGGTGTTCGGCCTGGCTCCGGCCATCGCGCCGGTACTGGGCGGCTGGCTGCAGGTCAGTTTCGGCTGGCGCTCGATCTTCTGGTTCCTCAGCGGCTTCGGCATCCTGATGTTCGTCGCCGTGCAGCGCTCGCTGCCGGAAAGCCTGGCCGTCAAGGACCGCCATCCCTTCCACCTCGGCGCCATCGCGGCCAATTACTGGAAGGTGCTGTGCCACCACCACTTCCTGCTGCTGGCGATCGCGGTGGGCATGTGTTTCGCCGGCGTGGCGCTGTATATCGGCTCGGCCGCGTACTTCGTGATGAATATCCTGCACCTGCCGGAGACGGCGTTCGCCTGGATGTTCGTGCCGCTGATCAGCGGCATGGTGATCGGCTCGGCGCTGTCGGGCAAATTCGCCCACAAGTACTCGCGCAACGCGCAGGTGTGGATGGGCTTTGCGATCATGATCTCCGCCGGCGTCATCAACGTCGCCTACAATTCTTTCTACGTCGCGGCCGTGCCGTATGCCGTGATGCCGCTGTTTATCTACTCCTTCGGCCTGGCGCTGGCGATGACGCCGCTGTCACTGATCGCGCTGGAGTACTTCCCGAACAACAGCGGGCTGGCGGCGTCGATGCAGTCCTTCATCCAGATGCTGCTGTTCGCGCTGGTGTCCGGCCTGGTGGCGCCGCTGCTATTCGACAGCGCCCTGAAGCTGGCCTGGGGCGTGCTGGCCAGCCTGGTGATCAGCATGATCGCCTGGCTGCTGGCGTTGACCGGCAAGCCGAAAACACATTAACGATCAAGGCCAGGGCGTGGGATTCATATCGACATACTGCGCCCCGCCCTGCTCCGGCTCGCGGCCCGCCGGCAACCCGGCCGGCGCCTGAGCCGGATCGCGCAGGCCCAGTATCTCCTTGCGGCTTTCGACGAAATCCGCGCTGGACAAGGGATGCTCCTGATCCGGCCAATTCTCCATCGCCCACTGCTGCAACTGCTCGAAGCGCTGCCATAGCTCGTTGATGAACTGGCGGCGCTGGTCTTCGTTGTTCATGCTTCCTCCTGTGATCTGCTCCAGTATGTGGCAAACTCGCGCTATCGTCCGTTCGGCGCCGCACTAAAATAACATGGAACTCCACATCGTCATCGAAGGCAGGAAGGACCTGGGCGGGCAACTGTACCGCCAGCTCAGCGATTCGATCCGCAGCGGCAGGCTGGCGGACAAGCAGCAGCTGCCGCCTTCGCGCCTGCTGGCCGAGCAGCTCGGACTCTCGCGCAAGACCGTCTCGGACGTCTACACCCGGCTGACGCAGGAGCGGCTGGTGATCGGCCAGGTCGGCAAGGGCAGCTTCGTCAACGCGCCGGCGGAGGCCAAACCGCGCCGCCAGATCGCCGGTAACCTCGCCAGTTCCGCCATCGTCGCCAAATGGGATGCGATGCATACGCCGCTGCGCATCCCCTTCCCCGAAGGCCGCTCGCGCTATGAATTCATCGGCGGCTGCGTCACGACCGGCCAGTTCCCCAACGACGAATGGCGCCGCTGCATGCTGCACGGCCTGCGCCAGGACATCAAGGGCAGCGGCATGTACCGCCAGGCGGAGGGCATCGCCGAACTGCGCGCGGCCATCGCCCACCACGCGGCCTATGCGCGCGGCGTGGTCTGCACCGCGGCCAACGTGGTGGTCACCAACGGCGCCCAGCAGGCGCTGGACCTGCTGGGCCGCGTGCTGCTGGAACCCGGCTGCGTGGTCGCGGTCGAGGAGCCGGGCTATCCCGCCGCGCGGATGCTGTTCGCCAGCCAGGGCGCGCAGGTGGTCGGCATCGGCGTTGATGACCAGGGCATGCTGGTGGACCGGATCCCCGACGGCACGCGCCTGATCTACACCACGCCGGCGCACCAGTTCCCGCTGGGGATGCCGATGAGCGTTGCCCGCCGCGAGGCCCTGCTGGCGCGCGCGCTGCAGATCGGCGCCATCATCATCGAGGACGATTACGACAGCGAGTTCCGCTACGAAGGCCGGCCCACCGATTCGCTGCAAAGCATGGACAGGCACGGCGTGGTGGCCTTCGTCGGCACCTTCTCGAAGGTGATGCTGCCGGAACTGCGGCTGGGCTACGCGGTGCTGCCGGAGGCGGTGCTGAACGCGGTCCTCACCGTCAAGCACCTGAACGACTGGCACACCGCCACCGCCAGCCAGCACGCGCTGGCCAAGTTCATCGGCGACGGCAGCCTGTCGCGCCACATCCGCCGCTGCGGCGCGGTCTACGCCACCCGGCGCGAGCGGCTGCAATCGCTGTTCGCTGCCGAACTGTCGCCATGGTTCGAACTGGTGCCGGCCAGCGCCGGCTTCCACCTCGCGGCGCTGTGCAAGCGCCCCATCGACCTGGACCTGCTGCTGCGGCTGGCCCGGCGCGCCGATGTCGGCCTGTACCCCTTGTCGAATTTTTACGCCACGACGCCGCCCAAGGCCGGCCTGTTCCTCGGCTACGGCGGCATCGAGACGCTCGACATCGACACCGCGCTGCTGCGGGTGCGCGACATTTTGCAGCAGATGGAATAAGCCTTTTCCCATGTAGCCCATGTAGAATACGGGACGAACCGTAACCAAGACTCATCATAATGCGCCTGACCTCTTTTACCGACTATTCGCTGCGCACGCTGCTCTACCTGAGCGCCAATCGGGACCGCCTGGTTACCATCCAGGACATCGCCGACCTGCATGTGATCTCGAAGAACCACCTGATGAAGGTGGTCTACCAGTTGGGCCAGTCCGGCCTGGTGGAGACTGTACGCGGCCGCAACGGCGGGCTACGCCTGGGCAAAGAGCCCAAGGACATCAATATCGGCGCCCTGGTGCGCGCCACGGAGACGGATTTCTTCATGGCCGAGTGCTTCGACCGCGCCAACGACACCTGTCCGCTGACGCCGGACTGCAAGCTGAAACACACGCTGAACGATGCCACCAAGGCCTTCCTGGCGGTGCTCGATCAGCAAACGCTGGCCGACATGCTGCCCTCCGACCCGGCCACCGCCAAGCCTGTGCGCATCATGCGTGGCGCCGCGCGCTAAGGGATGCTTTAAGCCGCATCCTGGCGCAGCTGCGGCAGCGACGCCATCAAATCCGAGAAACGCTGCCCCTGTATCATCACGTGCTCGCGCAGCAGCTGCGCGGCCAGCTCGCCATCGCCGTCGATGATGGCCTGCACCACGCCGTCATGCTCGTGATAGGACGTGGCCAGGCGGTTGCGCACCCGTAGCTGCAAACGGCGGTAAGGCCGCAGGCGCCGGTACAGATTGCGCGTCTGCTCGATCAGGAACTGGTTATGGCTGCCGGCGTAGATCGCCTCGTGGAATACCTCGTTCTTGTAATAGTAGGCATCCGTCTCCTGCGCATCGAGCGCCTCCTGGCAGGCCTGGTGCGCCGCCAGCAAGGCCTGCTGCTCTTCGCGCGTCATGCGGCGCGCGGCCAGCCGGCCACAGGTCGCCTCCAGTTCCGACATCACCTCGAACATCTCCAGCAGCTGCTGCGGCCCCAGTTCGGCGACGATGGCGCCGCGGCGCGGACGTATCACCACCAGTCCCATCGACGCCAGCTGGATCAGCGTTTCCCGGATCGGCGTGCGCGAGACGCCGAAGCGCGTCGCCAGTTCGGTCTCGTCCAGATGCTGGCCGGGCTTCAGCTGGCCGACGGCGATCATCTCTTCTATTTCTTCACGCAGCGTTGCCGAATGGGTGCTCATGGGATCTTTCAAACCTGTGTATAACATGCCTCATTATAAATGCTGAATTTCACTTGACAATGTATTCGAACGATATATTCTTGTATACACAAAAAAGATCGTTGCATATTTAGCCCACCTTGGAGGAATTATGAGCGCAGTCACCCGTAGGTCCGTCTTGGCCGCCCTGGCCGCCAGCCCGTTGTTGTTGCAACCTGCCTGGGCGCAGAACACAACGTTAAAGATTTCGCATCAGTTTCCCGGCGGCACCGTCACCGAGGGCGACTTCCGTGACCGTCTGACCCGCATGTTCGCCGCCGAGGTGGAAAAGCGTTCCAAGGGCAGCCTCAAGTTCGAGATCTATCCCGGCTCCTCGCTGATGAAGACCAACGCCCAGTTCTCGGCCATGCGCAAGGGCGCCCTGGACATGTCGCTGGTGCCGCTGTCGTACGCCGGCGGCGAAGTCCCGGAAGTGAACATCGGCCTGATGCCCGGTCTGGTCACCTCCTACGAGCAGGCCTACGGCTGGAAGAACGCGGAAGTGGGCAAGGAATTGAACCGCATCCTGCTGGAGAAAGGCGTCGTGCTGGTAAGCTGGATCTGGCAGGCTGGCGGCGTCGCTTCGCGCACCAAGCCGATCATCGATCCGGAAGACGCCAAGGGCATGAAGATACGCGGCGGCTCGCGCGAGATGGACCTGATCCTCAAGGCAGCCGGTGCCGCCGTGGTGTCTCTGCCGTCGAATGAAATCTACGCCGCCATGCAGACTGGCGCGATGGAAGCGGCGCTGACCTCCTCCACCTCGCTGATTTCGTTCCGCCTGGAAGAAGTGTCGAAGGCGCTGACCACCGGCCGCGCGGGCGCCTACTGGTTCATGTTCGAACCGCTGATGATGTCCAAGGCCGTGTTCGACCGCCTGACCAAGGAACAGCAAGCCACCATCATGGCCGTCGGCGCCGAGATGGAAGCCTTCGCGCTGACCTCCGCCAAGGCCGACGACCAGGCGGTGGCCAACGTCTACGCCAAGGCCAAGGCCAAGGTGGTCGACCTGAACCCGGCGGCGCTGAAAAAATGGCAGGCGATCGCCCGCACCACCGCCTGGAAGGACTACGGCGAGAAGAACGAAAACTGCGCCAAACTGCTGAAACTGGCGGAGAAGACGCTATGAGCCATGGAATTGAACTGGAGCCGGCCCGCGCCGCGGCGCCGCCGGACAACGCCGTCATAGCCGGCGCCACGGCGCTGCTGGCCAAGCTCAATCAGGGACTGATGGCCGTGTCCATGGTGGCGCTGGTGCTGACAGCGTGCATCCTGACCTACTCGGTGGTGTCGCGCTACTTCTTCTCGGCGCCCACCGACTGGCAGGACGAAGCCTCCGTGTTCATGCTGGTCGGCGTGACCTTCTTCTGCACCGCCTACGTGCAGTCGCATCGCGGCCATATCGGCATCGAAGCGCTGGCCGGGCTGCTGCCGGCGCGCGTGAACGCGGTCCGGCTGTTCTTCGTCGACCTTGTGTCCGCGCTGTTCTGCGCCTTCTTCTCGTGGAAATCGTGGACGCTGTTCCATGAAGCCTATGTCGACGGCCAGACCACATCGTCGACCTTCGCGCCGCCGCTGTGGATACCCTACGCGATGATGGCCGCCGGGATGACCATCCTGACGCTGCAAATCGTGCTGCAAACGCTGGCGCGCATGACCAACAAACCCCACTCGGAGCGCGCAGCATGAGCGACCTGTCCCTTGGCGCCCTTTACGGCGCCGTTACCCTGGTAGTGATGTTCTCGGGGATGCCGATCGCCTTCGCGCTGGGCGTGGTGGCCACCGGCTTCATGTACTTCTGCATGCCGCCCTCCTCGCTCGACACAATCACGCAGAACGTCTACGAGGAAATGGCGTCGATCACGCTGCTGTCGATTCCCCTGTTTATCCTGAAGGGTGCGGCCATCGGCAAATCACCCGCCGGCAAGGACCTGTACTCAGCGATCCACACCTGGATGCACAAGATACCGGGCGGCCTGGGCATCGCCAACGTATTCGCCTGCGCGCTGTTCGCCGCGATGGCGGGTTCCTCGCCGGCGACCTGCTCGGCCATCGGTTCGGCCGGCATACCGGAAATGCGCCGCCGCGGCTACTCGCCCGGTTTCGCGGCCGGCATCATCGCCGCCGGTGGCACGCTGGGCATCCTCCTGCCGCCGTCGATCACGATGATCCTGTACGCTGTGGCCGCCGAGCAGTCGCTGGGCCGCCTGTTCCTGGCCGGGATAGGTCCCGGCGTGCTGCTGGTGGTGCTGTTTGCCGGCTACGCGATGTACCGCGCCCACAAGGAATACAAGGCCGCACTGGTCATCTACGAAAAAGGCGGCGAGAAGTCGGCCTATCTGGAAGACGAGCACTTCACGCTGGCGCAAAAGGTCGAGATGCTGCCGCGCGTGCTGCCCTTCGTCGTGCTGCTGATCGGCGTGATGATCGCGCTGTACGGCGGCTTCGCCACGCCGTCGGAAACGGCGGGCCTGGGTGCGCTGCTGGCGCTGGTGCTGCTGGCCGTTATCTACGGCGTATGGCGGCCGAAGGACTTGTCGCCCATCCTCAGCTCTTCGATCAAGGAATCGACGATGCTGCTGCTGATCATCGGCATGTCGCTGTTCTATTCGTATGTGATGAGCTATCTGCACATCAGCCAGTCGGCCGCCGCGTGGGTGGTCAGCCTGCACCTGTCGAAATGGCTGCTGCTGTCGGTGATCCTGCTGATGGTGATCGTATTCGGCTTCTTCCTGCCGCCGGTGTCGATCATCCTAATGACGGCGCCCATCATTCTGCCGCCGCTGAAGGCCGCCGGCTTCGATCTGATCTGGTTCGGCATCGTCATGACGGTGGTGATGGAGATGGGCCTGATCCATCCGCCGGTGGGATTGAACATCTTCGTCATCAAAAACATCGCGCCGGACATCCCGCTCAAGGATGTGGTGTGGGGCGTGTTCCCGTTCCTGGCGCTGATGTTCGTGGCGGTGCTGCTGTTGTGCGTGATGCCGTCGATCGCCACCGGCCTGCCTGACATGATCATGGGAGCAAAATAATGAACTGGAATACCCTTCAACAGAACCGCGCCGCGCGATTGCAGCGCGCCGGCGCGGCGCTGGGCAGCGAGCTGGATGGCAAGAGCCTGCCGGCCGCCCGCATTACCGACCTGCTGCATGCGGTGATCGAATGCGGCGACCGCGTTTGCCTTGAGGGGAACAACCAGAAGCAGGCGGACTTTCTCGGCCACGCGCTGGCGCATTTGAATCCGGAGCGCGTCAACAACCTGCACATGCTGCAGTCGGTGCTGGCGCTGCCGGAGCACCTGGACGTGTTCGAGCGCGGCGTCGCTTCGAAGCTGGACTTCTCCTTCTCCGGCCCGCAATCGGCGCGCGTGGCGCGGCTGGCGGCCGCAGGCAAGCTCAACATCGGCGCCATCCACACCTATCTGGAGCTGTTCAGCCGCTACTTCATCGACCTGCCGCCGCGCATCTGCCTGGTCGCGGCGGAAGCTGCGGACCGCCAGGGCAACCTGTACACCGGCCCGAATACCGAGGACACGCCGGCCATCGTCGAAGCCACGGCCTTCAAGCAGGGCATCGTCATCGTGCAGGTCAACCGCATCGTCGACAAGGTGCCGCGCGTGGACATACCGGGCGACTGGGTGGACTTCGTCGTGCAGTCGCCGCGCCCCTACTACATCGAGCCGCTGTTCACGCGCGACCCGGCGCAGATCTCGGAAATCCAGGTGCTGATGGCGATGATGGCGATCAAGGGCATCTACGCGGAATACGAAGTGCAGCGCCTGAACCACGGCATCGGCTTCGACACCGCCGCCATCGAACTGCTGTTGCCGACCTATGCCGAGTCGCTGGGTCTGCGCGGCAAGATCGGCAAGCACTGGGCGCTCAATCCGCACCCGGCGCTGATCCCGGCGATCGAGGCGGGCTTCGTGCAGTCGGTCCACTCCTTCGGCTCTGAATTGGGCATGGAGGACTACATCCATGCGCGGCCGGACGTTTTCGCCATCGGCCCGGACGGCACCATGCGCAGCAACCGCGCCATGTGCCAGGCGGCCGGGCACTATGCCTGCGACATGTTCATCGGGTCGACGCTGCAGGTCGATTTGCAGGGCAATTCGTCGACCGCCACCGCCGGCCGCATCGCCGGCTTCGGCGGCGCCTCCAACATGGGGGCGGACGCGCGCGGCCGGCGTCACGCCAGCCCGGCGTGGCTCAAGGCGGGACAACAGGCGCGCGAAGGCCGCAACACCATCCCGCGCGGCCAGAAGCTGGTGGTGCAGATGGTGGAGACCTTCCGCGAGCATATGCAGCCGGCCTTCGTCGAGAAGCTCGACGCGTGGGAGTTGATGGAACAGGCGAAGATGGCGATCCCGCCGGTGATGATCTACGGCGACGACGTCAGCCACATCCTGACCGAGGAAGGCATCGCCAACCTGCTGATGTGCCGCACCGACGAGGAGCGCGAGCAGGCCATACGCGGCGTGGCCGGGTACACACCGGTCGGCCTCGCGCGCGATCACCGGATGGTGGAAAACCTGCGCGACCGCGGCATCATCCAGCGCGCCGAGGACCTGGGCATCGACAAGCGCATGGCCACGCGCGACCTGCTGGCCGCCCGCAATATGAAAGACCTGGTGCGCGCATCGGGCGGTTTGTACAATCCGCCCAAGCGTTTCCGCAACTGGTAAGGAGTCTGACATGGAAACCCTGAACTACCGATTCGAACAAGGCACGCAGCACCTGAAGGCCTCGCCGCAAGTGGTGGGCGTGGTCGGCTCCGGCAACCTGGAAGTGCTGATCGAACCCGCCGAACTGAATGGCGCCTGCACCATCGAGATCACCACCGCCGCAGTCGGCTTCGGCCCGATCTGGGAGGCGGTGATGCGCGACTTCCACCAGCGCTGGCTGCTGGCCGATACCCGCATCTCCATCAACGACATGGGCGCCACGCCCGCAGTCGTCAGCCTGCGGCTGGACCAGGCGGTGCAAACCATGCTGGGAGGTTCGTGATGAGCCGCGGCGCAAGCTACCAGGAAGCGACCGCCCGCGAACGGCTGCAGCAGCTGTTCGATGCGGACAGCTTTGAAGAATTCCTGCCGCCGTCCGAGCGCGTCGTCAGCCCGCACCTGGGGCAGTTGAATGCGCCGGTGGCGTTCGACGACGGCGTTGCCGTCGGCCGGGCGAAGCTGGGCGGCGTGGCCGTCTATGCGGCGGCGCAGGAAGGTGGATTCATGGGCGGCGCGGTCGGCGAGGTGCATGGCGCCAAGCTGGTCGGACTGCTGCGGCGCGCCGTCAACGACAAGGTGGCCGCCGTGGTGCTGCTGGTGGAGTCCGGCGGCGTGCGCCTGCACGAGGCCAACGCCGGCCTGATCGCCGTGTCGGAAGTGATGCGCGCCCTGCTCGATGCGCGCGCTGCCGGCATCCCGGTGATCGCGCTGGTCGGCGGTTCCAACGGCGCCTTTGGCGGCATGGGCATCGTCACGCGCTGCGCGAACGTGGTGGTGATGTCGGAGGAAGGACGGCTGGCGATGTCCGGCCCCGAGGTCATCGAAACCGCCAACGGCGTCGAGGAATTCGATTCGCGCGACCGCGCGCTGGTATGGCGCAGCACTGGCGGCAAGCACCGCTACCTGATGGGAGATTGCCAACGCATCGTGGCCGACGACATCGCCGCCTTCCGTGGCGCCGCGCTTGATGCCGTCTCCGCACTGACCGGCGCAACTGTGGAGTTGACGCTGGAAGCGCTGGAAGCGGAGCAGCAGATGCTGGAGCAGCGCATCGCCCGCTTCGGCACCCTGCCCGATCCGGTCGACATCTGGAACGCGATGCAGATCGCGAACGCCGCCAACATTCCGATGCTGGATGTGGATAGTTTTATCGCCGCGGCCGATCCGCGCCGCATGGGAGCATAAGCACATGGACTGGAAAAAACTGGCGGACACGCTGTTCCCGCAAGGGCATACGATCGTCGAGCACAACGATTTCCTCAGCGGCGGCGCGCAAGTGGACGGACAAGCGGTGGCGGTGATCGGCACCACCGGCCATACGCCCATCGGCGTGGAGATCGCGCTGGCGCAAGCGCAGGCAATCCTGCGCACGGTTCGCGAACATCCCGGCATGCCGATACTGATGCTGATTGATACGCAGGGCCAGCGTCTGCGTCACCGCGACGAAATGCTAGGCATCAACAGCTATATGGCGCACTTGGGCAAATGCGTGGATCTGGCACGACGCAAGGGACACAAGATCATCGGACTGGTGTACGACCAGGCGCTGTCCGGCGGCTTTATCACCAGCGGCTTGATGGCCGACGCCTGCTACGCCCTGCCCGATGCGACCATCCGCGTGATGGGATTGCCGGCGATGGCGCGCATCACCAAGGTGCCGGAGGAGCGGCTGACGGAACTGGCGCAAAGTAATCCCGTGTTTGCGCCGGGGCCGGAGAACTATCTGCGGATGGGCGGCCTGGAAGCGATTTGGGCCGGCGACCTGGCAGCGCATCTGCGCACCGCGCTGGCGCAGCCGGCAAGCGGCGACCAGCGCAGCGCACTGGGCCTGCAGCGCGGCGGGCGACGCCTGGCGCAACCCGTGATCGACGCTGTGATGGGCGACGGCCATGTACGCGCCGCCTGAGTCCGAGAGCCTGGCCTTGGCCACTGCGGCCTCGCAAGGGCTGGAGCGGCACATGCTGTGCTGGCTGTGCGAGGACGGCTGGCGCGACGTGCTGCGCGCGGCGCAGCCGCAACATCGCATCGCCTTGAAGCTGTGGCAGGACCAGGATTGGCCGGCCGTGGTGCGGCGGCTGGACATCGGCGCGCAGCCGGACGAGGTTTGCCTCGGCCTGCCCCTGCCGCCCGATGAAGATACCGGCGAAAAGGTACGGATAGCCTTGCGCGTGCAGGCGGCGCATATCGCCAGGATGTCGCCCGCCGTACAGCTGCAGGCGGCGATACGCTCGTCGGGCCCGTGGAAGCAAGCGCTGACGGCGATGGAGCGCGATGCCGAAGCGTTGGATCTGCGCGTGTATGGCTCGCTGGCGATGCAGGCCTTGACCGGGCTGCTGTATCTGTCGCCGACTTCCGATATCGATATATTGTTCCATCCGCGCGGCCGACGGCAATTGACCGAGGGCGTGGCACTGCTGTCGCGGCACGCCGCGCACCTGCCGCTGGATGGCGAGATCGTTTTCCCCGGAGGGCAAGCGGTGTCGTGGAAGGAATGGAGCATGGCGATGGCGCATCCCGCCAAGGTGATGGTCAAGCAGCTGCATTCGGTCCGCCTGGCGGACACCGCTTCGCTGATGGCGACGCTGGAGGATGTGTGATGGGCGCCGTCTCGCTTCGCTCCGGATCGCGCGCCGCGGCGCCGGTTGTCGCCAGCACGCAGCTTGGCCGCAGGGCTCAGGTCCGCTTCGCGCGCGAGGTCGCGCGGCTGGCGGTGGGTAGTCTGCACGTGGAGTTGTGTCTTTATCCCAAGCCCGGACTGGTGTCGTTGGTAGACAATGGCAGCCATGACGACATGGATGCCTCCACCTTCATGCGCAGCCTGTTCTCGCTGCGTCACTACTTTAAAAAAATCTGCCTGGCGGGATTGAACGATGCGCCGTTTTCGCAGTTAAAGCAGTTGGGCATCGCGGCCGAAGCGGCGATGCTGAAGGCGACGCGTGGCGTCAACACGCATCGCGGCGCGATCTTCAGCCTCGGCATGCTGTGCGCCACCGCCGGCCGCGCCCGGGCGCAAGGCACGCCGATGACACCCGCCGCCCTGCGCGCCGCCATGTTGATACGCTGGGGCGAGGAACTGGCGATGCACGCCGCGCCGGCCGCGCCGCCGGCGCTGAGCAACGGCCTGCGGGTCGCCGCGCAGTATTCGGTGAGTGGAGCGCGCGAGGAAGGCGCGCTTGGCCTGCCCTCCGTTTTTGAAATCGGCGTACCGGCGATGCTGGCCGCGCGCGCGCGTGGCGCCAGCATGACGATGGCGCGCATCGATACGCTGTTCGTGCTAATGGCCCACATCAGCGACAGCAACGTCTACCACCGCGCCGGACCGCAGGGCGCGCACATTGTGCGCACCAGCGCGCAACGCTTCATCGACCTGGGCGGCACCGCCTATCCCGGCTGGCATGACGAAGCGCTGGCCAGCCACCGGTTGTTTGTCCAGCAGCGGCTGTCGCCGGGCGGCGCGGCCGACCTGCTGGCCGCCAGCTGCCTGGTACTCGCCATCGCCGCGCTGGACGCCAGTCAGCAATGACCATGCCCTACGGCGCTCAAGCCCGGCTGCTGCTGCTGTGCCCCGGACAAGGCGGCCAGCATCCGGCGATGTTCGACCTGGCCCGCACCAGCCCCGCCGCCAGTGCGCTGCTGGACCGCCTGGCCACGACCGGCGCATTGGACGGCGTGGACATCTACGCCAACCGCAACGCACAACCGCTGATCGTCGCCGCCACGCTGTCCATGTGGGAAGCGATCCGTGAATTCACGCCGCCGCCGGCGCTGATCGCCGGCTACAGCATCGGCGAACTGGCGGCATACGGCGTCGCCGGCGCGCTGGCGCCGGAGGCGGCGGCAGGACTGGCCGCCGAGCGCGCGCGGCTGATGGACAACTGCGCGCTGGCCCTGCCCGGTCAGGCGTTAATGGCGATCTCGGGCCTGGCGCTGCCGCGCATTCAAGCCATCCTTGCCGAACACGCCTTTTACATGAGCATAGAAAACGGCGATGACGCCTGCGTCGCCGGCGGCCCCGCGTCCGCCGCTGAGAAACTGGAACAAGCGATAGCACAAGCGGGCGGACACACCACCCGCCTGCAAGTGGAAGTCGCCTCGCACACGCCCTACATGCAGGCGGCGGTGGCGCCGTTTGCCGAGGCCTTGCGGCAAATCGGATTCGGCGACATGACGGCGCCGGTATTGGCGGGCGTCAGCGCCACCGCCGTCAGCGGCAAGACGCAAGCCGTCGATCAGCTGTCGCGCCAGCTGGCCGAAACCATCCACTGGGCCGCCTGCATGGATGCCGCCGCCGAAGCCGGCATCACCTACGCGCTGGAACTGGGTCCCGGTGCCGCGCTCGCGCGCATGATGCAGAACCGCCACCCGCACATCAATACCCGCTCGGCGGCTGACTTCCGCACGCTGGACGGCATCCGCAAATGGCTGGAACGTGCGGCGGAGGATTGATCAACGATTGTTTTGCGTGGCCCACGCGACGATGTTGGACGCATCCATTGCCCCCGGCTGGCGCGCCATCTCGCGGCCGCCCTTGAACAGGGCCAGCGTCGGGATGCTGCGGATCGCATAACGCGCCGCCAGGTCCTGCGCCTGTTCGGTATCCACCTTTACCACGCGGAATTGCGGCTCCAGCCGCTGCGTGGCTTGCGCATAAAACGGCGCCATGGTCCGGCACGGCCCGCACCACGGCGCCCAGAAGTCCACCAGCACAGGAATATCGCTGCGCTCGATATGCTTGAGGAAGCGCGCGCTGGACAACTCCACCGGCTGGCCGGTGAACAGCTCCTTCTGGCATTTTCCGCAGACCGGCTGCTGCGCCAGCTTGGCGGCGGGCACGCGGTTGACGGCGTCGCAATGGGGGCAAACTATGTGCAGCGACTCAGGCTGCGCGGCGGTGGCATTCGTCATCTTCATCTCCAGACAGCAACAAGCCGACCATGATAAAGCATGGGCAAAAAAAATGCCGCGCACGGCGACATTGCATCGCGTACGCGGCTAGGGGTTAATTCTTATCTGAATCTACATCAGGTTTCCTTGCGGGCGCCGGTCTGTTTGCTGGATTGAGCAGCTTGAGCGGCAGTCTGGGCTTGGGAAGCTTGCCCACCTTGCATGCTGCCTTCGCGGCCTTCGGTGCCGTTGTGGCCCGCGCTTTGCAGCGTCGAGCTGCTGCTGCGCATTTCATTGCCGCGCGACTGGCGCATGCCATCGGTAAAAGGGTCGGTGAATTTCTGCACGGCGTCCTGATGGCTGCGCAGGGTTTTTTCCGTTTCCTCGGACGTGACACGCGCTACCTCGTCGGCCAGGGCCTTGGCGGTACGGCTGGTTTCCTGCACGCGCTCTTCGGCGACTTTGGACAGGTCAACCTGGGTGTCCGCGGCGATGCGCGACAGGTGTTGCTGATAGGCGCGCAGCTTTTCGGCGGTAGGCTGGGCGTGGGCGGCGACGGCGGCGATTGCCTCCGTCGGACGATGCGCGGTGATCACTTGCTGGCTGACGTTGGTGCCTTCTTCCAGCAGGGTTTGTGCCAGTTGGATGTTCAGGTCGCTATATTGCTGGACGGTACGGAACAGGGACTTGGAAATGTCGTTAAAGAACGACAACTGAGCTTCCATATGGTTTTTAGCGGCGGGGGTGACAGTTTGGGAAAATGGATACATGTGATTGCCTCGAAAAGAAGTAAAAAAAGTGGCCTGGGGAATGTCGAACCGGTTTCGACGACGCGTTTTGCAGCGCGAATGCCAAGGCTACGTTAGACCGTTCCGTGACATATGATCTAGATCAAACGTACACTGACGCAGCCTGAGGAACTTCCCAAACCGGATTAATCCTAAGCTGCCCCTTCCCTAGTTCCTCGCGAAGCGCCACTTTTCATGCCACAGGGCTAGGACAAACACGAGAGTACCTGTCAGCAATTGCCCCATTACCGACAGCGCATTCGCGGCGCCGTTGAAGCCGACCACGTCCAGTGCCGGCGCCTTGGCGGTCTGGACCGCCACGTATATGCCGAACAGGAACAACGCCAGGAAGGTCCTGCCGCCGCCGCTAAGCCGGCCCAGCAAGCTGGCGGCGCATGACATCGAGAATACGCCGGTCGCCAGCGCGGCGGCGCGCAGCGGTTCGGCGATCAGCCAGCGCAACAGCACCGGCGCAGTGAACACCAGCGCCAGCAGGCAAGCGGCCAGCAGTTGGGCCGCGAGCCGCCGCTGTGCACCACCGGGCGCCGCCGCGCTCATGCTGTCGACATCGTTGCGCAGGTCGCGCACGCTCAGCTCGCTGACCAGCACGCCCCATATGACGATGCCGGCGGTCAGCCAGCCGCCAAGCGCGGCGCCCTCCACCACGCAGCCGCCGGCCAGCAACACCGCCGCCGCCACGATGGCCGCGGGATTCGACACCAGCGCCAGCGCCACCACGGCCAACGCCTCGCCCCATACGCCCGGCAGGCGCGCGGCCAATCCGAACAAGGGACGTACCGCCGCCGACAATGGCCGCAGCCAGCGATTGGCCAGCGCCAGTGGCGACCAGCGCGCGCCGCCGCCGGGCGCGACACGCACGCGGTCCGGCGAATAACGATGGAACAGCGGCACCGCTAGCAGCAAGGGCAGCATGCCGATCAGCGCGCAACCGGCACGGCTCAGCAACAACTCCCTGCTCCATAAGGATTCCGGCAAGACCACCGGCGCCAGCGCCGGATTAAAGCTGGCGGCGCCGATCGAGAAATGCTGGCTGTGGACCACGCTTTGAAAAGCCTGCACCGCGCTGGAGACGCCGGAGAAGTCCACCAGCAGCGCCGGCGCCCAGCCCGCGTGGCCCGCCGTGGCGACGGCCGGCACGGAAAGCTGCGCGAGGAAGAAAATAAAATACAGCACGTCGCCGCCCTTGCCCATCAACGGCGGCCACGACTCGAACAGCGACGCCAGGCTGGCGGTCAGAAACACCACCGGCAGCAACAGCAAGGCAAAGGTCTGCAGATACACGCCCAGCTGGATCGGCCCGGTGCCGCGCAACAGATGCAGCACCAGCATGGTCGCCAGGAAGACCAGCAGCAGCGCGCTCAGATACACCACGCTGCCCAGCCAGCGCCCCAGCACGAACACCGTGTTGCTGACCGGCGTGGCGGCCAGCACGGCGGCGACGCCGCTGCGGATTTCCTCGCTCACGCGTCCGCGCACCAGGTAGAAGCCGGCCAATCCGAACAGCAACCCGGCCATCAGCGCGCCGCCCAGCGCCAGGCAGGTGCTGGTGTACAGCACGCGCGTCTCGTCGATGGCGACCAGCGTGTAGCCCAGCGACGGATCGCCGACCATCGCCCAGCTCAAGCCGATCAGCGCCAGCACCGCCACCATGGTGCCGGGGCGGCGCATGCGCATGCGGACTTCGGCCAGCAGCAGCGCCTTCAGCACCGGCAGGGACGCCGCCCTCATGCCGCCAGTTCCCCGGATTCCTGCATCGCGTAGCGCCGCGTCATCAGCGCCTCCTCCAGCGTCGGCTCGACCAGCACCGCGCCGGCGCACGGCGACGACGGATGGGCGATGCGCAGGTTGACCGCGTCCGCGCTGCGCTGCGCCTGCAGCACCTGCACCCGCGCGCGCAAGGCGTCGTAGTCCCGCTGCGCCACGGTGGCGGACCACACCTGGCTGCGCGCGTCCCGCACGAAGCTGTCCGGCGTGTCGTAGGCGACCAGCCTGCCCTTGCGCATGATGGCCAGATGGGACGCCATGTTCTCCACGTCTGACACGATATGCGTCGACACGATCACCAGCTTGCGAAAGCCGATTTCCGCCAGCAGGTGGCGGAAGCGCAGCCGCTCCTCCGGATCGAGGCCGGCGGTCGGCTCGTCGACGATCAGCACGTCGGGATCGTTGAGCAGCGCCTGCGCGATGCCTAGCCGGCGCCGCATGCCGCCCGAGAATCCGGACGCCTGCCGGTTCGCGTGCTCGTGCAGGTTGACCGTCTCCAGCAAGTGCCGCAAGCGCGCAGGATCGCACACGCCCTTCAGCGCCGCGAAGTACTGCAGGAATTCCAGCGCGGTCAAGTTCGGATAGACGCCGAAATCCTGCGGCAGGAAGCCGAGGCGCCCGCGTATCGCATCGGGCTTGCTCACGATGTCGGTGCCGTCGAACAGGATCTGGCCGCTGGTCGGCCGGGTCAGCGTGGCGATCATCTGCATCAGCGACGTCTTGCCGGCGCCGTTGTGACCGATCAGACCGACCACGCCGGCGGGCAGCTGCAAACTGACGCCGTCGACCGCACGGACGTTGTTCGCATAGGTTTTCACGACATTGCGTAGTTCAAGCATGCACAAGGTACTCCTGAAAATGAAAGCGGGGCCGGCCCAGCGCAATGCTGGAGCCGGCCCCGCGGGTCGGTGCGAATATTCTACAGTCTTATTTAAATAGCACTGCCGCTTTTTGCACCGTCAGCGACACGCCGATCGCCAGCGGAATGCCAACGGCCAGCCAGCCGAAAGCCACCGCCGCCGGGCTGGTCACGCCGTTCGACGCCACCACCGCGCCGGTCGACGCGGCCGCGTCGCGCTCGTGAGCCAGCTTCTTCTCGGCGGCCAGTTCGGCCTCGGTCATGAAGTGCTTGTCGGCCACCGGACGCACCACCAGGTTGCACAGCAGGCCAAGCACCAGCAGGCTCGCCAGCACGTACATGGTGATGTCGTAAGCCTGCGCCTTCGGCACGCCGTGGGCGATCTGGTATTCGCGGATGTAGGTCACCAGCAGGGGACCGAACACGCCGGCCATCGACCATGCGGTCAGCAGGCGGCCGTGGATCGCGCCCACCATCTGGGTGCCGAACAAATCGGCCAGGTAGGCCGGCACGGTGGCGAAGCCGCCGCCGTACATCGACAGGATGATGCAGAAGAAGCCGACGAACAGCGCCAGCTGCGCGCCGTGCGCCATCGATGGAATCAGGCCGTACAGCGTGATGCCCAGCACGAAGAAGACGCCGTAGGTCACCTTGCGGCCCAGGAAGTCCGAGCACGAAGCCCAGACGAAACGGCCGCCGATGTTAAACAGCGACAGCAAGCCGGTAAAGCCGGCCGCGATGGCGGCGATCTGGCCTTTCTGCGCCAGCGTCAGATCGTTGAACGCGACGCTCACGCCCAGCAGCTGGCCAGCGAAGATCTCCTGCAGCAGCGGCGAAGCCATGCCGAGGATGCCGATGCCGGCCGTCACGTTCAGGCACAGCACCAGCCACACCAGCCAGAATTGCGGAATGCCCCACACCTTGCTGGCGTGGACGTGGCGGTTGGTGATCATGGTGTTGGCCGCGGCCTTGGCCGGCGGCGTCCAGCCGGCGGGCGTCCAGCCGCTTGGCGGCACCCGGTACGACAGCGCGCCGGCCATCATGAAGACGAAGTAGATCGCCGCCATCACCAGGAAGGTTTGCCACACGCCGACCGAGTCGGGCGTGGCGAAGAATTTCATCAGCTTGTCGGCCAGCGGCGCACCGATCATCGCGCCGCCGCCGAAGCCCATGATGGCCATGCCGGTCGCCATGCCGCGCCGGTCCGGGAACCATTTGATCAGCGTCGATACCGGCGAGATATAGCCGAGGCCCAGGCCGATGCCGCCGATCACGCCGGAGCCCAGCCACATCAGCCAGATCTGGTGCTGGTACACGCCCAGCGCCGAAATCACCAGGCCGCCGCACCAGCACAGCGCCGACACCACGCCCGCCTTGCGCGGACCGGCATGTTCCAGCCAGCCGCCGAACAGCCAGGCGGCCAGGCCAAGGAAGACGAAGAACATCGTGTACATCCAGCCCAGCATCGAGATCTGCCAGTCGCAGGTGGACGCCATGATCTTGGCCATCACGTCCATGTCGGCCGGACAGGCCAGCGATTCCTTGATGCCGATGGCGCGCGACAGCGGCAGCCAGAACACGGAAAAGCCGTAGGCCATGCCAATGCACAAGTGGATGGCCAGCGCGGCCGGCGGCACCAGCCAGCGATTAAAGCCGGTCCCCGCGACCGTACGATCCTTTTCCAAAAAATCAAAAATTGCCATGCAAAATCTCCTGTGTTTTCATGTAACGAAAGTACATGTTTCCCTGAAACAACTACGGGCGGAGGTTAGCATACAGCCGGCAATTTGTCTTAGCGCCTATGTTTCAAATCATCCTCCGAGAGCCACAATTCCTTGCGTTCCAGCGGCGTTTGCGGCGTCAGCAGCGGATTGGGTAATTCGATGACCAGGCGCTGATCGAGTCGGGCGCGCTGGATCAGCGCGCCGTAATGCGAATAGAACAGCTGCGAGAAAGAACCGTCGGCCAGCGCCGCCTCCAGGCCCTGGCGCACGTTCTCGGCCAGCTCCGGATTGTTACGGTTGACGAAGAAGTAGTCGGCGGTCGGATAGTGCAAGACGATGTACGGGTCGATCGCCAGTCCGGGATGGCGCTCGGCCTCGGCCCAGATCTCGTTGACCGAGCGCGGCACCCAGTCCATGCGACCCGCTTTCAGCATGCCGAACAGACCGTTGTAGACCGCCACCGGATACACGGTCAGCCCGCTGTGCCGCAGTATCTGCAGGTCCGGCCAGTCGTGCCCCTGCGCAGCGGAAAAGCGCTTCAGGTCTTCCAGGCTGCGCACCTCGCGCAACATATCTTTATGGTCTGCCCGCAGCAGGCCGATGCGCCAGCCGATCAGGCCGCGCGACATCGGTATCCGCACCGGCAGCAGCTTGCTTTCGCGCTCGGCCGACGTCATGGTGCCAATGATGTCGACGCGGCCGGCGCCCGACTGTATTTCGGCGATCGCCCGGTTCTGCTGCATGCGCGTGGGCGACAGCTCGACCCGGTACTTGTCGCCCGCCTTGGCCAGCGCCAGCTGCAGCAGCGCCACGCCGTATTCGCTGCGCTTGTCGTCGTCGGCTTCGGCGCGCGGATACAGCACCGTGATCGGCTCGGCGGCCGCCGCCAGGCAGACGCAAGCCAGACAGGCAAACAGCAGTCGGCGCAGCAGAGGCATCACTTTCATCCTGATACTATCTTTAACAATACTCACCCAAGCCGGGCGCGCCGTCAAGCGTGCTAAATTTTTAAGCAAATACGTGCATTCGGCAGCGCATCGGTGTACACTTCGATTAATTGCCGAAGGGAAATAACATGGCCATCGCCGCACTAAGTTCAGGAGTTACCGGTCTCAATGCCGCCGAGCGCGCATTGGGCAACAGCGCGCACGCGATCGCCAACATCGGCACCCAGGGTTTTCAGCCCTCGCGGGCCAATTTCCAGGAAAACGCGCCGGCCGGCACCGGCGTGTCGATCTCGTTCCAGGCGCAGCAACTGCTTTCAGTCGACGCCCCCAGCGCCACCAACCTCGCCACCGAAACCACCAATTCGCTGATCTACAAGGCCCAATTCGACCTGTCGGCCAAGGTAATCCAGGCCGCCGACCAGAATCTGGGCACCCTGATCGATACCAAAGCTTGACAGGGTGTGATCGAATCGGCACATTGAAGTCTTCCGGAGAGGGAGACCATGATAAGAGACCAGGAAACGCTGAACATCCTGCTGGACAGCATCCGCCGCTTCGTGCGCGAACAACTGGTGCCGCACGAGCAGCACGTCGCCGACACCGATGAAATCCCTCCCGCGCTGGTGGCGCAGATGCGTGAACTGGGCCTGTTTGGCCTCTCCATCCCCGAAGAATATGGCGGCCTTGGGCTGACCATGGAAGAAGAAGTGCTGGCGGCGTTCGAGATCGCCCGCACCTCGCCCGCCTTCCGCTCGCTGTTCGGCACCAACAACGGCATCGGCTCGCAAGGCATCCTGATCGACGGCACCGAAGCGCAGAAGAACGCCTGGCTGCCGCGCATGGCGTCGGGCGAAATCATCGGCTCGTTCGCGCTGACCGAACCGGGCTACGGCTCCGACGCCGGCTCGCTGACCACCTCCGCCGTGCGCGACGGCGACCACTACATCATCAACGGCACCAAGCGCTATATCACCAACGCGCCGGAGGCCGGCGTGTTCACCGTGATGGCGCGCACCGAGGCCGACCGCAAAGGCGCCAGCGGCGTATCCGCCTTCATCGTCGAACGCGACACGCCCGGCCTCTCGCTCGGCAAGACCGACAAGAAAATGGGCCAGCGCGGCGCCCACACCAGCGACGTGATCTTTGAAAACTGCCGCGTGCCGGCCAGCAGCATCATCGGCGGCACGCCGGGCATGGGTTTCAAGACCGCGATGAAAGTGCTCGACAAGGGCCGCCTGCATATCTCGGCGGTCTGCATCGGCGTGGCCGAGCGCATGCTGGAGGACGCGCTGCGCTACGCGATGGAGCGCCAGCAGTTCGGTCAGCCGATCGCCGAGTTCCAGCTGGTGCAGGCCATGCTGGCCGACAGCAAGACCGAAATCTACGCCGCCCGCAGCATGGTGCTGGACGCCGCCCGCCGCCGCGACAACAACGAGGACATCACCACCGAGGCCTCCTGCTGCAAGCTGTTCGCCTCCGAAATGTGCGGCCGCGTGGCCGACCGCTCGGTGCAGATCCATGGCGGCGCCGGCTACGTGTCCGACTACGCGGCCGAGCGCTTCTACCGCGACGTGCGGCTGTTCCGCATCTACGAAGGCACGTCGCAGATCCAGCAGCTGGTCATCGCCCGCCACATGATCAAGGCGGCGGAAAGCCGATGAACACCGACCAGCTACTGGCGGCGCTGCCGGCACGCATCAGCGCCATACCGCGCCGCTGGGCCGAGCGCGCGCCGCACACCAACGCGCTGCACGACGGCCGCCGCCACTGGACCTATGCGGAGCTGGCGGCCGCGGTCGACGAGACCGCCGTGCTGCTGCGCGCGCTGAAGCTGCGGCCCGGCGACCGCCTGATGGTGGTCGGCGAGAACTGCGTCGCGCAAGTGGTGCTCACGCTGGCCGCCGCGGCGCTCGATGCGTGGATCGTCCACGTCAACGGCCGCCTGTCGGCGCGCGAAGTCGACGCGGTCATGCAGCACTGCGGCGCGCGGCGCGTGATCTACACCTCGTCCGTTTCCCCCGAGGCGGCCGCACATGGCGTGCGCCACGGTGCCTCGGCCGCCGACTCGCCATATGGCGAATGGATGGTCGGCCGGCTGAACATGGACTGCGCCGCGGAGCCCGTGCACGAGGCGTCGGCGGAACAGGTCGCGGCGCTGATCTACACCACCGGCACCACCGGCCAGCCCAAGGGGGTGATGCTCACGCACCGCAACCTGCTGTTCATCGCCGCCGTCTCCAGCACGTTGCGCGGCCTGACGCCATCGGACCGCGCCTATGGCGTGCTGCCCATCAGCCACGTCTACGGCTTGGCCTCGGTCATGCTGGGCACCTTGTACGCGGGCGCCTGCCTGTACCTGTGCCCGCGCTTCACGCCGGACGCCGTATTGAAGGCGATCCGCGACGACCGCCTGACCATCCTGCAAGGCGTGCCCGCCATGTACGCGCGCCTGCTGGAAACGCTGGGCGGCTCCGGGCAGCGCCTGGCGTCGCAACTGCGGTTTATATATGCGGGCGGCTCGCCGCTGTCGCCGACGCTGAAGGAACAGGTCGAGCAGCTGTTCGGACTACCGCTGCACAACGGCTACGGCATGACCGAAACCTCGCCCACGATCAGCCAGACCCGCCTCGACCAGCCGCGCAGCGACACGTCGGTGGGCCAGGCGATACCCGGCGTCGAAGTGCGCCTGGTCGATGCCGGCGGTGGCGACGCGCCGCCCGGCGCGGACGGAGAACTGTGGGTGCGCGGCCCCAACATCATGCTGGGCTACTACCGCGAACCGGAACTGACGGCGGCGGCGATGCGGCCCGGCGGCTGGCTCAACACCGGCGACGTCGCCCGCCAGGACGCCGATGGCGCGTTGTTCATCGTCGGCCGCACCAAGGAGCTGATTATCCGTTCGGGCTTCAACGTCTATCCGCTGGAGGTGGAGACGGTGCTGAACGCCCATCCGGCGGTAACGCAATCGGCGGTGGTTGGCCGCAACGCCGCCGACGGCAACGAGGAAGTGGTGGCCTTCGTCGAAATCGATCCGCGCCACCGCGTCACCTCCGAAGAATTGCAACAGTACCTGGCGACGCAGCTGTCGCCATATAAATGTCCGACCGAGATCATCGAAATGCAAACCCTGCCCGCAGCGGCAACCGGAAAAATATTGAAAGGACAGTTGCGGCAACTGGCACAAAAATAACCACCAAAGGGAGACAAGCATGAAAAAAATAATGACGGCCGCACTGATGGCCGTGGCACTGGCAAATTTGCATGCAGAGGAATTCGTGGTCGGCGCAGAACTGCCGCTGACCGGCACACTGGCCCGCGTCGGCGCGGGCATGCAGGAAGGCGTGATGGTCGCCGCCGAGGTATTCAACAAGACAAATAAGCATAAGATCAGGATCATCACCGTCGATGACGAATCGGCACCGGCCAAGGCCGTGGCGGCGGTGGAAAAACTGGCCAGCCAGGGCGCGGTGGCGATCACCGGCGGCTACGGCTCCAACAATATCTCCCCGGCCTCCGACGCCGCCAACAAGCTGGGTCTGGTCTACATGACTTCCGGCGGCGTCGACGACAGCCTGGTCAACAGCGGCCGCAAGAACTTCTTCCGCATCAATAACACCGCAGGCTACGAGCGCGCCGTACAAGGGCTGCTGGCGGACATGGGCGCCAAATCGGTGTCGATTATCTTCTCCACCAAGGAAGCCACGTCCGACCTCGCCAACTCGGTGCAGAAGGTGCTGACGTCCAAGGGCGTCAAGGCCACCACGCATTCCTTCGACCCCGCCATCACCGACTTCAAGCCGATCATCAACAAGATCAAGCTGCAGGACAAATCGGAAGTGATACTGATGGTCGGCTACGAGAACGACTACGTAGGCATCCTGCGCGCGGCGCGGGTGCTGAAGCCGCCGGTCAAGGCGATGATCGGCGTGTGGTCGCTGGCGACGCCGAAGATGGCAACCGAATTTCCCGACCTGATGCCGAACGTGTACGGCACCGCGCTGCTGCCCTTCCCCGCCACCTTCGAAACGGCCGACGGCAAGACCTTCGCCGACGCCTACAAGACCCTGTACAAGAAAGAGCCCGACTACCTGGGCCAGTTCGGCTACGTGCAGTCGATGCTGCTGTTCGAAGCCATCGCCCGCGCGGCCGACAAGGGCACGGTGAAGAAAGGCGGCGTGGCCGAAGAGCTGCGCAAGACCGACCGCGACACGCTCATCGGCCGCGTGCAGTTTGCCGTCAACGGCGACAATCTCAACTTCGTGCACCGCATGGGCCAGCACCAGGGCAAGAACATCGCCATCGTCTGGCCCAAGGAATCGGCGACCGCCAAGATGGTGTATCCCGGCCTGCCCTGGTAGGCGCATATGACTGAACTGATACTGCAGGCGCTGTATTCCGGCCTGCTGCAAGGCGGTTCCTACGCGCTGATCGCGCTGGGCCTGGCGCTGGTGTTCGGCACCATGCGGGTCATCAACCTCGCGCACGGCGAGCTGGTGCTGCTGGCCGCGTACATCGCCTACACGGTGGAGTCCAAGCTGGGGTTGAATCCCGCATGGGCGATACCGGTCGCGCTGGTCGTGGTCAGCGCGACGTCGGCCGGCGTGTACGGCATCGTCAGCCGGATCAAGAAGGACCGCGAGATCAATTCGCTGATACTCACTTTCGGCATCGGCGTCATCCTGACCAATCTGATCCTGCTGATCTGGAAGGCCGACGTGCGTTCGACCAGTTCCAGCTGGCTGCAGGAAGCCTTCGTGGTCGGGCCGCTGTACAGCATGCGCAGCGAGCTGATTTTCTTCGTCGTCAGCCTGCTGCTGATGGGCGGCTTGTGGTGGTGGCTGTCGCGCAGTTGGTACGGGCGGGCGCTGCGTGCCGTCTCCAGCAACCGCGACGCCGCCAAATTGATGGGCATCGCACCTGGACGCACAGAACTGGTGTCGTTCATTGTCGCCGGCATGCTGGCCGGATTCGCCGGCGTGGCGCTGTACAGTTATGGCGTGATCCAGCCGGCCTACGGCGGCGCCTTGACGGTCAAGGCCTTCATCATCACGGTGCTTGCCGGCGTCGGCTCGATACCGGGCGTGCTGCTGGGCGCCGTGCTGCTGGGCGTGGCCGAAGCGCTGACCGTCACGCTGGCCAGTTCGGCACTGCAGGAACTGGCCGGCATGACGCTGTTCCTGCTGGTCCTATTCGTCATGCCGAACGGCCTGATGGGCGCAACCCGGAGGCGCGGATGAACCCGACCACCCCGTCGTCCTCGCGCAAGCGGGGACCCATAGAACGCTGGCTGGCCCCACTGGCAATCGCCCTGACCTGCATAGCCATCCCCCTGCTGTTCGGCACCGACAACTACGTCATGAGCCTCATCGTCGCCGCGCTGGTGATCGGCTGCGTCGCCATGTCCTGGGCCTTGCTGGGCAACTTGGGCGGCATGGTCAGTTTCGGTCACAGCGCCTTCTTCGGCATAGGCGCCTACACCTCGGCCATTCTCACCATCAAGCTGGGCGTGCCTGTATTGGCAGGCATGGCACTCGGCGGCCTCGGAGCGCTGCTGGCCGCCATCGTCATGCTGCCGGTGCTCCGCCTGCGCGGCCCCTACTTCGCACTGGCCATCCTCGCCTACGCCCACATCTTCCGCATCCTCGCCACCGAATGGACTACACTCACCGGCGGCTCGGGCGGCATCGCCAACATCCCCGTGCTGCAGACGCTCCTCGGCTATGACCTTAGCAGCAAAGCCGGCGCCTACGCCGTGATCCTGTTGATCGTGCTGATATTCGCCGCCGTCTATCGCGCCATCCGCGCCAGCCACTACGGCCTGGCCCTGCGCGCCATGCACGACAGCGAAGACGCCACCCGCGTGGTCGGCGTCAACAGCACGCTGCTGAAAGGCCTGATGCTGCTGGTCTCCGCCTTCATGGCTGGAGTGGCGGGCGCCTTCAACGCCCACTACATCAACTTCCTCGAACCGGACTACGCCTTCAGCGGCTCGTGGGTAACCATTCCCATCGTCGCCGCCATCTTCGGCGGCTACCGCACCATTACCGGGCCGGTGATCGGCGCGCTGGTGGTGTACCTGCTCGATCAACTGGTATTCAAATCGCTGATCCCGACCGGGCATCAACTGGTACTGGGCGGCCTGCTGGTGGCGATGATCGTTTTCAGCCCCAGCGGACTGCTCTCCCTACTGCGAAGGAAAGATCATGCTGGAGTTGAATAACCTCTCGGTCCGCTTCGGCGGGCTGACGGCGGTCAACGCCGTCACGCTGGCCATCGGCACGCACGACGTGGTCGGCCTGGTCGGTCCCAACGGCGCCGGCAAGACCACGCTGTTCAACGCCATCTCCGGCCTGGTGCGGCCGACCGGCGGAAGCATCCACTTCGACCGCCGCGACGTCATGCGCACGCCCATGTACCGCCGCGCGCGGCTCGGCATCGGCCGCACCTTCCAGATTCCACAGCCGATGCACGAACTGACGGTGCGCGAAAACCTGGTGGTCGCGCAGCGCTTCGGCACCGGCAAGGTCGACGACGACAAGATCGCCGAGATCCTGGAATTCACCAGTCTCACCGACAAGGCCCATCGCGATGCCGCCACCGAACTGGCGCTGACCGAGCTGAAGGCGCTGGAAGTAGCCAAGGCGTTGGCCACCACGCCCAAGCTGCTGTTGCTGGACGAAGTGCTGGCCGGCCTGGAGACCAACGGCAAACGGCGCTTCATGGGCATGCTGAAGGAGATGCATGAGCGTTTCGGCGTCGGCATCGTCATCATCGAGCACGACATCGAGACCATCAACACGCTGTGCCAGCGCGTGGTGGTGCTCAACTTCGGCCAACTGATCGCGGACGGCACCCCGGAAGCGGTGTTCAACGATCCGGAAGTCATCCGCAGCTACACGGGAGCGGGGCATGCTTGAAGTGGACCAGGTACGCGCAGGCTACGGCGCCATCAACGTGCTGTGGGACGTGTCGCTGAAGGCGGAAGCGGGCAAGCTCACGACCATCATCGGGCCAAACGGCGCCGGCAAGACCACACTGCTGCGCGCGATCATGGGATTGGTGCCGGTAACCGCCGGCGAGATCCGCCTGAACGGCCAACGCCTGAACGGTACGCCGACATGGGAGATGGCGAACCACGGCATCGCCATGATCCCCGAAGGCCGCTTGGTCTTCCGCGACATGAGCGTGGAAGAAAACCTGATCATGGGCGCCTTCCACAAATCGCACCGCCCGCATGTGAAGCGGCGGCTGGAAGAAGCCTATGAGATGTTCCCCCGCCTGCGCGAACGCCGTGCGCAACTGGCTGGATCGCTGTCCGGCGGAGAAGCGCAAATGCTGGCGATGGCGCGGGGATTGATGTCCAATCCAAGGCTTCTGATTATCGACGAACCGTCGCTCGGTTTGGCCCCGCTGGTGGTCAACGAACTATTCGAAATACTGGTCCGCTTGAAAGGTACCGGCCGCACTATCGTTCTTGTTGAACAAAATACGGCACGAGCTATTGGCGTCGCGGATCAGGTCAATCTCGTGCAAAGCGGGAAGGTAGCACTTACCCAAGCCGCCGCCAAGATCGATCTGGAGGAACTGCATGCGCTCTATTTTGGTCGCTGAAATTTCGTTTTTTTAGTTGTACTAGCTAAGGGCGCCGGTTGGGCGGCAGCTTCCGCCTGCGGATTCAACCGGTCGTTGCAACTGCGTGAGCGTATGTGCAATGTCATTGATTTAAGGACTACTCTATAATGAGAATTTATCATGTAGAAATCAGCACAGAATGCGTGGATCTGAATTTGCCGAACTAAAAGCATTTGTCGCGGTCGTCGAGCGCCAGAGTTTCGCACGAGCAGCAGAACACCTTGGCATGTCGCCTTCAGCGCTCAGCCAGACCATTCGCCAGCTGGAAAGCCGCATTGGCAGCCGCCTTCTCAATCGCACCACTCGCAGCGTCGCGCCGTCGGCAAGCGGCGAGCAGCTGTATCACCGTTTGGCCCCTTTGTTCCGGGAAATGGACGTGGCAGTTGCCGAAGCCAGCGAGGCCGCGGGGCAGATGAGTGGTACGCTGCGCATCAACACGCTTGGGATCGGCGCCCGGACGATCATTGCGCCGCGCCTCGCACGCTTCCATCAAGCCCACCCTGATGTCGTGCTCGATATCGTGGTTGACGATGCGCTGGCCGATATCGTCACCGGCCGCTTCGATGCAGGCATCCGCGTGGGTGGGCAGCTCGAGAAGGACATGGTCGCTATCCGCCTGACGCCGGACATGAACATGGTCGCGGTGGCGTCCCCGGATTACCTCGCGCGTCACGGCACGCCCAAGTCACCCGCCGATCTGCACCAGCATGCCTGTATCAATTGGCGGCTGCAGATGGAAGGCAGACATTATCGATGGGAGTTCAAGAAGCGTGAGCAGAGCATCGAAGTCGCGGTCGATGGGCCGGTCGTCACCAATCACGCCGACATCGGCATTGCCGCCGCGTTGAATGGACTTGGGATTGCCTATCACTTCGAGCAGGATGGCGTGGGCGAGCTACTGGCGCAGGGGCGGCTGGCCCAAGTACTTGCCGACTGGTCGATCACGCGGCCCGGGCTTTTCCTGTATTACCCGAACAGGCGGCATCGACCCGCCCTCCTCAGTGCCTTCATCGACTGCCTGCTGGATCGAAGCCCCTTCGACCAACCCTGACCAAGTGCTTCGCCGACGGCGGGCCGGTCGCTGTATTATGCATTCACCTCTACATAACCCATACAAATTCTAGAATATTCTCTAATCAAACAGCAGCGTGCATCATAGAGCTTCAGTCACCACTTGGAGCCAACAACATGCATACCATGACGCTTCCCGAACCCATTGCAAAATACTTCGCGTCCGAACACAACCCTGAAGCGTTGGCACAGTGCTTCAAGGCGGATGCCATCCTGAAGGACGACGGCCACAGCTACGAAGGTGTCGAGACCATCACGGCCTTCCTGGCTGCGGCATCGGTCAAGTACAACGCGACGACCGTGCCGTTCGACATGAAAGACGACGACGGCTTCCACGTCGTGCTCGCCAAGGTCACCGGCAACTTCCCCGGCAGCCCGGCCAACCTGTCCTACCGCTTCGGCCTCGATCGTGGCCTGATCGACTCGCTGGAGATCAACGTATGAGCTTCGACCTCGAATTGAAAGGCAAGCGCGCCCTGGTCACTGGCGGCACCAAGGGTCTGGGCGCCGCCCTCGTCAAGAGCTTGCAGGATGCCGGAGTGGAGGTGATGACGTCGGCACGCTCCGCCCCGGAAAAGCCGGTGCAGGGTGTGACCTACATAACGACCGACTTGTCGACTGCTGAAGGCGTGGCCAAGCTGGTCCGTGCGGTCGAGGAGCGCTGGGGCAGCGTCGACATCCTGATCAACAGCCTCGGAGGTTCGACCGCTCCGGTTGGTGGTTTCGCGGTCCTCGACGATGGCGTCTGGTTCGATGAACTGAACCTCAACTTCATGTCTGCGGTGCGCCTGGATCGTGCACTGGTGCCGCGCATGCTGGCAAAGGGCGCAGGCGTCGTACTGCACGTGATCTCGATCCAGCACATCCTTCCGCTGTGGACATCGACGACCGCTTACGCTGCGGCCAAGGGTGCCCTCTCGACCTACAGCAAAGCCCTGTCGAAGGAAGTGACGCCGAAGGGTGTGCGCGTCTTGAGCGTCTCGCCGGGCTGGATCGAGACCGAGGCGTCGGTTGAGTTCGCCGAGCGCATGGCGCGCGAACACGACACGGACTACGAGGGTGGCAAGAAACTAATCATGGACTGGCTCGGCGGAATTGCCATCGGCCGCCCAGCCAAGCCGCAGGAGGTGGCGGATTTCATTACCTTCCTCGTGTCGCCACGCGCCGCGTCGATAGCAGGCTCGGAACATGTGATCGATGGCGGAACGGTCCCGACCGTATAGTCATCAACTTTGCAGTAGCGTGATGCCTTGTACGACGTGTCACAAGGCCGTGCGCAAATGTCCTGCGACACACTCACTTAACTTGCGCCTGATCAGGCGCAAGTTGCCATTGCACGAGCGGTAATCATTCTCGCGAAATCTGAAGAATGCCATGCCCTCATCCAGTCCATCAGTGTTTCCTGAAGAGCAGCACAGGCAGTACGTTGGGTACCTTTCCTGTACTACGCCGGGAACGTCGGCTTCTGGCCGATTGTACCTATTCACGCCGTCTGCACCACCCTACCGTTATTCTTTCTTTTTCATCAGACCGGCCAATGAGGCGAACGGATTATGCGTTGCCGGCGCGACCTCGGCCGATTTCAGACCAAGTCCCCGGTCGGCCTCAAGATAACGCGAGTGTTCGTTATCGTGGCAGTAAAGGCACAGCAATTCCCAATTGCTGCCATCAGGCGGATTGTTGTCGTGATTGTGGTCACGATGATGCACTGTAAGTTGCGACACATTGGTATGCGTGAATTCGCGCATGCAGCGCCCACACACCCACGGATACATTTTCAGCGAGCGCTCGCGATAGCCCAACTCGCGCTGGTCGGCCGCGCGCCGTGCGTCGGCCACAATTTTGTCCAGCCGCGCGGCGTCCGGTTTTTTTCCAACGGTCATGCTTATTTCCCTCCCTTGCTGGTACATATTGGCCGGCAGCGCCTACCATCGGCCGGCTCGGCCGCTGGCGCCCCGTTGCGGAAAGTGAGCCCTACAGTCAAAAGTTGGCAAATCTTGCCCAAATCATGCCGAAATACCCAAGCACAGCACCAATAAGGCTTGCGAGCGCAATGCCTTCAAGCGGCCAGCGCCACAAAGCGGACAATATTAACGAGGCTATGACTCCGAATGACATCCGACCGATTGCACTGGACTTGATCTTCAAGTCGGATTCCGGATCGAAAGCGTATATCCCCCCGAGTAAGAATCCGAAACAGCCGAAGGAACCTGCCCCAAGTAACGTGCGTCGCCACGTTACGTCCGTCCATGGTGCTGCATATGATAGCGCTGCGACAGCGCTTATCACCGCAAAAAAGACTGCCAGGATAATTGCTTTATGCAATGTGTTCATGATCGGACAGTGCAAAAAAGTGCTTTGAGGAGCTGGTCGACGTCCGGAAATGGCCGGTAGCGACGCTTCAGAACTCTAACTTATCTGACAATTCGTGTCGGGTAAAGTCTGAGCTAGTAAATTTTAGTCAATCAACCGTATCCGTCCGGAGAACTCTTCGCTCTTGTCTGCCGCGCGAGCTTTTATGGTGATGTGCGCTTTCTGCCGCAACGATTCAAAATCGCCCTGCCCGGCCAGCGCGCCGATATCGTACAAATAGCGGTCCAGGTAACCTGAAGCCAGCAACCGCCAATCCATCGGCAACCCTGGATCGATGCGCCGCGCCATCTCGAAGACGATGGTGGTGCAGTTGGCGGTCAGGGTGTTGTAGAAGCGCGGCGTGCGCTTGAGTTGCGCGCCTTCGTCGAGATACGCCATAAACAGCGAACGCATCAGCTCCGGCGGCATCCTCAGCCGGTACAACCACATGTCCTCGCCGCGCACGTTGGTGCGCACGCGCAGGATGTCGCGCTCGTCGGCGGCGATCAGCACGGTCTCGTATTTCTTGAAAAAGCCCGCCAGGCCGTCGAAACTCTCGCCGCGCTCCTTGCGAATCTCAATCGAAAACGTCAGGTAGCGCCCGTCCGCAAAGCCGAACGACACCAGCGTGTGCGCGATGACCGGGCCCATCCAGTACGACATCGCCAGGTCCACCGAGAGCAGCTTGTCCAGATCGTAGCTGCGCGCTTCCCAGTGCTGCGTGTAGTCGGTATCACTGCGCCAGTCGAAGTTGCGCACCTGGTCCAGCGTGACGATGCTGCCATCCACCTTGCCGGTCACCATGCGCGACACGTCGTCGGCCCAAATGCGCTCATGCGACGGCTTGATCGTGCTCCACCACGCCATCAGCGCGCAGATCGCTACCAGCCATGGCAGCAGCGGCTTGGCACGCCGCGTCATCCACCAGCGCACCAGCGTGATGAGGCTGAACGCCGCCCACAGCGCCGGCATGGCCTTCCGCACCAACGGCCCGCCCGGCACCTGGAACCACAGCGCGAAGCCGCCCCAGACCGCCAGCAACACAAACAGCAACGAACCGGAGATCATGCCGGCCAGGATCAGGTAGCGATTTTTCATGCCCCGATTATGGGGCTTAATCCTCTTTGTCGTCGACTCCGCTTGCACAGCCGATCTGGACGCATATCAGTTTTACTGCAATACTCAGCACGACGCCGATGACGCCGATCAATTCCAACATGGCTGGCTCCGTGAATGAAGAGGGGACGCTTCACTTTATCCTTGTCGCCGGATACGATCCAATATCAAATACGGCACTCAACCATCTCGAAACGGCATAACGGTGATTTCACTTAAGCAGTTTAAATATTTTGTAGAGATCGTCGAGGCCGGCAGCTATTCCCGCGCGGCGGAAAAACTGTACATAGCGCAGTCCGCATTGAGCCGGCAGATCAAGGAGCTGGAAGATGAACTGCAAACGCAGCTGCTGACCCGCGACTCGCGCCAGTTCGAGCTGACCTCCGCCGGCCAGGTATTCTTCGATCGAGCCAAGCGCATCCTGGACGACATCGAAGCCACGGTGATACAGACCCGCCATGTCGGCCAGGGCGTGCAGGGCGTGATCCGCCTGCAGCATTCCAGCTCGGTGATCCTGACGCCGCAGTTCACCGGCGCGCTGAGTCAGCTGCTCGACGAATTTACCGGCGTGACGCTGGACGTCTCGATGCTGCCATCGGAAAACCAGACGCTGGAAATCGAGGAAGGCCGCGCCGATATCGGCCTGTTGCGCCTGCCCACCTTGCGCCGCCATCCGCACATCCACGTCCGCGAAATTTCCACCGAGCGGCTGATGGTGGCGGTGTCGCAGCACTCGCCGCTGGCGGCGCTCGACAACGTCGACCTGGCCAGCCTGAGCAACGAGGCCTTCATCTCGATCCCGCACAAGGACCGGGGCGGCCTGAGCTATCTGGTGGCCGACCTGTGCCTGGAACAGGGTTTCTTTCCCAAGCCGGCGCGCGCGCTGTCGCGCAAGTCTTCGCAGCTGAACCTGATCGAAGCCAATCTCGGCATCGCCATCGTCCCCGAATGCATGCGGTTGACGGCGCCGGCCGGCGTGCGCTTCATCCCGCTCGACCATGGCCAGCTGCACACCACCGTCGGCCTGGCCTGCCGGCGAGAGGCCGATCCACTGGTGGCCGCCTTCGCCGACGCGCTGGTACGGAAGCTTGTGCAGATTTCCGACAAACCATCATAAAAAGCCGCGATTCGTACAGATAAGTTCGCTAGCGCACAAATCCCCTGGGTACTTCCAGCCTATTCTGGAGGCAACAAACCGAGGAGCATATGATGGCAGAGTGGATTATCGATCGCAGCGGTGCGCCTGTACTGATACAGGACGAGCACTGTTTCCGCAGCCCGCGCGGGGAAGTCGTGTCCTGGTTGTTCGGCAATGGGGTGTATGCCGTCAACGGCGATCATATCGGCTGGTTCGAGATCAGCACCTTGTACGATGTCCATAACCGCATTGTCGGCATGCTGCAGCACACCTGCGCGCCGCTGCCTGCGGACCGGTTGCCGCCGCCGATGCCGGAATTTTCGCGCCGCCCTCACGTGCCGCGGCTCAAGGTACGGCATAGCCGCCCGCCGGGTACCGTGCAGCCCGCCTCTAAGCCGCACTCCCGCTCATATGCCGGCCCCTCGATGCTGCACGCAAGCTGTTAAAAAACGGCGGCTCCGGGCCGCCACCCTCCTCGTTACGGACGCAGCACGATTTTGCGGCAGGCGTCATCCTTCTTATCGAACATCTTGTAGCCGTCGGCGGCCTTGCGCCGGTACTGGTGCCCGAGTTCGCCTTACCTACACGAGCGCGGGCGTGCCTCCTACAGCCGGTTTTTGATAAGCCATCTATGCTTCATTCATGGCCATGCGCTTGCCATCGTTTAAAAGCGCCTCTACCCATCGGAGCACATCATGAGCAAACCCACCCAGGCCGGCAAAAACGGCGGCAACAGCAGCGTGCAGGAAGCCAAGGGCGCGAAATCTTCGTCGGCCGGCAACAGCGGCGGCGGCGCCAAAGGCAACAGCCAGTCGGCTGCCTCCGGCGGCAAGGCCTCGTCCGGCAGCTCAGGCAGCAAACAGGGCGGCGGCGTGAAAGCCAGGTAGGGCCGGAAGCGGCGCCCGGCGCCTGGTCCGCCGGCGCCGCAGCCCGCTAAGCGGGCGACAACAGAACGCCACCTATGGCACACTTCGCCATACCAATCAACACTAGGGGTGCGCATGAGCGCAGGGCCAGACGATCAAGAACCGCAGCAGAATACCCCGCACCGACGCAGCGGCGACCAGGGCGATCGCCGCAAACAAGCCCGCAAGGATTACCAGGACACCGGCACGCCGCGCTACCTGGATCCGGGCGATACCGTCTTCAGCCTGTGGGGCCGCGTCATCATGGCGCGCTATCGCCGCATCGCGGCGGCGGCCACGCGACACATCATCCAGAGGCCGCTGCACATCGGCGTGTCGGCGCGGATCTTTCACCCGGAGCCGGGAGCGACCGGCTTGCGCAGCAAGAACCTGCAGTATCTCGAGGAATCCATCGCCCAGTGGGTGATGTCGCGCGACGTGCTGGTGTTCATGATCCCGACCGTCAATACCGACGGTCTTCTCCACCCCTCCAACATCCGCCTGCGCGACTACGCCCGTCACCTCGACGGCCTGGTGCTGCAGGGCGGCGCCGACGTCTCGCCACAGAGCTATTCGGAAACGCCGACCCGGCCGGAATGGGGCGGCGACCGCGCGCGCGACATGTACGAGCTGGAACTGCTGCATGAGTTCATCGAGGCCGGCAAGCCGGTGCTGGGCATCTGCCGCGGCTGCCAACTGATCAATGTCGCCTTCGGCGGCACGCTGTACCAGGACATCGCCTCCGACGTGCCCGATTCGCTAGCCCACGTCAACGATGCCTACGACCGCAACCGGCACGACATCAGCTTCCCGGCCGGCTCCTCGCTGGCCAAGCTATTCCGGGGCAAGAGCAGCGGAACCGTCAACTCCATCCACCACCAGGCCGTCAAGACGCTGGGGCGCGACATGTCGGTCGAGGCGCTGTCGGTGCCGGACAATATGGTCGAGGCGATCCGCTACCGCAAGGCGCCCTTCGTCATGGGCCTGCAATGGCATCCTGAGTTCCACCGCGCCGGCGGCGTCGAACTGCTCGACTGCACCGCCATCCTCGACAACTTCCTGCGCGTCGCGCGCGAGACGCGGTTCTAGTGGACTGTAACGTTTAAATTGGGAGCGGAGGACGCGCAGGCGGCGTGCAGGGCAAGGCGCAAAGCGCAGCGATAGCGAGCTATCGCGAGCATTTGCAACGCAGCCATGCGCGTTGCCTGCGCGGCAGGCGCTACCGATTTAAGCGTTACAGTCCACTAGACTAGTCAATGCCCGCGGAAGCGCTGGATCGCCGCGTCCACCATGCCTTCGGCGCTGCCGCTGCGGTCGAACTGCTGGCGCAGGTAGTGCGCGTCGCTGCCCTCGTGCGTGACCTGCACCAGGTGCTGCAGGCCCGCCGTGCCGCCCAGCGCGGCGCCGTGCGGCTCCATCTTGCGCAGCGTGGTCAGGATGTCTTCGCGCAGCGACAGGCTCTCGTAGGTCTTCGGATGCACCAGCGTGCCATCGAGCCCGAAGCGGCAGGCCTGGAAGCGGTTGTAGTTGTAGACCAGGTAGTCATCCTCGGCCGGCGCTTCCTCGCGGCGCTCCAGCAGGTAGCGGCACAGCGCCTGCAGATAAACCGCCAACGCCGCCGCCCGTTCCACCGTCAGCGGCGTGTCGCACACGCGCAGTTCGATGGTGCCGAATTCCGGCTTCGGCCGGATGTCCCAGTAAAAGTCCTTCATGCTCTTGATCACGCCGGTGTGTTCCATCTTCGCGAAGTACTCGTGCTCGAAGCTGGACCAGTGCTGCATGAATGGCGCACGGCCGCTCATCGGGAAGGCGAACACGGAATTCAGCCGCGCCGAATTGAACAGCGTGTCGTTGCCCTGCACGTAAGGCGACGATGACGACAGCGCGATAAAGTGCGGCACGTAGCGGCTCAGGGAATGCAGCAGGAACAAGGCGTCGTCGCCAGAGGCGCAGCCGATGTGCACGTGCTGGCCGAAGATCGTAAACTGCTTGGCCAGGTAGCCATACAGCTCGGACACTTCCTTGAAGCGCGGCTTGGAGAAAATCCGCCGCTCCGACCATTTCTGGAACGGATGCGTGCCGCCGCCACATATGCCGATGTTGAGCTGTTCGCCTGCCTGCACCAGCGTGTCGCGGATCACCTGCAGCTGCGCCACCAGTTCCGAGTGGTTGGTGTGCACGTCGCTGTTAATCTCGATCATGCTTTCGGTGATTTCCGGCGTGACGTTGCCGGGGAATGGCTTGCGCGCCAACAGGTGCAGCAGGTCCGGGCTGGACGCGGTCAGGTCGAAGTCCGACAGGCTGACCAGTTGCAGTTCCAGCTCGACGCCCATGGTCAGCGGCTGCGATGATTTGAATGGTTCCAATGGCATGTTAATGCTCCTCTTTAGCCGGGGTTTCGTTGGCCCAGATTAGCGCGCGCTGCGTGATGACGGGGCCGATCACTTCCAGCAGTAGTGTCATCGCCGCCAGCGCGGCCAGTTCGTCGACCAGCACGATACCCATGTATTTAGTCTGCTCCAGCAGCAGGATGACGAACACCGACATCGGCGACAGCGCGATGCCGGTCAACAGTCCCTTGCGCCACGAAATGCCGCTCACCTTGGCGAATGCCGCCACCGCGCCGGCCTTGACTACAAAGCGCGCCAGCAGCAGCACCAGGCCGAGGCCCGCGCCATCGACCACGCGGTCCCATTCCAGCGTGGAGACGGCGAACACGAACAGCAGCACCGTCAGCAGTTCGCCGATGCCGCCGAAATTGCGCTCGGTGCGGCTGAAGGCCACGCGGCTGTGGCGCGCGGCCAGGCCGAAGGTCAGCGTCGCCAGCACCGGCGAGACGTCGAAGGCATGCGCCATCGCCACCAGCAGGATCACGCCCAGCGCGAAAGCGATGGTGCCGTCCTGCGCCAGCGCGCCGAGACGGCGCAGCACGGCGGGCACCAGGAAGCCGAACACCGCGCCCAGCGCGGCCGACACCAGCAGCTCGATCAGGCTGTGCGACACGGCCTGCGTCAGGCTGCCGGAAGTCTGGAACACCCAGAAGCCGACCACCACCTTGAACACGAACACCGCCAGCACGCAGTTGATCGCCACCAGGTGCAGCACGCGCTCGGTCACCTGCCCCGAGCTGTCCTCTTCGTTAATCACGCGCAGCACGCCGGCCGGCGAGGTCGACATCGCCAGCGACGCCAGCAGCAATGAGGTCAGCGGCGGCATGCCGGTCAGGTGCGAGATCAGGTAGACCGCGCCGAACGTGGCGGCCGATTCGGCCAGGCCACTGACAGCGATCCATGGATTGATGCGCAGCCAGTGCAGGTTGATGCGATAGCCGAATTCAAACAGGATAAGTCCAAAGGCCAGGTTGGCCAGCAAGGTCACCGTGCTCGATGCGCCGCTGCTCAGCGCGGCGGGAAACGCCTGCGCCAGCAAAAAGCCAACCAGCCCGTAAACGCTGATGCGGGGCAGACGGGTCCAACGGTGCAGGAATTCACCTGTCAGCCAGGCCACCGCGATCGCTAATGGCCAGCCTAGTTCGGTCATGATGACCTGAATATCCGGCATGTACTTCTCCTTTTTAAAGATACTTGTACAATTCTGAACAATTACCGGCGCTGTCACTGTGCGCTAAGGAACATAAGGAACCAACATGCTCGAATTAATCAGTGAACACGCTTGTTTTGGCGGCGTGCAGCGCTTCTATCGCCATGCGTCGCGCGAGATCGGCCTGCCGATGCGCTTCGCCGTTTTCATTCCGATCGAGGCGGCGGAACGCCGCGTGCCGGCGCTGTTCTACCTGGCCGGCCTGACCTGCAACGAAGAGACTTTCATGATCAAGGGCGGCGCACAGCGCGCCGCGGCGGAAGCGGGACTGATACTGATCGCGCCGGACACCAGCCCGCGCGGCGCCGGCGTCGACGGCGAAACGGACAACTGGGATCTCGGCGTCGGCGCCGGCTTCTACCTGGACGCGACGCAGGAGCCATGGTCCGCGCACTATCGCATGGACAGCTACCTCCACGAACTGCGCGAACTGGTGGTGAGCGAACTGCCGGTCGATGGAGAACGCATCGGCATCTTCGGCCATTCGATGGGCGGCCACGGCGCGCTGACGCTGGCGCTCAAGCGGCCGGACGTATTCCGCTCCGTCTCGGCGTTTGCGCCGATCGCGGCGCCGTCGATGTGCCCGTGGGGGAAGAAGGCCTTCAGCGCCTACCTGGGCGAGGACACGGCGGCGTGGGAACAGCACGACGCCAGCCTGCTGATGGCGCGCCTGCAGACGCCCTTCCCGGCCGGCATTCTGATCGACCAGGGACTGGGGGATAAATTCCTGGCCGAGCAGCTGTATCCGGAAGTGTTCGAGGCGGCCTGCCGCAACGCCGCGCAGCCGCTGGAACTGCGGCGGCATGCGCGTTACGATCACGGCTACTACTTCATCTCGACGTTCATGGAAGACCACATCCGCTTCCATGCGCGCTGTCTCGCCGCGCTATAGCTACAGTTTGATCTCGGTGCCGAGGCGCTGCAGGAACTGCCCCAGCCACGCGGGATGCGCAGGCCAGGCCGGCGCGGTGACGAAGATGCCGTCTGTGACCGCCTGGTCGACCGCGATGTCGGCATAGTTCGCGCCGGCCAGCTTGACCTCCGGCGAGCACGCGGGATAGGCGGAAATCGTCTTGCCGCGGATTACGTCGGCCGCCGCCAGCACCTGCGCGCCGTGGCATACGGCGGCAATCGGCTTCGACGCCGCCGCGAACTGCTGGACGATTTCAATCACGCGCGGATTGAGCCGCAGGTATTCCGGCGCCCTTCCCCCGGCGATCATCAGCGCATCGTACTGGGCCACGTCGACGTCGGCGAATGCGGCGTTCAGCGCGAACAGGTGGCCGGGTTTTTCGGTGTAGGTCTGGTCGCCTTCAAAGTCGTGGATGGCGGTCTTGATGGTGTCGCCGGCGTCCTTGCCGGGACAGACGGCATGCACCGTATGCCCGACCATCTGCAGCGCCTGGAACGGCACCATGGTCTCGTAATCTTCCGCAAAGTCGCCCGTCAAAAACAGTATTTTCTTAGCTGCCACGGTATATCCTTTCGAAAAACAAGCGTAAAAAAACGGAGGGCCGCGACGTCGCCGTCACGGCCCTCCGATACTACCCTTGTTCGCGCTGACGCGCTTTGCGCCCGTCGTGCTTATGCCCTGAGATTACGCGGCGGCGTTGCCCAGCACGGTGCGGATGGTGCCGGCCAGGTCCTCGGCCGAGAACTTGGCCACGTACGCATCCGCGCCCACGCCCTTGACGTGGTCTTCGTTGGTCTTGCCCGTCAGCGAAGAGTGGATCACCACGGGGATCTTGGAGAAACGCGCATCCTGCTTGATCAGGCGGGTCAGCGTGAAGCCGTCCATTTCCGGCATTTCCAGGTCGGTCAGCACCATGGCCACGCGGTCGCTGATCGGCACGCCTTCGGCCTTGGCGCCGTCGGAGATGTGCTGCAGGCGGTCCCACGCTTCCTTGCCGGACTTGGTCATGATGAAGTGCACGCCCATCGCTTCCAGACCCTTTTCGATCAGGTTGCGCGCGACCACCGAATCGTCGGCAGCCAGGATCACGGCGCCGGCCTTCAGCAGCACTTTCGGTCCGATGGTTTCAGGATCGACGTCCTTGCCTTCCGGCGGCACCAGCTCGCGCAGGATGGTTTCCACGTCCAGCACTTGCGCCAGGCGGGTGTTCTGCACGTCGCCATCGACACGGGCGATACTCGTGACCTTGCCGCCCGCGGTACCTTCGGCGGTCAGCACCTGGCTCCAGTCCAGGCGGACGATTTCTTCCACCGATTCCACCGCAAACGCTTGCGTGGTGCGGGCGAACTCGGTGACCAGCATGATGTTCAGACCAGTTTTTGGGGTCACACCGACGATGCCCGGCAAATCGAGCACCGTGATGATTTGTCCGCGAAGATTGACGACGCCCAGCATGTGCGGCGCGGATCCGGCCACTGCGGTGACTTCCGGCATCGCGACGATTTCGCGGATTTTGAAGACGTTAATACCGAACAACTCGGAATGTTCGCCGTTGGCGTCGCCGCCCAGGCGGAACAGTAGCAGTTCGAATTTATTGGAGTTGGTCAGATTACTGCGCTCATCAACTTCCTGCTGAACTGATTTCATAGATTTCGTCTCCGTCGGTGGTAGCTTCCATAGCGTTTCAAGTATAACGTTTGCACTAGACATACGTCACTTTTTGACGGCGGCGATCTTGATTTAAAGCACCGCATACAACAAAAAAGGAAGCCCGCGGGCTTCCTTTTGATTTGCTACCGAATTCTGGAGCGGGAGAAGAGTCTCGAACTCTCGACCTCAACCTTGGCAAGGTTGCGCTCTACCAACTGAGCTACTCCCGCAGAGGCAAGAATTATGACAGAAAGATTTCCGTTTTACTAGTGCATATCGCCAACTTTTTGCAAAATGGCCGATAGTGTAAGCTTGCCATCGTTTACTTGATTTAGGACAGGAATGGATTCTATCGAAGTCGTGCTGATCATGCTGCTGGCGGTGGTGGCGAGCGCCTACCTGACCCGTTTGCTGCCGCGCGCGGTGCCGCTGCCTATCGTGCAGATCGCCCTCGGCGCGCTGATCGCCGCCAAGTCGACCCGTGGCGTGGACCTGGAGCCGGACCTGTTCTTCCTGGTCTTCCTTCCGCCGCTGCTGTTCCTGGACGGCTGGCGCATCCCCAAGAGCGGCCTGCTGCGCGACAAGGGCACCATCCTCGAGCTGGCATTGGGGCTGGTGATCTTCACCGTCATCGGTGCCGGCTTCCTGATCCACTGGCTGATCCCGGCCATGCCGCTGCCGGTGGCTTTCGCGCTGGCCGCCATCATCTCGCCGACCGATCCGGTCGCCGTCAGCTCGATCGCCGCCACCACGCCCATCCCCAAGCGCCTGATGCACATCCTGGAAGGCGAATCGCTGCTGAACGACGCCAGCGGCCTGGTGTGCTTCCGCTTCGCCGTGGCCGCCGCGCTGACCGGCGCGTTCTCGGTCGGCACCGCCGCCCTCACCTTCGTCTGGCTGGTGGTGGCCGGCATCGCCGCCGGCGTCGGCGTGACGTGGGTCGTCACCTGGGTGCAGCGCTGGTTGACCCGCCATTTCGGTGAACCGGTCGGCTCGCCCATCCTGGTCAACCTGCTGCTGCCGTTCGGCGCCTACCTGGTGGCGGAGCGTCTGCACGCTTCCGGCATCCTGGCGGCGGTGGCGGCCGGCATCACCATGAGCTACGTGGAACTGAGCGGCCATGCACTGGCCAACACCCGCATCCAGCGCTCCGCCGTGTGGGACACGGTGCAGTTCGCGCTGAACGGCATCATGTTCGTGCTGCTGGGCGAGCAGTTGCCGGACGTGTTCAAGGGCGCCAGCGCGTCGATCGAGGAAAGCGGCCACCTGAATCCGTGGTGGCTGGCCGTGTACGCCGTCGCCATCAACGTCGGCCTGCTGGTGATGCGCATGCTGTGGGTATGGGCCTCGCTGCGGCTGACCATCTACAAGCAGAAGATGCGCCACCAGCCGCGCATGAAGATCAAGCTGCGGCTGCTGCTGGCCACCACACTGGCCGGCGCGCGCGGCGCGATCACGCTGGCCGGCGTGCTGACGCTGCCGCTGACGATGCCGGACGGCTCGCCCTTCCCGGCCCGCGCGCTGACCATATTCCTGGCCTGTTCGGTGATTCTGGTGTCGCTGCTGGTCGCCAGCCTTGGCTTGCCGCGCCTGCTGGGCGGCATGACCTTCCCGGCCGAACCCGAGGAACAGCAGGAAGAAGACCTGGCGCGGCGCGAAGCGGCCAACGCCGCCATCGCCGCCATCGAGCACACGCAGGTCGCCCTGATGGAGGCAGAGACCTGCATCGATCCGGAAGCCTATCCCGAAGCGGCGGCGCGGGTGATCGCCTTCTATGAGCACAAGCTGAAGGAAGTCGATCCGGAAAACGACGCCGCCTGGCGCAAGACCGACCACGCCGAAAAGGAACTGCGGCTGGCCGCGCTGGAGGCAGAGCGCCACACCGTGTGGGAATTGGCGCGGCACGACCGCATCTCCGACGAAATCTCGCGCAAGCTGGTGCGGGAAATCGATTTGATGGAAGCGCGCTACCGCTAGGCCCATATCCTATATCATCATGCTGCCAAAACGCACCCAAATCACCATCGCCGTCGCCTGGATCTTGTTCTGGGTGCTGATGAACACCACCGCCGTGCAGGAATACCTGCGCGACCATCACCACGAGGTGTGGAAGCCGATCGTGTGGGAATCGTCGTCGGCGCTGACCGGCACCATGCTGCTGCTGTTGCAGCGCCACTTCACCCGCAAGTACGACTACCTGCTGCATGCACCGGTGCGCTGGTTCGCGCGCCAGCTGGCGTGGCTGCCGATCTACTGGGTGGCGTTCGTGCCGGTGGCCTTCGGCATCCGCCACGCGGTATATGCGATGGCCGGGCAAACCTACACGCACATGCCGTGGCCGCAGACCTTTCTGTACGAAGACATCAAGATGACGGTGTACTTCAGCATCTTCACCACCATCATGTTCGGCGTGCTGTCCTATCACGCCATGCAGAACGAAAAGCTGCGCGTCGAACGCGCCAACGCGGCGATGCGCGAAGCCCAGCTGCTGACGCTCACACAGCAGATGCAGCCGCACTTCCTGTTCAATGCCCTCAATACGATATCGTCGCTGATGCACAGCGACGTGATGCGCGCCGACGCCATGCTGATCCAGCTGGCCGACGTGCTGCGCACCACGCTCGACGTCAGTGGCAAGCCCAGCGTGCCGCTGGAAGTGGAGCTGCGCCTGCTGCGCGGCTATGCGGCGTTGATGGCGGAACGGTTTTCCGACCGCGTGCACATCGCCTGGCACATCGACGACGCGCTGCTGGGGTGTCAGGTCCCGGTGATGAGCATGCAGCCGCTACTGGAGAATATCTTCAAGCACACCGTCGAAAAACATCGCCAGGCGACGTCCATCGCGATTTCCGCCAGCCGCGAACAGGATGCCATGGTGCTGCGGCTGGAAGACGACGGCGGCATGCTGCCTGCCGACGGCGCATCGGCCTCCGGAGGCATCGGCGTGCGCAACCTGCGGGAGCGCTTGTCCGCGCTGTACGGCGCCGGCGCTTCCTTCGATCTGATCCAACTGTCGCCCGCCGGCGTGCGGGCAGAAATGCGGCTGCCATGCGTATCCTGATCGTCGACGACGAACGCCCCGCGCGCGACAAGATGCGGCGCCTGCTGGAACAGGAGCCCGGCATCACCGCCATCGAGGAAGCGCGCGACGGCGTCGAAGCGCTCGAGCGCCTGCCTGCCTTCGCGCCCGACGTGCTGCTGCTGGACATCCAGATGCCCGAAGTCAGCGGCCTGGATGTCGCCGCCTCGCTGCCGTCACCGGCGCCGCTGGTGGTGTTCGTCACCGCCTACGACCAGTATGCGATCCAAGCCTTCGACGCCAACGCCGTCGACTACCTGCTCAAGCCCTACGACCAGCAGCGCCTGCAACGCGCGCTGCAGCGCGTGCGCGAACGGCTGGCGCATCCCCAGGCATTAATGGCCGTGCATCCGCTGCCCGCCATCAGCCAGTTGCTGATCCCCGAGCGCGGCGGCACGCGCATCGTCAAGGTCGAGCAGATCCAGTGGATAGAAACGGCCGACAACTACGTCGTGCTGCATACCGCCGACGCCCAGCCGCTGATGCGCCAGACGCTGGCCGGCCTGGTCGACAAGCTGGGCCCGCGCTTCCAGCGCTGCCACCGCCGCGCGGCGGTGCAACTGGACTGGATCGCCGGCGTGCAAAACCTCGACAAGGGCGACAGCGAACTGGTGCTGCGCAGCGGCGCGCGCGTGCCCTGCTCACGCCAGTACCGCGCCGAAGTCATGGATCGTTTGCAGGCTCCGCAATCGCCCATCCGTGCGCCGGAGCGACCGCCATCCTGCTAGGCTTTTCGGCAGCAAAGGGCCGGCCTGCGCCCGGACAGCAGGCGCCGTCTACATCGATCAGGAGCAATGACATGCACAGTCTTCAAAAGATCACCCCCTTCCTGTGGTTCTCCGGCCAGGCGGAAGAAGCGGCCGAATATTATGTCGGCATTTTCCGCAACTCGAAGATCTGTCACATCGCCCGCTACACCGAGGCCGGCAAGGAGCAGCACGGCCAGCCGCCCGGCAGCGCGATGACCGTCGCGCTGGAACTGGACGGCCAGAAGTTCACGCTGCTGAATGGCGGTCCGGTGTTCCAGTTCACGCCGGCGGTGTCGTTCGTCGTCAATTGCGAAAGCCAGGAGGAGATCGACCATTTCTGGGACCGCCTGTCGGAAGGCGGCGCGCCCGAAGCCCAGCAATGCGGCTGGCTGGCCGATAAATTCGGCCTGTCCTGGCAGGTTGTGCCGACGGCGCTGCCGACCATGCTGATGGACCCGGAGGCCGAAAAAGCCGGCCGCGTGATGAGCGCTTTGATGACGATGAAAAAGCTCGACCTCGCGGCCTTGAAGAAAGCTTACGCCGCTGCCTGACCTGCTTATTGCAAACCCCTGCAAGCCCCTGCCCGGCCCGATTCGCCCCATCCGGCTCCCATTTCGCCCCATGATGCTGGACCCTGGAGGCGGGTGTGGCTAATCTGGCTACATTAAAAAGGAGCTTGCAATGAATAATCAACGCCTCTACTTCCTCGACTGGATCCGCATCTTCGCCTTCTTCGTGCTGATTTTTTATCACACCGGGATGTACTACGTGACCTGGGACTGGCACGTCAAAAGCCCCTACGCCAGCGACTCCATCGAGCCACTGATGCTGTTGTCCTCGCCGTGGCGCCTCGGCTTGTTGTTCATGATTTCCGGCGTCGCCACCTCATTCATGCTGAAGAAGGTCCGCGTCGGCGCGTTGCTCAAGCAGCGCAGCTGGCGCCTGCTGGTGCCGCTGGTGTTCGGCATGCTGGTCATCGTGCCGCCGCAATCGTACTTTGAAGTGGTGGAGAAGCTGAACTACGCCGGCAGCTACCTGAATTTCATGCGCCTGTATATCCAGGGCTATCACGGCTTCTGCAAGGATGGCCACTGCCTCGACCTGCCGACCTGGAACCACCTGTGGTTCGTCGTCTACCTGTGGGCCTACACGATGGTGATCGGCGCGATCGCAATGCTGGCCGGTGCCGCGCGCCTGCAATCATGGTCCGATAAACTTGGCCGCCTGCTGAACGGCTGGAAAATCATCGTGCTGCCGGTGCTGGTGCTGTTCATCGTCCGCTACGCGCTGGTCGAAAGCTTCCCGGCCACCCACGCCCTGGTCAACGACTGGTACAACCACGCCCACTACTTCTTCCTGTTCATGATGGGCGCCATGCTGGCGATGCAAAACGGCTTCTGGGACAACGTCGACAAGCTGCGCTGGACCAGCCTGGCGGCGTGGCTGGGCAGCTGGGTGGTGGTGACCTGCCTGCACCTGATGCCTGAATCGATGGGTGACCTGCCGCTCATCGCGCAACTGAAGCCGGTATGGCGCTTGGTCTTCTGCATCGGCCAATGGGCGCCGATCATGGCTATCTGCGGCTTCGGCCATCGCCACCTGGCCTTCGACAGCGCCAAGCGCCGCTACCTGACCGAAGCCGTGTTCCCGGTCTACATCCTGCACCAGACGCTGATCGTCGGCATGGCACACACGCTCAAGCCGGTGAAGATGGCGCCCGGCGTGGAAAGCGCGGTGCTGATCGTGCTGACCTTTGTCCTCAGCTTCGGCATATTCGAAGTGGTCCGCCGCGTCGCCGTGCTGCGCCCGCTGTTCGGGCTGGGCAAAGCCCCGCGCACCTCCGTATCGATGTCGCCGGCCCTGGAGGGCGCTCAACAACCTATGCCATACGGCCTAAACAACGGATAATAGCGCCCAGATCATTTTGCGCACAGTTTAGGATTACCCCATGGAAATTAAGGTCAACTTTCTCGACAAGCTACGTCTCGAAGCCAAGTTCGATGATTTTACGGTGGTCGCCGACCAGCCTATCCGCTATAAGGGCGATGGCTCGGCGCCCGGTCCGTTCGATTATTTTTTGGCGTCATCGGCCTTGTGCGCGGCTTACTTCGTGAAGTTGTATTGTGTAACTCGCAACATTCCAACCGAAAATATCCGCCTGTCGCAGAATAATATTGTTGATCCGGAAAACCGTTACCAGCAGATTTTCAAGATCCAGGTCGAGCTGCCGGAGGATATCTCCGCCAAGGACCGCCAGGGCATCCTGCGCTCCATCGACCGCTGCACGGTGAAAAAAGTGGTGCAGGCCGGGCCCGAATTCGTGATTGAAGAGGTAGCGAATCTGGATGCCGACGCCCAGGCGCTGCTGACGCTGAATCCGGATTCCGATGCAAGCACCTATATTCCGGGCAAGGATCTGCCGCTGGAACAAACCATCGCCAATATGTCGGGCGTTCTGGCGCGCCTGGGCATCAAGATCGAAATCGCATCGTGGCGCAATATCGTTCCCAATGTGTGGTCGCTGCACATCCGCGACGCGCACTCGCCGATGTGCTTCACCAACGGCAAGGGCGCGACCAAGGAAAGCGCTTTGGCGTCGGCGCTGGGCGAGTATATCGAGCGACTGAATAACAACCACTTCTACGCCGGTGCGTTTTGGGGCGAGGACATCGGCAACGCCGATTTCGTCCATTATCCGAACGAGCGCTGGTTCAAACCCGGCCGCAAAGATGCGCTGCCGCCTGAAATCCTCGATGAATACTGCCGGAAGATTTACGATCCCGACGGCGAGCTGCGTGGTTCGCACCTGATCGACACCAACTCCGGCAATGTGAAGCGCGGCATCTGTTCGTTGCCGTATGTGCGGCAGTCGGACGGCGAGGTCGTGTACTTCCCGTCCAACCTGATCGAGAATCTCTACGTCAGCAATGGCATGAGTGCCGGTAACACGCTGGCCGAAGCGCAGGTGCAATGCCTGTCGGAGATTTTCGAACGCGCGGTCAAGCGCGAAATTATTGAAGGCGAAATCGCCTTGCCGGATGTGCCGCAGGAAGTGCTGGCGAAATACCCCGGCATCCTGGCCGGCATCCAGGGCCTGGAAGAGCAAGGCTTCCCGGTGCTGGTGAAGGATGCGTCGCTGGGCGGCGTGTACCCGTTGATGTGCGTGACCTTGATGAACCCGCGTACCGGCGGCGTGTTTGCCTCGTTCGGCGCGCACCCAAGCCTGGAGGTGGCGCTGGAACGCAGCCTGACGGAATTGCTGCAGGGCCGCAGCTTTGAAGGCCTGAACGATTTGCCTCGGCCTACCTTCGCCAGCAACGCCGTGACCGAGCCGAATAACTTTGTCGAACACTTCATCGATTCCAGCGGCATCGTGTCGTGGCGCTTCTTCAGCGCCAAAGCCGATTACGATTTTGTCGAATGGGATTTCTCCGGCCACGGCGAGAACTCCAACGCCGAGGAAGCCGCGACCTTGTTCGGCATTCTGAAGGACATGGGCAAGGAAGCGTACATGGCGGTGTATGACGATCTGGGCGCCACCGCCTGCCGCATCCTGGTGCCGGGTTATTCGGAAGTCTATCCGCTGGACGATCTGGTCTGGGATAACACCAACAAGGCGCTGCTGTTCCGCGCCGATATCCTGAACTTGCACCGCCTGGACGATGCCAGCCTGGAGGCGCTGCTTGATCGCCTGGAGAACAACGAGCTGGATGACTACGGCGACATCGCCACATTGATCGGCGTCGAGTTTGACGAGAATACGGACTGGGGCCAGCTGACGGTGCTGGAGTTGAAGTTGCTGATACACCTCGCCTTGCAGCAGTTTGAAGAGGCGCAGGAACTGGTCGAGGCCTTCCTCCAGTACAACGACAACACGGCCGAGCGCAGATTGTTTTATCAGGCCTTGAATGTGGTGCTGGAGGTCGAGCTGGACGACGAGCTGGAACTGGACGACTACGAGGTCAATTTCCGCCGGATGTATGGCAACCCTCGGATGGACGCGGTGATGGGCTCTGTGGACGGCAGCGTGCGCTTCTTTGGCTTGACGCCAACCAGCATCAAGCTGGAGGGGCTCGACCGGCATGAGCGCCTGATCGACAGCTACAAAAAGCTGCACGCGGCGCGGGCCAAGGCAGCGGCCACCTCCAGCTAGGGTCGGATCACTTCACAAACGTCAGCGTATGCTGCGCCGGTCCGGGCAGCAGTGGCGTCTCACGCCCGCTGACCCAGTCGCCGCGGCCATCGAGGAAGTATGGCGACAATGGATGGCCGCTCTGCCCTCCGGGCATATTGAATATCCCCTGTTCCTCGTGGCCCGGCGACACCGTCAGCCGTTCCGACTGGCCGAACGACGGCCCCGAGACGCGCGGCATGTGCTGGTCGCCCGGCAGCATGTCCGGCGCTACCTTCAGGTACTTGCCCAGCACCGGCACCACCGCCGCGAATGGATGCGCACTGGCCGCCGTGTTGCGCTGGCCCCAGGTCGCGGCCGACAGCTGCTGGCCGTCCTTGGTCAGGCTGCCGATCGCGCGGTCCAGCGCGGCGAGCTGCAAGGCTTGCCAGTTGGCGTACTGCGGCGGCAGCCAGCCCGCCGGCTGCTGGTCCAGCAAGCGCGCCAGCACCACCGGCCAGCGCGACGTCACCGACGCCATGTTGGCCTTCGCATCGATCCTGGCCATTTCCTCGTTGGCGCTTTCGAACAGGATGTCGTGCAGCGCGTACATGTAGGCGCGCGTGATGCGGTAGCCGACCGAATCCACGCTGGCCCTGCCGCTCCAGCTGTCCTTCAGCAGCTTCAGCGCTTCGATGCGCTTCGGATGCCCGTCCACGGCCTTGGCGTCCAGCGCCGCGATGGCGCGCTCGTGCCATGCCGTCAGGAACACGGCGCGGTCGTCCAGCGTGATCGCGTAGGCTTTTTTCACATCGGTTTTGGCGCCCAGCGCGGTCAGGTCGTCACGGACCTGGTGCGTGCGCGCGCCGAGATCGAAGCCGCCGTCGCCCAGCAGTTCCGCGCCGGCGTTCGCCAATTGTCGGCTGTTGGCCGTGGCCAGCTGGCCGCCGGCGGGATTGACGATTTTCGGATATTCCTCCGGCGTCAGCCAGCCGGTCCACACGCCGGCCTGGTCGTCCGCGCTCAGCGGATAGGTGGCCGCCACACCAGCCGGCGCGCGGCGCGGCAGCGGGCCGGCGATGGTCCAGCCGATATTGCCCTTGTCGTCGCCGGCGACGAAGTTCTGCGCCGGGATGCCCATCGTCGGCGCGATCGCCAGCGCCTGGTCCAGTGTATCGGCAAACTCCAGCTTGCGCGCATTGAGGTTGACGGCTGCCGTCGTGTGGGCCACCCAGTGGATCGCGTAGCTGCGGCCCATCGCCACGCGGATCGGACCGAGCGAGGTTTCGCGCACCGCCAGCGTTTGCGCCGGCGCGCCTTTGATGAGTATCGTTTCATTGTGCACCGCCGGCGTTTCCCAGCCGGCCTGCGTGCGCACCTGGCCGGGCTTGGCGGCATCGGTATCTAGCGCGATCAGGTCCAGGTAGTCGCCGTAGCTGTTGGTGAAGCCCCAGGCCACGTGGCCATTGCTGCCGACCACCACCGCCGGCGTGCCGGGCAGCGTGACGCCGACGATGCGGCGCTGACCGCCCTTCCCGTCCGGGAACTGCAGCGCGGCGCGGTACCAGATCGCCGGCAGCTGGATGCCGAGGTGCATATCGTCCGAGACGATGGCCGCGCCGCTGTCGCTGCGGCTGCCCGCCACCGCCCAGTTGTTGCTGCCCACCGTGTTGAGGAATTCGGCCGCCGCCACTTTCGGATCGGTCAGCGTCTGCGCGCCGGACGCTTTCGGCTTGCCCCACCAGGCAGGCGCCGCCGCCGGTATCGCGACTTCGCCGGCGGCGATGGACTGCGCGTCGAGCGGCGCATCCCACTGCGTGGACTCGGGCGCCAGGAAGGCGCGCTGCTCTTCGGTGGCGTGGTCCTTGAACCAGCCGCGCGCCAGTTCACGCGGCTCCTGGCCGCCTTGCAGGTCGAAGTACATGGCCCAGATGACCAGCAGCGAATCGGCGGCGGACCAGGCGCGCGGCGGCAAGCCTATCAGCGCATACTCGAACGGCTTGGCGCTCAAGGCGCCCAGGCCGGCATTGACGCCCGCCGTGTAACGCTCCAGCAGCGCAAGGTCGGTTGCCGGCATGGCCTTCAGCGCCAGTTCGGCGCGGGCGCGGAAGCGGTGCAGTCGGTGGGATTTGTCGAGCGGCAGCGCGCGCTCGCCGAACAGCTCGGACAATTCGCCGGCCGCTACGCGGCGCAGCAGATCCATCTGGAAGTAGCGCTCCTGCGCGTGCACGAAGCCGGTGGCATAGACCACATCGAGCCGGCTGCCGCCGCTGATCAATGGAACGCCGTGCTCGTCGCGCGCCACGCTGACCGTGGTCTCCAGGCCGGCGGCCTGCAGCGTCCCGTCGAGCTGCGCCAGGCTGCCGCGCAAATACAGCCAGGCCGCCGCAACAGCCAGCACCAGCAATCCCACCGCAGCCAACAAGACACGCCCGGACCATACCGCCAGCCTGTTCTTTTGCATAGCATCCCCGTTATTCGTAGAAGTATCGGGATAGTGCCAGAGAACCGGCTTTGCAGTCCACTGTCTAGAGCTCAAGCTCCCAGGTCTCGTTGACCATGTCCTGGCCGAACGCGTGCACCGGCTCCTCGCCCACCAGCACGTAGCCTTTGTTACGGTAGATCTGGCGCGCCTCTTTTTGCTGGTCGGTGGTCCACAGCCGCATCCTGCGGTAGCCGGCGGCGCGCGCGAAGCGGTGGCACTCGTCCACCAGCCTCGATCCGAGGCCGTAGCCGCGCGCCTGCTCGTCCACCAGCAACAGCCGCAGCTTGGCCACGCCTTCCTCGCCGCTGCGCGCCAGCGCGATCGAACCGACCGGCTGGCCGCCCATCTCGGCGATCCAGCAGTGCTCCAGCGCCGGATCGAAGTTGCGTTCGAAGTCCTCGCAAATCTGGCCGACCAGCGTGCCGAAGCTGGCGTCCCAGCCCTGCTCCGCCGTGTACATCTCGCCATGGCGGCGCGTGATCCACGCCATGTCGCCAGGCCGGTGGGCACGCAGCACAAAGGGCTGGGCGTACTTCATGCCGCCGCCTGAATCGAGCACCTGCTGGATGGTGCGCATCGCGTCGAGCATGCGCAGCTGGTCGGACTCGTCGAAGCGGCCCAGCAGGTCGCCCACCTCCTCGCGCGAGCGGCGGTCGAACGGCTCGAACACGGCATGACCATGCCCGGTCATGTGCAGCAGCTTGGTGCGGCCGTCGGTGGCCGACGGCACCTTGGCCACCATGCCGGCGGCCTCGAACTTGGCCAGGATGCGGCTCAGGTAACCGCGATCGAGTCCCAGGTCGCGGCCCAGCGTGGCGGCGGGCTGGTCGCCGTGATGCGCCAGTTCATACAGCACGCGCATCTCGGTCAGCGTGTATTCGCTGTGCAGCAGGCCTTCGCGCAGCACGCCGATCTGGCGCGTGAAAAAACGGTTGAAGGAACGGACCGCGGCAACGCGGTCGTCGAAAGCAGGGACAGCCATTGCAGACTCCGACTAGGAAAGTCCAGCCATTTTGCAATATATGGTTGACTGAGTCAACAACATCATGCCTGCGAGGTTAGGCAACGCACAGAATCCGGCCGCGCGCGGGCATAGGATGGTCTTCTCCCTGAAAGGAACCGCCATGGAATCAGCTCCCGACATGCAGGACTGCATAGACGCCTGCGCCAACTGCCACCAGGCCTGCCTGCAGACCGCACTCACCCACTGCCTGCAAGTAGGCGGACGCCACGTCGAGCCGGAGCACTTCCGGCTGATGATGGATTGCGCCAGCATCTGCGAGTCCTGCGCCAACCTTCAATTGAGCGGATCGCCGTACGCGCCGCGCCTGTGCGCGCTGTGCGCGGACATCTGCCACGCCTGCGCACTGAGCTGCCTGGAACTGGACGGCATGGAGGAATGCGCCCGCGCCTGCGAAGCCTGCGAGCACACCTGCCACAAGATGATGGACTAGAAGGCGTTTCAAAATGAGCGTGGCTAGGCGCGGCGACGAAGACAGTGCGCCTGCACGGCTAGGAGTCGCAACAACGCCACGGTCGTTTTGAAACGTCTTCTTAGTAGAGTTCCTTGGCCACTTCGCGCACGGCCTTCAGCAGCAGTTCCGCGCCCGGCGACATGATGTGGCCGTCCACCGTGACGATGCCGTACGCATCCATGCGGCACGGCAGTTCGATCGGCAGGATGTTGAGCACATTCTGCGACTCATAATATTTGGCGACCGCGATCGGCATGACGTTGAGCGCGTCCGTCTGCTGCAGCAGCGGTTTAATCAGCAGCACAGCCGTGGTGTCGACCACGTTGACCGGCACTTCGAGGCCCGCGCGGCGGAACATCAGTTCGCAGCGCGCACGCAGGATGCTGCCTTGCGGCGGCAGTATCCACGGCTGGTTGGCGATGTCGCGCAGCGTCAGGTTGCGCGCCTTCAGCAGCGGATGGCCGGGCCTCACCACGGCGCACGCCGGCTCGTCGCCCAGTTCTTCGTAGCTCAGGCCCTCGGCGCTCTGCCGTTCGGGAATGCGGCCGATCATGAAATCCAGCCGCCCGCGCTGCAGTTGCTCCAGCAGGATGTTGGACTGTTCCATCTCGACGCCGATGCGCAGCTTGGGCGCCTGCTGCTTGGTCTTGGTGATCGCCTGCGGCAGCAGCGCGATCCCCGGCGTCATGATGGTGCCGATGTCCACCTGTCCGCTCAAGCCGGCCTTGATGGCGACGATGTCCTCGTGCGCCAGCGAGAGGCTGGTCAACGCCATGCGCGCGTGGCGTATCATCGTCTCGCCGTAGATGGTCGGCTCCATGCCGCGCGGCAGGCGCTCGAACAGCTGCACGCCAAGCATCTCCTCCAGGTCCTTGAGCTGCTTGGACGCGGCGGGCTGGGTCATGTGCAGCTCTTCGGCGGCGCGGTGGATATTGCGTTGTTCGTCGAGCGCGATCAGCAGCAGCAGCTGGCGCGTTTTGAGGCGCGCGCGCAAGAACCAGTTCGGGTTAGTTTCCATGGAAAAATGATATCACAATCAGTATTGAGAAGAACAGGATACCGACTGTTTAGTTATCACTTGCATGCCGGGCTGGGGTTGGCGGCCGGGCCTTCCGCGGTCTGCTTGATGAACGGGATAGTGCCATCGGCGTTGTATGCAAACTCCTCCACCGCCACCGAACGGCGGTACTCGCCACCGCCGGGCAGCTTGGCGTTGTGATAGAAGATGTAGGACTTGCCGTTGAAGTCGATGATGGCCTGGTGGATGGTCTTGACCTTGGCGTTCTTCGACATGATCGTGCCGCGGTACTGCCATGGGCCGGTGGCGCTTGGCCCCGTCATGTACGCCGTCTCCTCGGGGAAGTTGCGCGAATAGGATAAATAGTATGTGCCGTTATGCTTGTGCAGGTAGGACGCCTCGGTGAACATGTCCATGCCGACGGTCTGGATCGGGCCGTCCAACTCGGTCATGTTCGGCTTCAGCTTCGCATACTTCAGCACCGTGTTGCCCCAGTAGAGATAAGCCTGGCCGTCGTCGTCCTGGAAGATGGCCGGGTCGATGTCGTCCCAGGTGATCGCCGTTTGCCGCGTCATGTCGTTGGTGACCAGTGCCGAGCCGCGCGCGTCGACGAAGGGACCGGTGGGGCTGTCGGAAACGGCGACGCCGATGGCAAAGCCCGGTATCGTCGCGTGATCTACCGTCGAATAGAAATAGTATTTGCCGTCGCGCTTGGTGACGTCGGCCGCCCAGGCCTGGCCCTTGGCCCACTTGAAGGTCGAGGCCTGCAGCGGCGAGCCGCGGTCGGTCCAGTTCTTCATGTCGCAGCTGCTGTAGACGCGCCATTCCTTCATCAAGTAGTCGCGGCCTTTTGGCGCGGCCTCGTCATGGCCGACGTACAGGTAGACGGTGCCGTTGTCCACGTAGGCCGACGGATCGGCGGTGAACAGCTTGGGGAACAGCGGATTGGCCGCCTGCGCACCGGCCACCGTCAACAAGGCGGCGGCGGCACCAGCAGCAACGGCGGCGCATTTGATCATATTCCTCATGGCTATCTCCGGTATTATTTTTTTGATGCGGCGCCCATCGCCATCAGGCGCTGCACGACGCAGAATACGAACAGCAGGCCGCCGATGACGATCTTGGTCCACCACGAGCTGAGCGTGCCGTCGAAGGCGATCAGCGTCTGGATGGTGCCCAGTACCAGCACGCCGGACAGCGAACCGGCCACGTAGCCGTAGCCGCCGCTTAGCAGCGTGCCGCCGATGACCACGGCGGCGATGGCATCGAGTTCCGTGCCCTGCGCATGCAGACCATAGCCGGACAACATGTAGAACGAGAACAGCACGCCCGCCAGCGCGGCGCAGAAGCCGCTGAAGGCGTAGATCAGCACCTTGGTGCGCCCTACCCTCAAGCCCATCATCAGCGCCGACTGCTCGTTGCCGCCGACCGCGTAGATGGCGCGGCCGAACGGCGTGCAGTGGGCGACGTAGATGGCTGCGGCCAGTGTCAGCAGCGCGATCAGCGCGCCGGGCGAGATGAAGCCGCCCAGTATCGGCAACTGGGTTTGCGACATCGCCACGTACAGCGGATCGTCGATGGTGATCGAGTTAATGCTGATCAGGTAGCACAGGCCGCGCGCCAGGAACATGCCCGCCAGCGTGACGATGAAAGGCTGCAGCTTGAAGTAATGGATCATCGCGCCCATCGCCGCGCCGAAGCCGGCGCCCAGCACCAGCACGATGGCGATCACCAGCAACGGCGGCAGGTGCCAGCTTTGCAACAGCGTGGCGGAAACCATCGTCGTCAGCGCCAGCACCGAACCGACCGACAGATCGATGCCGCCGGAGAGGATGACGAAGCTCATGCCGACGGCGATCACCAGCAGGAAGGCGTTATCGATCAAGAGATTGAACAGCACCTGCAACGACAGGAAGCCGGGATAGGCGAAGCCGCCGGCGCCCAGCAACACGATCAACAGCCCGACCGTGACCAGCGAAGTGAAATATGGCGACGCCATCCAGGCGCGCCCGCTTTTAATCATCGTGCTCATGCTGCCTTGCCTTTTACATTCGTGCGAATAGCACGCCACATGTTCTTGAATTCGGCCGACTGCGACAGACAGACCAGGAATACCACCACCGACTTGACCACCATATTGATCTCCGGCGGCAGGCCGAGCGAGTAGATGGTGTAAGTCAGCGTCTGGATGATCAGCGCACCGATCACGCTGCCGGCCAGGCTGAATTTACCGCCCGCGAGGGAGGTGCCGCCCAGCGTGACCGCCAGGATCGCATCCAGCTCCAGCAACAGGCCGGCGTTGTTGGCGTCCGCGCTCTTGATATTCGCGCTGATCATCAGGCCTGCCAATCCGGCGCAGGCGCTGCAGAATACGTAGACGAAGAAGATCAGCACCGCCGTCTTCAAGCCCGCCAGCCTGGCGGCCACCGGATTGATGCCGACCGCCTGGATGAACAGGCCGAGCGCGGTCTTGCGCATCAACAGCGCGGTGACCAGGAACACGGCGGCCACGATGAACAGCGAGAACGGCAGTCCAAACAGGTAGCCGCTGCCCAGGAAGAAGAACGGCTTGTAGTAGACGGTGACGATCTGGCCGTCCGTCAGCAGCTGCGCCAGGCCGCGCCCCGCCACCATCAGGATCAGCGTCGCGACGATGGGCTGCAGACCCAGTCCCGCCACCAGCAGGCCGTTCCAGGCGCCGCACAGCAGCGCAGCCCCCATGGCCGCGCACAAGGCCCAGACCATCGGCGTGTTGGCGACGTATTCGGGTACGCCGTTCTGCATCACCATCGTGCCGCCGATCAGCATGGCCGCCACGGTGCCGCTGATCGCGACCACCGCGCCGACCGAGATATCGATGCCGCGCGTGGCGATCACCAGCGTCATGCCCAACGCGGCCAGCACCAGAGGCGCCGCGCGGTTGGCGATGTCGATCAGGCTGCCGTACAGGTGGCCGTCCTTGATCTCGAGATGGAAGAAGCCCGGCACTAGCAGCAGGTCGATCAGCAGCAGGGCCGCCAACGCGGCCAGGGGACGGAACAGGTTATTCATGCGCGTCTCCCGCCGCGATCACATGCAGCACCGACGTTTCGTCCAGCGCACCGCGTGGATATTCGCCGCCGGCCTTGCGGTCCCGCATGACGACGATGCGGTCGCTGCAGCGCAATACTTCCGGCAGCTCGGATGAAATGAATAATATCGCCATACCTTTGCGGCACAAGGCCGTTACATAGTCCATGATCTCCTGCTTGGCGCGCACGTCGATGCCGCGCGTCGGCTCGTCCAGGATCAGCATTTTCGGCTCGGTGGCCATCCAGCGCGCCAGCAGTACCTTTTGCTGGTTGCCGCCGGAGAGCGTGCCGATCGGGGTCTCGATGCTGGCGGTCTTGATGCCGAGCGCCTTGACGTAATCCTCGGCCAGCTGCTGCTGACGCTTCATCGGGATGGCGCGCATGATGCCGAGGCGGGCCTGCAAGGCGAGGATCAGGTTTTCGCGCACAGAGAGTTCCAGGACGGCGCCTTCATGCTTGCGGTCTTCCGAACAGAAGCCGATGCCTGCGGCGATGGCGTCGCGCGGGGAGTTGAAGTTGTGGTCTTTGCCGTCGATGGAGATGGTGCCGCTGTCCGCGCGGTCGGCGCCGAACAGAAGGCGTGCCGCCTCGGTGCGGCCGGAGCCCAGCAGGCCGGCAAGGCCCAGCAGCTCGCCTTGACGCAGTTCGATATCCATCGGCGCCAGCGCACCCTTGCGTCCCAGCCCGAGCGCGCGGAGAAAGGCCGGCAGCTTCAACGTCGCCTCGGCCGGCGCCGCGGCGGCGGACGACGGAGCCGCGGCGGCTGGTTCGGCTGCGGGTTCTGCTGCCGTATCGCCGGCTGGCACGCCCACCATCTTGTTCACCAGCTCAAGCCGCGACAGCTCGCTGCAGGCGTACTCGCCTTCCCGCTCACCGTTGCGCATGACCGTGATGCGGTCCGAGATCGCATAGGTCTGGTCCAGGAAGTGCGTCACAAACAGAATCGCCATGCCCTGCTCGCGCAGGCCACGCAGGACGCTGAACAACAGCTCCACTTCCTTCTCGTCGAGACTGGAAGTCGGCTCGTCCAATATCAGCACCTTGGCCGACACCAGCAATGCCCGCGAAATCGCCACCATCTGTTGAATCGCCAGCGGATAGCGCGCCAGCGGCTGCGTCACATCGATCCGTATCTGCATCCGCTCCAGCAGCGATGTGGCCTGCTGTTGCATGCCGCGCCAGTCGATGCGGCCCAGTTTGCGCGGATAGCGGCCGATGAAAATATTCTCGGCCACCGACAGATTCGGGCAAAGATTCACTTCCTGATAAACGGTGCTGATGCCCAGGTTCTGAGCCTCCAGCGTGGAAGCAGGCTGTATCGGCGTCCCTTCCAGCAGGATCTGTCCCGCGTCGGGCGTGTACACACCGGTCAGCACCTTGATCAGGGTCGACTTGCCGGCGCCGTTCTGTCCCATCAGCGTATGCACCTCGCCCGGATACAGGTTCAGCGCCACGCCGCTCAAAGCCTTCACGCCGGGGAAAGACTTGCTGATCCCCCGCAGCTCAAGGACCGGCGAAGATAAAGTACTCATCGGATCAGTATTTACGGTTCGGGAATTCCTTGGCCGCGACTTCAGCCGGGAACACGCTCTCTTGGGTCGTAATGCGCTTTGGCACAGGCTTGTTGGCCACCACATCGCGCGCGATCTGCATCAGCTGAGGGCCGAGCAGCGGGCTGCATTCCACCGTCACGTTCAGCTTCCCGGCGATCATCGCCTCGAAGGCGCCCTTGACGCCGTCGATCGAAATCACCACGATGTCCTTGCCAGGCTTCATGCCGGCTTCCTCGATCGCCTGGATCGCGCCGATGGCCATGTCGTCATTATGCGCGTACAGAACGTTGATCTTCTTGCCTTCGGCCTTGAGGAAGGCTTCCATCACTTCCTTGCCCTTGGCGCGGGTGAAGTCGCCGGTCTGCGAGCGGATCACCTTCAGCTTCGGATTGGTGGCGATGACTTCTTCAAAGCCCTTCTTGCGGTCCAGCGCCGGCGCCGAACCGACGGTGCCTTGCAGTTCGACGATATTGATGACGGCATCGGGCGTCTTCTTCGCGCGATCGAGCAGCCAGCGGCCTGCGCGCCGGCCTTCCTCGACGAAGTCCGAACCGATGAAGGTCACGTACAGCGAAGGATCGCTGACGTTGACCGCGCGGTCGGTCAGGATGACGGGAATTTTGGCGGCCTTGGCTTCGCGCAGCACGGTGTCCCAACCAGATTCCACCACCGGCGAAAACGCGATCACGTCCACGCGCTGGGCGATGAAGGAACGGATCGCCTTGACCTGGTTTTCCTGCTTCTGCTGGGCGTCCGCAAATTTGAGGATGATGCCGTCCTTCTTGGCGGCGTCCTTGATCGAAACGGTGTTCGCGGTGCGCCACTCGCTTTCGGCGCCGACCTGCGAAAAGCCGATCACCAGCGGCTTGGCCGCAAAAACGGGAGTGACGGCGGTGAAAGCGGCCAAGAACGCGGCGGCCAGTACGGTTCTGCGATTACATGTCATAGCGAAGTCTCCGAATGAATTTGTATATTTTATGGTTCATATACTATGAGAAAGGGAAATATCTATCCAATGATATTTTCCATCATATCGATATCGATTTCGATATCAACGCAGCAGTCTCAAGCCGTACAAGCCGCCCGCCCTCGATCCCTGGCGGGCGACAAATTTGACCACCAGCTTGCCGCCGCCCAGCATAGCCGCTGGAATGGCGTAGTCCCGGGTGTAGATTTCCTGCGGCGCGGCGCCATCCAGCGCAACCTCGGCCAGCAACCGGTCGTTGATAAAGATATCGAAATGGCGTCCGGCATCCAAAGTTGAATATGTCAGCCGCAGCGTGCGGGCTTCGGCCTTTTTGTCGGTCAGCTCGTAGCTGAACCAGCCGCTTGCATGGCGCCAGTGACGGCCCTTGCTGATGCCGGCGTCGGCCCCCTCGCCTTTGAAGAAGTGATCGGACTCCGGCTGCTGCTCGCCCGGCGCCACCTGATCTATCGTCTGCGCATCCAATGCCAGGCGCTCCGCCTCGTCCTGCGCGGCCTTGGCCTGCATGGACGCCAGGTTGGCCGGCGTGGAATACGGCCAGTAGACCACGTAGCGCGAATCGTGCAGCCGGAAGAACGGGATGAAGGTCACGCTGCCGACATTCTTCCCCTGCACCAGCCCCGGCGCAGTGAACGTCAGCGGCCTGCCGGGCACCGGCTTGAAGCGGTCCATGAAAGCCTTGGTATCGCTGACCAGCATCGGCGCCGACTCCATCGGGCATACCTGGCCTTGCGCCACATGGCCCATGCGCGAGTCGTCGGCGAAGAAGTTCAGCTTTTCGCCTGCAAACGGATCGGTCTTCGCCGCCAGCACGATAGGGCCGTGCAGCACCGCATAGTAGTTGGACTTGTCCGGCATCTGCTCCAGATGGGTTTTCATCGGCAGGCGGATCTCGACCTTGTCGCCGTCGCGCCATTGGCGGCGCAGGCTGACGTAGCGGTCCGCGCCGGCGTCGGCCGCCACAGGCTTGCCGTTGACGGTGATGCGCAAGGCGCCGCGCGCCACCCACTCGGGATAGCGGATCTTCATCGTGAACGCCTTGCTCCCCTTGACCACCAGCGTGCTGGTGTCTTCGTCGGGGAAGCGGTTGGCTTGCGTGATCGTCACGCCCTGTTCGCGCCAGTTCAGCGTCGATGGAATGAACAGGTTCACGTAAAGATCGTCGCCTCGATGCGCGTAGATGAACTCCCCGTACTTTGCATGGCTTTCGATGCCGGAGCCCACGCAGCACCACATGGCCTTGTCGACCTGAGAGTAGACGCGGTAGTGGTTCGGCCGCATCGGCGTGAAGTAGACGAAGCCGCCGCTGTCGGGCCGCTGCGACGAGAGGATGTGGTTGTACAACGCCCGCTCGTAGTAGTCGCTGTAGCTGCCTTTGGCATCGCCAAGGAACAGCAGCTCGGTGAGCTTGAGCATGTTGTAGGTATTGCAGGTTTCCGGACCTTCGACTTCTTCCACCATCGGCGAGAAGTCCTTGTCGTCGTTGAAGTGCTCCTTGACGCTATTGCCGCCGATGGCGACGGTGCGGTGATCGTGCACCGTCTGCCAGAAGAATTGCGCCGCCTGCTGCCAGTCGCGGCGGCCGGTGATGTCGCCGATGCGCTTGAAGCCGATCACCTTGGGGATCTGCGTGTTGGCGTGCAGCCCGGTGAGCTGGTCCTTGCCCTCTTCCAGCGGACGCAGGATGGCCTGGTGCGAGAAGCGTATCGCCAGGTCCATGTATTTCTTCTGGCCGGTCATCTGGGCGACGTCGGCCAGCACCTCGTTCATGCCGCCGTGCTCACTGCGCAGCATGGACTGCATTTGTTCTTCGCTCAGGTGCGAGGTCAGCTCCAGCGCCCAGTCGGACATCGCGATCAGCATGGCGCGGGCATCCTGGTTGCCGGTATAGGTGTAGGCGTCGCGCAGGCCGGCGTAGACCTTGTGCAGGTTGTACCACGGGACCCATTTGCCGTTGACGGAGAAGTTGTCGGCATGGAGTTCGCCCTTGGCGATGGCTTGCCACGCAGCGCCGCCGTCCGGGATGCCGCCGATGTAGCCGTTGCCGTTCTTCTGCTGGCAGCGCTTGAGTTCCGCGACGAAGTAGTTCAGCCGCTTGAGGACTTCCTCGTCGCCGGTCGAGGCGTACATCAGCGCGAGGGCCGAGAGATAGTGGCCGCCAAGGTGGCCGTCAAGGCCGCTGGATTCCCAGTTGCCGTAGCTGGGCTGCTTCAGCGGCAGGCCGGCTTCGCGCAGGAATGGCGCCAGCAGCCGGTCCGGCTCCATCTCAAGCAGGTAATGCAGGTCCGTGCGCTGGGCTTCCAGGAAGGGACTATCTCCCAGCCGCACGTCGGCGAGCGGAAACAGCTGCAACGGCGCCGCCGGCGCCGCGCCGGCGGCAAACGCGATGGCAACGGCGGCAGCGAGGCTGCGCAATATCTTCATGGCGATGGCAGCTGGTTGCTGCGATACTTGTTGAGATCCGCGGGATCGACCACCGGCCAACCGCTGGCGTCCCACTTCATCTCCATGATCTTCAGCTTCTGCAGATAGTCGTCCGCGGTCTCGTAGGCGTGCAGCACCATGTAGTCCCTGCCGTCGATGGTGTAGGCGCCGTTGTGACCCAGCGCTTTCCAGTCCTTGTCGCCGGCGATCACCGTGGAACCGCCGCCCTTCAACATGTCCACCCCGTCCTTGTCCAGGTAAGGACCGGTGACGTTCCTGGCCCTACCGACAACCACGTGATAGGTGCTGTTGGATTTCTGGCAGCACAGACCGAACGAAGCGAAGAGATAGTAGTAGCCGCCTTTCTTGAAGATGAACGGCGCCTCGATCTCGTCCGGCGCGGACACCTTGCCGCCCACGGATGGCACGCGCAGGCGGCTGGCGATTGCCTGCCATTCCTGCGGTGCGGCCAGGCCGGTCCAATCCGGGTTCAACTTCGCCAGCTTCAATCCGCTCCAGAACGAGCCGAAGGCAAGCCAGGCCTCGCCTTTGTCATCTTCGACGACATTCGGATCGATGGCATTCCAATCGTCTCGCGACGGTACGGATTGCAGCAGCAGGCCCTTGTCTTCCCAGCGATAGTCGGGCGAGCGCGGGTTCAGCGTCTTGTTGACGGTGACTCCGATGCCCGAGGCATTCTTGCCGAAGCCTGAAACGGAATAGTACAAATAGTATTTCCCGTTATGGAAATGCACATCCGGCGCCCAGACATGGCCGTCGAAGCCAGGCGCCACACTCTTGGCCCACACCGGCTGGTCCTTGAAGATGCGGCCTTCGGGTGTCCAGTCCTTCATGTTTTTCGAACTGTAGAACGTGATACCCGGTCCGGTGCTGAACACGTACCAGGTATCGCCCTCCTTCGCCATGACAGGATCATGGACGCTGACTTCCTTGGCGGCGCAGGCGGGAAGCGCGGAAAGCGCCGCCAGCCCCAATGCAAATACAACAGACTTCATCTCAACTCCCTGTGCGCGCGCCCCAGATCGACACGCCGTCAACCGACTGCGCGGTCCACGTCACCACGAAGGCGCTGGCGTTGGTATTCCACTGGCGCGACAGCACGCCATTGAAAGTACCGGTAGCGCCCAGCGCAATCGTAATCTTGTTGGCGCCGTTATGCTTCCACGTGCCGGTTGCCGCACCCGACACGGTACCGTCGGCCGCCAGCTTGATGGCCTGCGAAGACTTGATGGCCGTCGTAATATCCTTGCCGTGGTTGATCATCTTGTACGAGCCGGCCGCATCGGCCGCCGTCACCTCGGCCGCCAACGGCGTCGAGTTCTTGCTCAGCGGCGCGTAGCGGAGCGGCGCCACAACGATCCAGCCATCCTCGTTGATGAACATCTCGTGCACGCGGATCTGATGCAGCTCGCCGGTTCCGGGGAAACGGGTATGGAACACCAGGAAGTACTGGCCCGTGGACGCTTCGTAATAGGCCGAATTATGGCCCGGCGATACATAGCCCAGCGGCGTGCCCGATTCCCCGTCGGCCAGCGCGAACTGGTAGTTGCCCATGATCTTCTGGCCGAACGGCGCGATGCTGGCGTCGTCGAACAGCGGCAGCGCGGGATTGGCCTTGACGTTGGCCATGTCGTTGCCCTTGGCGTCCACATACGGACCGTCCGGGTTCAGCGAGCGGGCCACGCGCATGTTGTAGGCGCCATTGGCGTCCAATCCGCCGAAGGACGTGAACAGGTAGTAGTACTTCGACTGCGGGCTGTACATCACGTACGCGCCTTCGATGCGGCTATGGTTCCCGCCCATCAGGTGCTTGCCGTAGCCCTGGCCGGGCTTCTGCAGGCCGGTCGCCGGATCCATCGCCAGGATGAAGATGCCGCCGGAATAGGAGCCGTAGATCATCCACAGCTTGCCATCCTTGTCGAAGAAGGTGTTCGGGTCGACCACGTTCGGCATCGTCAGCGCGTCGTAGACGTTCACGCCGTCTTCGCTGACCAGGCCCCACATGCCGGATTTGAGCATGATCTGCTTGTTGACGTACGGGCCTTCCACCTTGTCCGCCACAGCCACGCCCAGCGCCGAACGGGGCGAGTCGCCTTTGCAGGCGTTGTAGTAGAAGTAGAACTTTCCGTCGCCCAGCTTGACCACATCCGGCGCCCACAGGTCGGTGACCTGCGCCCAGGTGAAGGTGTCGGCCAGCGAGGTCACCACGTTATTGAACAACGGATTGGTGGCGTTGACGCCGTCGGCGAACTTGGTCCAGTTCATCAGGTCCGTCGACTTGGCCGCGGCCAGGTGCGAGCCGAAGACGTAGTAGGTACCGTCCACCTTGATCAGGGCGGGATCGTGGACCGAGGCGTCGGCGAACGTGATGGTGGTCGGCGTCGGCGTCGGCGTCGGCGTTGGCGTCGGTGTGGGTGTTGGCGTAGGTGTTGGCGTAGGCGTAGGCGTCGGAGTTGCGGCAACTGGATTGCCGCCGCCTCCTCCACCGCCGCAACCAGCCAGCAGCATGGCCACGCCACCGGCGATGGCCTTACGGCGCGACAGGGAAATATCGTGCACCGTCATGCCCTCACTCCACCGCCACCACGATCACAGCCTTGGCAGGAATCTTCACCGTCACCTTGCCATCGACGCCGGTGGCGGTGAATGGCGCAGGTTTCACTGCTTGCGGCGATTGGAAAGTATTATGCGCATCCATCGCAGCGGCAGTCAGCACGCGGCCCTTCAATGCCTTGATCGTCTGGCCCGGAATATTGACCGCCACGTCGGCAGCCTGTCCTGGATTGGTGTTCACCAGCGCCAGATACAGCTTGCCATCCGCGCCGCGTGCGGCCGATGCGCTGATCTCGGGAATGCCGGCACCATCCACGGTGTACTGCGGATTGTTCGACAGCGTCAGCGGCAGCGTGGTCGCGCCCTGGAACGGCGCATACATTTCAAAGGCGTGATAGGTCGGCGTCAGCACCATCTTGTCCTTGTCGGTGATGATCATCGACTGCAGCACATTGACCATCTGCGCGATATTGGTCATGCGCACCCGGTCTGCGTGGGCATGGAAGATGTTGAAGTTAAGCGCTGCAACAACCGCATCGCGCAGGGTATTCTGCTGAAACAGGAAGCCGGCGTTGGTGCCCTTCTCCACGTCGTACCAGGTGCCCCATTCATCGACGAACAGGCCCAGTTTTTTCTCCGGATCGTTCTTGTCCATCACCGCGGCATTTTTTCGGATGTGGTCATCCATGCGCAGTGTGGCGCTCAGCGTGGACAGCCATTCTTTTTCAGGGAATCCGGTTGCCGCGCCCTTCACTTCCCACTTCCCGGTCGGGATGGTGTAGTAGTGGAAGCTGATGCCGTCGGTCTGGCGCTTGAGCTGCTTGCTCAGCACATCGGACCAGCTGGTATCGCTGTCGTTGCCGCCGCTGGCGATCAGCTTCGGACGGCTGGACGACGGCGCCTTCAGGAACGTCTCGACGTTCTTGTACAGGTCCGCGTAGTGCTCCGGCGTCATATTGCCGCCGCAGCCCCACGCCTCGTTACCGACGGCGAAATAGGCGACCTTGAATGGTTTCTCATGGCCGTTCTTGCGGCGCAGCTCGGCCAGCGTGGACTTGCTGTCGGACGTCATGTACTCGATCCACTCCGACATCTCCTGGACGCTGCCGGAACCAAGGTTGCCGTTGACGTAGGCGTCAGCGCCCAGCAGGTCGACCAGGTCGAAGAACTCGTGCGTACCGACGGCATTGGACTCCGCCACGCCGCCCCAATTGGTGTTGACCTTGACCGGGCGCTTCTCGCGCGGGCCGACGCCGTCCTTCCAGTGATACTCGTCGGCGAAGCAGCCGCCCGGCCAGCGCACCAGCGGCACGTGCATCGCCTTCAGCGCGCCGACCACGTCGTTGCGCCAGCCCTTGGTGTTGGGGATCTTCGATTTTGGACCGACCCACATGCCTTCGTAGATGCCGGTACCCAGGTGCTCGGCGAACTGGCCGTAGACATCCTTGTTGATGACCGCACCGGGCTTGCCGGCGTCGATGGTGAGACCGATCGTGTCGGCCGCGAAGGCGCCGCCGGAAGCCAGCAGGCACAAGGCGAATACGCCGCGTTTAATTTGGTTCATAGTCTATCTCCTGTTTATAGTTTTATGACGAATCCGCCGTGCGGTTTGATCGTTACTGCTACTTTCTTGCCTGCGGCGATATCGCGCTGGCTGAAACTGCGTTCGCCATCGCCGTCGGCGATGATCGTTCCCTGTTTGGCTCCGGCAAAGGACAAGTCCAGCGTCAGCGTCTTGTCGGACTCGGTGGCGTTGATGCCGGAGATGTACCAGCTGTCGCCCGAGCGGCGCGCGACGACGGCGTATTGGCCCGGATAGCCGTCGACCAGGCGGCTGTCGTCCCAGCTGCGCGGCAGCTCCTGCAGGAAGCTCTTCACGTAGGCCGGCACGGTAGCCATGCCTTCGGGGATCTCGGCGAAGTGCTGGATGCCCGAGATGTACAACACCGACGTGGCCAGCTCGAAGCCGTTGCTGGAAGTACGCTTGATCTTCGGGATGTCGCCGAAGACCATCGGCGTGAAGTCCATCGGATCGAACAGGTTGCGAGCGAACGGCAGCATGGCGGCGTGGGTCGGCATCTTGTCTTCGTCGGCCTGCTCGAAGGTGGTGAACTCCATGCCGCGCACGGCTTCCATCGTCATCAGGTTGGGCCAGGTGCGGGTCCAGCCGCGCGGCAGCGTGGCACCGTGGAAGTTGACCAGCAGTCCGGCGTCGGCCGCATCGCGCAGGATGGCGACGTAGTAGGCGATCATCGACTGGGCATCGCCGTTGAAGAAGTCGATCTTGACACCCTTGACGCCCATGTCATGCAGGCGCTTGAATTCGGCGACGCGCTGTTCGTGGGTCAGCAGCTTGCTTTTCGGCGAATACTCGGTGGAGTTCCATGGGCCGGACGAGTTGTACCACAGCAGAATGCCGACGTTCCTGGTGGCGGCGTAGTCGACCAGTTCCTTGACCTTTTCGTAGCCGATCTTACGGTCCCAGTCGGCATCGATCAGGGTGTAATCCCAATGCATGTCGGCGGCGTAGTCGATGAACTTTTTCTGGACGTCGTAGACGGTGGCATCGTCCTTCATCAGCGCCCAGCTCCACGACGCATGGCCGGGCTTGACCAGCGATTTATCGAAAGCGATGGCTGGAGCGGCAAGGTCGGTGCCGAGCGTGGAACCGGTCACCGTCTGCAAGGAACCCAGTGCCAACAGGCGCCACGGCGTGGTGAGCGTGCCTTCGACTTCGGCCATCAGGCGGCCGTCGGTGTAGACCTCCTCGGCCATCGGATTGCCAATGCTGTATTTTCCGCCGACGGATTGCGGCGCCAGGCGGGAAGCCTGGAAGCTGCCATCCATGCCGGCTTCGGAGATCGCCACCCAGTTGACGCCGGATTTGAACAGCGCCGGGAACACCCACCCTGCGGGCGAAGGCGATGGCGTGCCGACCGGGACGTCCATCAGATAGTGCTCTTCGTATGACGGATTAGTCCTGCCCCAACCGGTTTGCGCGACTGCGATCGGCTGCATCCAGGCCTTGGCTTCGGACGGCAGCGCGAACGTGGTGCGCTCCTGGATCAGTTTTTTGTGCGGCAGCGATGTATCGGCGACCACATAGCGGAAGGCGACGCCATCGTTCGACACGCGGAAGACGATGTCCATCTTCTGCTTCTGCGCGTTCTGTACCGAATAGGTCTGTTCGTTGGCGCGGTAGGTGATGTCGCGCCGCTTGCCGACAGCCATCTGGTAATGATCGCTGACGGCATGCGCCTTGCTGGTCCCGGTGATTTTCAAACCGCTGGCCAGGTCCGCGCCCTGCAACTGCAGGCCGAGATCGGAAGCCAGCAATACCGGCTTGCCGTCACGCGTGATCGTGTAGGCCAGCGTGCCGGCGGCGGTGGATTGCAGCTTGACGGCGATGTGGCGGTCCGGGCTGGTCAGCGCGGAGGGAGACGCGGCGGCGCCTGCCGACACGGCCGCCATGATTATTGCCGCATAGCTGGTTGTATTCATACCCATCCCCCATCGACGATAAACTCTTGAGCGGTGCACATGGCACCATCTTCAGCGGCCAGGAACAGGATCATCGAGGCAACGTGCTGCGGCATCAGCTTGGTCGGCAGGCACTGGTTGCGTTTGATGTCCTGCTCGCCCGCGTCGTCCAGCCACAGGTCGATCTGGCGCTGCGTCATCACCCAACCCGGCGTGACCGTGTTGACGCGGATGCCGTGCTCTCCGAACTCCCGGGCCAGGCCGCGCGTCAGGCCATGCACCGCCGCCTTCGACGTGGCGTACACCGGGTAGCCCGCATTCTTGACGTGCCACGAAATCGAGCCGACATTGATGATCGAGCCGGCGCCTTTTTTCTTCATGCCTTCCAGGACAGCCTGGCAAGTGAAGAACATCGGACGCTGGTTGATGGCGATGCGCTCGTTCCAGTATTCCAGGGTGACTTCAGCTGTCTCGTGGCGCTGGTCGTTGGCTGCGTTGTTGACGAGGATGTCGAAGTCGCCGACCAGCGTCGCCATCTCGACCATGGTCGCCTGCAGCGCGGGGATGTTGGTGATGTCGCACTGGCGAAACAGCGGCTCGGGATAGCCGGCTTCCTTCACGCGACGCGTCAGCGCCAGGCTGGCGTCGCGGGCGATGTCGACAAAGGCGACTTGCGCGCCCTGCTCCGCGAAGGAAATCACCATCGCTTCGCCGATGCCGGTGCCGCCACCGGTGATGAATACGCGCTTGCCGCGCAGGCTGGCGAACTTAGCCAATTGGGTCATACAGTCTCCGTTTTTATTATGGCGAGGTCCCCGTCATCGCGGGGATTCCTCGATACTGTGCTAGTCGCGAGTCAGCTCGCCTTCGCGGCGGCGCCACGCGGTGCCGCCGTTGTCGCGCAAGACTTCCGGCAGCAGTGCCTGCGACAGGTTCTGGTAGCACACAGGACGCAGGAAGCGCACGATGGCGCCCGTACCCACGGACGTGCTGCGGCCGTCGGACGTCGACGGGAACGGGCCGCCGTGCACCATCGCGCTGCAGACTTCCACGCCGGTCGGGAAGCCGTTGGCCAGGATGCGGCCGGCCTTGCGTTCCAGTACCGGCAGCAGCGCATGGGCGGCGTCGAGATCCGCATCGTCCAGCTGCAGCGTGGCGGTCAGCTGGCCTTCCAGGCTCTCGGCGATATGGCGCAGTTCCGCCATATCCTTGCATGCCACGACCAGCGAGGCCGGACCGAACACCTCTTCAGACAGCGCATGCTGCGACAGGAACGCCGCGCCGCTGGTGACGAACAGCGCCGGAGCGCCCTTGCCTTCGGCCTGCGGCGCCAGCGCCAGCGTCTTCACGTCCGCATGCTCGGCCAGTTGCGTAATACCGCGCTGGAAGCTGCCGGCGATCCCCGGCGACAGCATCGCGCACGCCGCGCCGCCGGCCAGCGCTTGCGCGGCGGCGTTGGCGAAGCGATCCAGATCGGGACCGGCGACGCCGATCACCAGGCCGGGATTGGTGCACATCTGCCCCACGCCCAGGACCAGCGAGCCGGCGAAGCCCGCGCCGATTTCCTCGGCACGCGCAGCCAGCGCCGCAGGCATCAGGAACACCGGATTGATCGAGCTCATTTCCGCATAGACGGGAATCGGTACCGGACGCGCCGCAGCCACCGCCATCAGCGCGACACCGCCGCTGCGCGAGCCGGTGAAGCCGACCGCCTTGATCGATGGATGACGCACCAGCTCCTGGCCGATGCCGTTGCCGCTGCCGGTCAACAGCGAGAACACGCCGGCCGGAAGGCCGCACAGCTCCACCGCCTTGACGATGGCGCGGCCCACCAGTTCGGACGTGCCGGGATGCGCGGAGTGCGCCTTCAGCACCACCGGGCAGCCGGCAGCCAGGGCCGACGCGGTGTCGCCGCCGGCCACAGAAAACGCCAACGGGAAGTTACTGGCCGCGAAAACCGCCACCGGACCGAGGCCGATCATGCGCATGCGCAGGTCGGGACGCGGCGGCGTCCGTTCCGGCAACGCCTTGTCGATACGGACATCGTTCCACGAGCCTTCGCGCAGCAGGTTGGCAAACAGTTTCAGCTGGCCGACGGTGCGGCCGCGCTCACCTTCGATGCGAGGACGCGGCAGGCCGCTTTCGGCCATCACGCGTTCGACCAGCACATCGCCCAGCGCCATGATCTGTTCGGCGATGGTTTCCAGGAAAACGGCGCGCTGCTCGTCGCTCAGCGCGCGGAAGGTGTCGAATGCGGCGTCTGCCGCGCGGCAGGCCTGGTCGATCTGCCCGACATCGACAGCGTGAAATTCCGGCTCCATCGACTGCTGCGTAGTGGGATTCCAGGCGCGGATGGCGCCGCCGGTACCTTTGACGGCGTGGCCGCCGATCAGTGCTTCGCCGGTAATGATCATAATGTTTTCACTTTCGCGATTTCGGTTTTATAGACAGTCAGCGTGTTGCGCAGGGCCGGGCCGAATTGCGGCGCGTCGATTTCAAACGTTTCGCCTGGCTTGACGACGATGTTGTCGGCCACGCTCAACGTGGCGGTGCCGAAGAAGTGGATATGCACGTCGCCGGGACGCTTGAACAGCGGGTACTTGAAGTGGTGATGCTCCAGGTTGGCGATGGTGTGCGACATATTCTGCTCGCCGCTGAAGAAAGCCTTCTCCCAGCGTACCTTGCCTTCAACGTCGTAGATGCGCGATGTGCCCTCGATGTGCGCCGGCGCCTCGCCGACCAGCAGCGCGGGGCCGACGCCGCAGGCGCGCAGTTTCGAGTGGGCGAGATACAGGTAGTTCTGGCGCTCGGTCACGTGGTCCGAGAACTCGTTGCCGATGGCGTAGCCGACGCGGTAAGGCTGACCGTCGTCGCCGATCACATACAGGCCGGCCACTTCCGGCTCTTCGCCGCCGTCCAGCGCGAAGTCGGGCATGCTCAGTGGCTGGCCGCTGGCGGCCACGATGGAGCCGTCGCCCTTGTAGAACCATTCCGGCTGCACGCCTGCCTGGCCGGCGGCCGGCTTGCCGCCTTCGACGCCAAGGCGGAACATTTTCATCGAATCGCTGAGCGACTCGACGTCGCCGCCGATTTTCTTGTGCATGGAGTCGCGGGTATCGGCGCTGCCCAGGTGGGTCAGGCCGGTGCCGGTGACGAAGCAGTGCGCGTCGTCGCTGTGATCCAGCGGCGGCAGCAGGCGGCCGGCGGCGGCGACGGCGTCGAACGCCTGCACGCCGTCGCCGACAGACTTGGCGACCAGGTCGGCCAGGCCGACGGACTGGCGTATCGCCGCCTGCGCCAGGGCGTAGGTCGTATCGTAGCCTTCGATGACGCGGATGGTGTTCTGTTCCAGCACGCCGATCTGGCGCGCGCCTTGTTCATTCTTGAATTGTACGAGCAGCATAATGTCTCCGTATTTTTATTAATGCGAATGGCGAGGCACGGCCGAGCCACGATTACCGACCAGGAAATCGAAGTCGCAGCCCTCGTCGGCCTGCAGCACGTGTTCGATGTACAGCTTCTGGTAGCCGGTCTTCGGCCCCGGCGCGCTGCCGATGACGCGGGCAGCCTGGCGCTCGGCCATCTCCGCTTCCGAAATCTCCAGGTTCAGCAGGCCGCCGGCGCAGTCGAGCGTGATCCAGTCGCCGTCCTTGACGATGCCCAGCGGGCCGCCGGCCATCGCTTCCGGCGCCACGTGCAGCACCACGGTGCCGTAGGCGGTACCGCTCATGCGCGCATCCGAGATGCGGACCATGTCCTTCACGCCGGCCGCCAGCAGTTTCGGCGGCAATCCCATATTCCCTACTTCGGCCATGCCCGGATAACCTTTCGGGCCGCAGTTCTTCATTACCAGTATCGAGCTGGCCTCGACGTCCAGGTCCGGATCGACGATGCGGCTCTTGTAGTGCTCGAAGTCCTCGAACACCACGGCGCGGCCGCGATGCTGCATCAGCTCCGGCGTAGCGGCCGACGGTTTCAGCACGGCGCCGCGCGGCGCCAGGTTGCCGCGCAGGATGCAGATGCCGCCATCCTTGAGCAGCGGATTCTCCAGCGGACGTATCACCTCGTCATCGTAGATCGGCGCGTCCTTGCAGTTCTCCCACAGGCTCTTGCCGTTGACCGTCAGCGCATCCGGATGCGGCACGAAATTGCCCTCCCCCATGCGGCGGATCGCGCCGGGCAGGCCGCCGGCGTAGTAGAACTCTTCCATCAGGAAGCGGCCCGACGGCAGCAGGTCGACGATGGTCGGCGTGCCGCGGCCGACACGGGTCCAGTCTTCCAGCTCCAGGTCGACGCCGATGCGGCCGGCGATGGCCTTCAGGTGGATCACGGCGTTGGTCGAACCGCCGATAGCGGCGTTGACGCGGATCGCGTTTTCAAAATTCTCGCGCTTGAGGATCTTCGACAGGTTCAGGCCTTCCTTCACCATCTCGACGATGCGGATGCCGGACATGTGCGCCAGGATGTAGCGGCGCGAATCGACGGCGGGGATGGCGGCGTTGTGCGGCAGCGTGGTGCCCAGCGCTTCGGCCATGCAGGCCATCGTCGAGGCGGTGCCCATGGTGTTGCAGGTGCCGGCGGAGCGGGAGTGGCCCGATTCGGCCGACATGAATTCGTGCATGGTGATTTCGCCGGCCTTGACCTGCTCGTGCAGCTGCCACACGGCGGTGCCGGAACCGATGTTCTTGCCGTTCAGCTTACCGTTCAGCATGGGGCCGCCGCTGACGACGATGGTCGGGATGTCGACGGAGGCCGCTCCCATCAGCAGCGCCGGCGTGGTCTTGTCGCAGCCGACCAGCAGCACGACGCCGTCCATCGGATTGCCGCGGATGGATTCTTCGACGTCCATGCTGGCCAGGTTGCGGGTCAGCATGGCGGTGGGACGCAGGTTCGATTCGCCGTTGGAGAAAACCGGGAACTCGACCGGGAAGCCGCCGGCTTCGAGGATGCCGCGCTTGACGTGTTCCGCCAGCTTGCGGAAATGCGCATTGCAAGGAGTCAGTTCCGACCAGGTGTTGCAGATGCCGATGATGGGTTTGCCCTGAAATTCATGATCAGGGATGCCCTGGTTCTTCATCCAGCTGCGGTACATGAAACCGTTTTTGTCCTGGGTGCCGAACCACTCGGCTGAGCGCAGCTTCACCTTTTTGTCATTTTCAGACATGAATATCTCCTCAGTATGTTCTTGTGCGGGGACGTGGATGTCATGCCCCCGCATCGATAAGGCATACTAAGTTGTAGTGAGATATCTTTCCAATAAATTATTATTCGACTTCGATACCCAAATCGATATCAGTCGGCGACGCCGAGGCGGTAGGCCATCACCGTCGTGTATTCCTCGCCGGGACGCAGGATCGTCGACGGGAAGCCGGGCTGGTTCGGCGAGTCCGGGTAGTGCTGCGGTTCGAGGCAGAAGCCGCTGCGATGGCCGTAGATGCGGCCTTTTCCGCGCATGCCGTCATGCAGGAAGTTGCCACTGTAGAACTGTACCCCCGGCTCCTGCGACAGCACTTCCAGCATCCGGCCGGACGCCGGATCAACCACCCGCGCCACCACCTCCAGCGCGCCGGACTGCGATTTACTCAACACGAAGTTGTGGTCGTAGCCCGAACCGTGGCGCAGCTGCCCATCCTCCTGCGCGATGCGGGCGCCGATGGCTTGCGGCGCGCGGAAGTCGAACGGCGTGCCGGCCACCGGCGCCAGCTCGCCGGTCGGGATCAAGCCGCCGTCGACCGGCGTGTAGGCATCGGCCGGTATCGTCAGCTCGTGCGACAGGATGTCGCCCTTGCCGGCCAGGTTGAAATACGCGTGGTTGGTCAGGTTGACCGGCGTCGCTTTGTCGGTGATGGCGTGGAAAGCGATACGCAATTCGTTATCGTTGCGCAGTTCGTAGATGACGGTCACTTCCAGGTTGCCCGGGTAGCCCTGCTCGCCGTCCGCGCTCAGGTAGCTCAGGATCAGGCCCGCCGACTTGGGCGTGGCGAAGGTTTCGGCATCCCACAGCCGGCGGTGAAAGCCTTCGCTGCCGCCGTGCAGGTGATTGGCGCCGTTGTTGACGTCGAGCTGATATGCCTCGCCGTCGAGCGTGAAGCGGCCGTCGGCGATGCGGTTGCCGTAGCGGCCGATCAGCGCGCCGAAGTAATGCGATTCGCCGAGGTAGTCGGCCAGGTTGTCGAAGCCGAGCGCCACATCGGCCATGGCGCCGTCGCGGTCCGGCGCGTGCAGCTCGGCGATCACGCCGCCCAAATTGCTGATTTTGGCGATCATGCCGTTGGCGTTGGTCAGGGTGAAAAGCGTGGCCTCACGGCCGTCCGGCAGGTGGCCGAAGGAAGATTCTGTGATGGTTGCTTGCGACATTCTGGACTTTCAAATGCACGACGGCCGGCGGAAAATTATCCGAGCCGGCCGCCGCATGTGTTCTATGGGTTCCCGCGCACGCGGGAGTGACGACATTAAGCCATCGACGGTTTTCCGAATACAGGCATACCCTGCCCGTCCCATTTCAGCGGTTTGACATAAGTGTGACGGTCCGGATTCCACAGCGGGTCGCCGATGATCTCGGTGTAGGTGCGTGCATGATAAACCAACATGACGGTTTCGCCATCATCGCCGACGGTAAAACTGTTATGGCCGGGTCCGTAGACCCCGTGTTCGAAGCAGGTTTGCAGCACCGGTTGTGGGTTTTTGGTCCACGACGCCGGGTCCAGCAGGTCCGCGTCTTCGTTCGCCCACAGCAGGCCCATGGCGTAGTTTTCGTCGGTGGCGCTGGCCGAATAGCTGATGAAGATCTTGCCGTTCTTCTTCAGCACCGACGGACCTTCGTTGACCCAGAAGCCGCGTATCTCCCAGTCGAACTCCGGTTTGCTCAGCATGACCGGCGGGCCGCCCAGCTGCCACGGCGTCTTCATCGGCGCGATGTAGAGGTTGGAATTGCCCTCGATGGCGACATCCTTCTGCGCCCACAGGTAGTACAGTTGGCCCTTGTGGGTGAAGGTGGTGGCGTCCAGGCAGAAGGTGTCGATGCCGGTGTCGACCTGCCCCATGAACTCCCACTCGCCTTCCAGGGGGGTGGCGTTGGCGTTGCGGATCGCGTACATGCGGTGCTGGAAAAGCTTGTGCTTGATCTCGCGGCTGGGCGCGGCGGCGAAGTACACATACCAGGCGCCGTCGTTGAAATGGAGCTCCGGCGCCCAAACCAGTTCGCTGTAGGGGCCCGTATCCGGCTTGTGCCAGACGTCGACCTTCTCCGCATCCGCCAGGCCGGCGATGGTTTTCGCCCGGCGCAGTTCGATGCGGTCGTACTGCGGCACCGAGGCGGTGAAATAGTAATAGCCGTCGCTGTGACGGATGATAAAAGGATCGGCGCGCTGTTCGATCAGCGGCTGCAATACGTCGTTGCTTTCCATCTCTGCTTCCAAAAAATTAGACTGCCACATAGGATTGGGCTCCCATCTGTTTCTTCACTTCCGTGTAGTACTCGTCGGTGACGCGGTATTTGAACATCAACAGGCCCATCACCGTATGGAAGAAGCCCGGTATCAGCGTCACCATCAGCACGATGCCGTGCAGCGCGAAGGCGGTCTGCTCGTGGTTCGGCTGATATTCAAAATAGGTCAGCAACACGCCGACCAGCGCGCCGGCGATGCCCATGCCGGCCTTCTGGCACACCGAAATGCCGCCGAAGGCGAAGCCCGACACGCGCTTGCCGGTCTTGACCTGGCCGTAGTCGATGGTCTCGGCGATGGCCGACCAGAACACCGGCGCATGCAGGTCCACCACGAAGGACAGCAGGAAGTACAGCACAAAGGCCAGCATCACGTCGCCCGGCTTGACGGCGAAGTAGATCACGGCGCTGATGACGCCGACGCCGATCTGGGTCCAGCGGAACAGCTTGACCTTGCAATAGAACTTGGTGATCCAGGTCGAGGCGATCATCGACAGGATGGCCGCCACCACGCCGATCGACAGGAAGGTGGCGACGGTGGCGGTGTCGCCGCCCAGGTAGTACTTGGCATAGTAGATCGCCGCCGAGGCGCGCACCACGTAGCCGATGGTGCCGGTCACGCAGACGCCGCACAGGATCAGCCACTGGTCGTTTTTCAGCAGCACCTTCAGCTGCGCCGGCAGCGATTGCCGCTGCACCACGTGGCGCACGCGCTCGGTGGTGGTGAAAAAGCAGAACAGGAACAGCGCGATGCCGATCACCGCCATCACCGCCATCGCGGCCTGGTAGCCGACAGCCGCGCTGCCGCCGCCCCAGCGTTCCGACAGGATGGGCACCACCACCGTCACCATGAAGGCGCCGATCTTGGCGAAGAACAGGCGGTAGCCGTTGGCCGACAGGCGCTGCTGCGGATCGTCGGTCAGGCTGCTGGGCAGCGAGATGTAGGCGATGCCGACGCCGGAAGTCATCACCGTCATGATGATGTAGGTGGAATAAGCCCAGATCAGCTTTGCGCTGTAGGCCCAGTCGGGCGTGGTGAAGACGAAGAACACGCTGACGCCGTAGGGGATCGCCAGGAACAGCAGGTATGGACGGTAGCGGCCCATGCGCGGACTGTCGTAGCGGTCGGTGATCTGGCCCATCACCAGGTCGGACAAGGCGCCGATGAATTTGACGGCGACGAACAGCAAGGCCAGGTCCGAGGTTTTCAGGCCGTAGATATCGGTGTAGAAGAACGTGATGATCAACATCATCGACGAGATCACCACGTTCAGCGCCATGTCGCCGGCGCCGAAGCCTACTTTTTCCAACAGCGACAACTTTTGATTCGACTTTTGATTCGACATCGATTACCTCTCAATGCCACATCCCCGCAAGGGCGGGGACGTGGCGGTTTTAAGCAGCTGCCTTAGTTCTTCCAGCTCAGCGACAAGCCCACGGTGCGGTCATAGCGACGGGTATCGCGTGGGAAGACCACCGGGTCCTGCCAGTAGTCCTGATACTTGAAGTTCAGCAGGTTGGTGCCGGTCAGGTTGACCGACAGCTGCGGCGTGATCTTGTAGCTCAGCGAGCCGTCCAGCGTCGACATCGCCGCCGCGATCAGGTCCTTGCCGGCCAGGTGCGCTGGATCCGGGGTGTCGCCATACAGCTGGGTGAACTTGGAGCGCCAGTTATACGCCAGGCGCGCGGACCACCCCTGCTTTTCATACAGTCCGACGATGTTATAGGACAGCTTGGACATGCCGGCGAACGGCTTGTCTTCCAGTCCCGGCACCGCCGACGACGTCGCGCCGCCCTGGGAGAAGGTGACGTTGGCCTGCAGACCGAAGCCATTCAACCATCCTGGCAGGCCATCGTAGAACTGCTGGTAGGCCAGCTCCAGGCCTTGCAGGTGGCCCTTGTCGGTATTGAACGGACGGGTGGTCAGGTAGTTCACGCCCTGGAAGGTCTCCTGCACGCCCTTACCCATGATGTAGCCGTCGAAGTTATGGCGGAACAGCGTACCGCTGACGTAGCCGGTCGGGGCGAAGTACCATTCCAGCGTGCCGTCGAAGTTCTGCGCGGTGACCGGCTTCAGGTCCGGATTGCCGCCCGACGCCGTGGCCAGCGTGGTGGTGCCGTTCGAGTTGACGTAGGCGGTGGCTGGATTGAGCGCAGCGAAGTCGGGACGGGTCAGCGTCTTGGCATAGGCAAAGCGGGCCAGCAGGTCGGGCCGCAGCGTGACCTTGATGTTCGCGCTCGGCAGCACGTCGGTGTTGGAGTTGGACTTGCTGACCGGGACATACACCAGGCCAGTGGAGGTCACGATGTTGTTGTTGGCCAGCAGATCCGCGTCGGTCTTGGTCACCCGCACGCCAAACACACCGTCGACCGGGATGCCACCCATGTCGAAGCCGATCTTGGCTTTGCCGTAGACGGCGATATTCTGCTCCTTGTCCTGGAAGAAGGAGGCCGGATCCAGGGCCTTGGCGGCCGAACTGCCGGTGACGGCCTTGCGCACCACGCCGGTCTGGTCGATCATGAAGCCGGCGCAAGGGGTGCTCCACTTCGGCGTGCCATAGTTGACCGAGAACGGCTGGGTGGTGCACGACAGGCCCGGAATGCTGCCCATCGTCACGCCGGGAATGGCGCCCACGCTGCCTTCCAGCGACTTGATCGAGTCGGCGCGGCGTTCGCTGCCACGCACACCGATATTGAACTCCTTGAACAAGCCTTCCGACTCCGGCGTGTAAGTCGCGTCCGCACGCCAGTCGGTGGAGCTGCCGCGGTCATGGCCATAGCGGTCGAAGAACTGGAACAGGTAGATCTTGCTCGGATCGTTCAAGGCCGCGCCCTGGTACTGGGCGAAGGCGCCGCCATCGACGTTGGTCTTGATATGCACCTTGTCGACGTTCAGATTGGTGTCCAGGATGGGATTGACCCAGTCGAACGAGCTGGTGGTGCGCGATACTTCGGCGCTGGTGCGCAGGCCCGGAGCGACCCGCCATTTTCCGCCGATCGCATACTGGGAAGCGATGCTTTCCGCGGCGCGCGCCTGGGTCGACAGGATGGTGAAGGCGTTGGTCGAGTCGATGGTGTCGGTCTGGTTGGTGCCCGGGATCTTGGTCACCTTGATCTGGTCCGGCGAGGTGGCCCATGGCAAGCCGACGAAGAAGTCGGTCTCGTCCTGGCCCTTGAACGACGAGTGCAGACCTTCGGCGTACAGCTCGACGTCGGCATTCGGCTTCCATTGCAGGGCAAAGTTCTCGGCGATGCGCTTGCGCTGGCCGTAGATATCCTGGATGCCGACCAGGTCCGGGCCCGTCAGATTCGGGGCGGCGAAGCTTTTATCGATCGGGAAGGTCTCGAAGCCGCGCTCCTCGTGGAAGTGATTCTTGACGTAGGAGACGCCGAACAAGGCGCCAAATTCACCGGCGCCGGTCTTCCAGCGGTTGGAGATCATGCCGGAAGCTTCCGGATCGGTGGCGTTGGCCTTGTCGGTATTCTTCGCACCGCCCTGGACGCTGACCTGGAAGCCCTTGAAATCGAATGGACGGTTGGTGCGCACGTCGATGGCGCCGGCGATGCCGCCTTCGATCATCTCGGCGCTTTGCGATTTATAGACGTCGGCGCGCTGCAGCATGGTCGACGGGATGTCGGCCAGCTGGATGTAGCGGCCGGTGGTGGTGAACATTTCGCGGCCGTTGATGAAGGTCGAGATGAACGGCAGGCCGCGGATCAGCACCGTGTTGGCCTCGCCGGCATCGCGCCGCACCTGGATGCCGCTGACGCGGGCCAGGGTCTCGGCGACGTTGGTGTCAGGGAATTTACCGATGTCGTCGGCAACGATGGAATCGATGACGTTGTCCGAGTCCTGCTTGATTTTCTGGGCGCTCTGGGCTGCCTTGCGCACGCCGGTGACCACCACCACGCTGTCGCTGGCTGGCGCGTCCTGCGCCAGTACCGGGAAAGCGCTCATCAGGCCGGCCGTGGCCAGTACTGCGACGCCGGTTTTTAAAACGAGGCGATGCTTCGCCTGGGACTCGCAAGTCCCGGATGTCAGATGTTTCATACGTCTCCTGTGTTATCTGTTTTATAGTTATGTTGCTGCGACTTCGGAATTCATCTTAGGGTCTGGACAAAAAACAAACCAATCAATTTTTTGGGGTTTTTGATATCAAAAAAAGTATCGGAACGGCGGCGCAAGTGAAAAAAAAGCCCGCACAAGCGGGCTTTCATGATTTTTTCGCATATTGCTACTGGAACGCCACCTCGGTGAAACTGCGCAGCTTGCGACTGTGAAGTTTGTCCACGCCCAGCGCCCGCAGCAGCTCCAAGGCGCGGATGCCGATGCGTAAATGCTGGTCAACCCGGTCGCGGTAAAACTGGTTGGCCATGCCCGGCAACTTGATTTCTCCGTGCATAGGCTTGTCGCTCACGCACAACAAAGTGCCGTAGGGCACACGGAAGCGGAAGCCGTTGGCGGCGATGGTAGCGCTTTCCATGTCCAGCGCGATCGCCCTGCTCTGGCTGAAACGGCGTTCCGGCGTGCGCTGCGGCAGCAGTTCCCAGTTGCGGTTGTCGGTGCTGGCGACGGTGCCGGTGCGCATGACGCGCTTCAGGTCGTGGCCGGTCAGCTGCGTCACCTCGGCCACCGCCGCCTCGATCGCCACCTGCACCTCGGCCAGCGGCGGGATCGGCACCCACAGCGGCAAGTCCTCGTCGAGCACGTGGTCTTCGCGCACATAGCCGTGCGCCAGCACGTAGTCGCCCAGTTCCTGCGTGTTGCGCAGGCCGGCGCAATGGCCCAGCATCAGCCAGGCATGCGGACGCAGCACGGCGATGTGGTCGGTGATGGTCTTGGCGTTGGCCGGACCGACGCCGATGTTGACCATCGAGATGCCGGTGCCGTCGGCGCGTATCAGGTGGTAGCCCGGCATCTGCGGCAGGCGCGGCAGCGGCGCGCCCAGCGCATCGCCCGCCTCCACCGCCTGGCCGACGCGGCGCGTGACCAGGTTGCCCGGCTCGACAAAGGCGATGTAGTCGTCGCCCGGCGCGGTCGACGCCAGCGCCATCAGCTCGTGGCCCAGCTTGACGAATTCGTCGATGTAGAACTGGTAGTTGGTGAACAGTACGAACTTCTGGAAGTGCTCGCAGGACGTGCCGGTGTAGTGGCGCAGGCGCTGCAGCGAGTAGTCGACGCGCGGCGCCGTGAACAGCGCCAGCGGATGCGCCTCGCCCGGCGGCGGCTCGTGGGTGCCGTTGGCGATGCCGTCGTCCATCGCGGCAAGATTCGGCAAATCGAATACATCGCGCATCAACAGCCGCCGTTCGGCGCTCATATTGCCTTCAATGTGCTCGTGCTCGGCAAACGAGAAATGAATCGGGATCGGCTGCGCGCTAGTGCCGACCTCGATCCGCAATTGATGCTTGCCGTGATTTTTCAACAGCAGCTTGAATTGCTGCTGGTAGTAGCGCGCATACAGGTCGGGCCGCGTCAGCGTGGTTTCGTAGGTGCCGGGGCCGGCGACGAAACCGAAGGCCAGCGTGGAATCGGCGCGGGCCACGGTGTCGGTATGGACGCGGACAAAGGGATAGCAGGCGCGCACGTGTTCGCCGACATCCTCGCCGGCGACAAAGCGTTTCATGGCGTCGCGCAGGTGCGCGATGTTGGCATCGTAGATGGCGCGGACTTGCTCATAAGCGGCAATCGGATCGTCAAATTGCATGGGGGCGATAAACGGGCGGCTCGGTGACATGCGACTCCTTCGGTGCAAGGGGAAGATCCCATATTTCTTATTGTAAAGGCTGTAAGCGGAACTTGCATTCTTCCTCTATGGGAACCATCTGACGTACCGTACAATGACAGCGCCAACACAAAATAAAGTATCAGCATGAACGACCCAGTATCGCTACACATTTCCCAATCGCACCCGGATGTTCTTTACGGTAAGCCGCAAGGCGAGCTGTTGCGCGAGGAGATACTGGCCGACTTGCTGGAAGCCAGCGCCGCGCGCAATCCCGACCAGCTCGCCTTGATTTTTGGCGAGCGCAAGCTGACTTATCGCGAACTGAACGCGCAGGCCGACCTGGTGGCGTCGCGGCTGATCGATGCGGGCGTGCGACCGGGACAGATCGTCGGACTGTGGCTGCCGCGCGGCATCGAGTTGCTGGTGCTGCAGGCCGGCATCGCCAAGGCCGGCGCCGCCTGGTTGCCGGTCGACGAAGACACGCCGGTCGACCGCCTGCAAGTGTGCCTCGACGACGCGCAAGGCGCCGGCGTGCTGACCTGCGCCGCCTTCGTTCCGCGCCTGGCCGCGCTGGCCGATTCCGGCCGGCCCGTGTGGACCGCCGAGGCGCTGCTGGCCGCGCCTGCGGCGGACACCATCCTGCCCCGCCGCGGCGCCGTATCGCCCGACGTGCCGGCCTACGTCATCTACACGTCCGGCTCGACCGGCAAGCCGAAAGGCATCCTGATCACCCAGCGCAGCATCTGCCACTTCCTGCGCAGCGAGAACGAAGTGCTGGGCGTGCGCGCCACCGACAAAGTGTACCAGGGTTTCTCGGTCGCCTTCGACATGTCGTTCGAGGAAATCTGGATCGCCTACCTGGTCGGCGCCACGCTGTGGATAGGTCCCAAGGAAATCAGCGGCGACCCGGAAACGCTGCCGCGCATGCTGGATGAAAACCGGGTCACCGTGCTGCACGCCGTGCCCACGCTGCTGGCGCTGTTCAATCAGGAAGTACCGAGCCTGCGCCTGATTAACCTCGGCGGCGAGATGTGCCCGGAATCGCTGGTGGAGCGCTGGTCGCGCGCGGGCCGCCAGATGTTCAACACCTACGGCCCGACCGAAGCGACGGTGTCGGCCAGCCTGGCGCGCCTGCAGCCCGGCCACCCGGTCACGATCGGCACACCGCTGCCGAACTACGGCCTGCTGGTGATCGATGCGAACACGGAATCTGAAGGAAAAGGGGAATTGCGCCTGCTGCCGCGCGGCGAGATCGGCGAGTTGTGCATCACCGGCCCGGGCCTGGCGGCCGGCTATCTCGGCCGCCCCGACCTGACGGCAGAAAAATTCTTGGCCAATCCCTGGTCCAGCGGCGTGCACGACGCGCGGCTGTACCGCACCGGCGACCTCGCGCGCATCGGCGCCGACGGCGAAGTGGTGTGCCTGGGCCGCGCCGACGACCAGGTCAAGATACGCGGCTTCCGCGTCGAACTGGGCGAGATCGAAGCGCTGCTGGCGCAGCAGCCGGGCGTGGGCACCGTCGCCGTCCTGCTGCGCAAGGACGACGGCATCGACCAGCTGGTGGCCTACATCGTGCCCGACGCCGGCGCCGAAATCGACACCAAAGCACTGCGCGCCGGCCTGGCCGCCAAGCTGCCGCCCTACATGGTCCCCGGCCGCTACGAAACGCAGGAAGCCATGCCGCGCCTGACCTCCGGCAAAATCGACCGCAAGGCCTTGAAGGCCATGCCTTTGAGCGCGCCGCCGGCCGGCAGCGCCGAAGATTCCGACCTGCCCGAGACGCCGGCCGAGGCGGCGCTGTTCGCCGCGCTGTCCACGCTGTTCCCCGGCCAGCCCATCCTGCGCAACGCCGATTTCTTCACCGACCTTGGCGGCCACTCCTTCTTCGCCGCGCGCCTGGCTTCCGCCTTGCGCGCCGATCCGCGCTTCGCCCACATCACCGTGCGCGACATCTACCAGCAGCGCGAGGTCGGCAAGATCGCGCAGGTGCTGGCCGACGCGCCGAAGGCGGCCGAGCAGGAAGCCGACTGGACGCCGCCCTCCGCGATCAAGCGCTGGACCTGCGGCCTGGCGCAAGCGGTCGCCATGCCGGCGTTGGTGGCACTGCGCATGGCGCAGTGGCTGGCGCCGTTCTTCACCTACCACTTCTTCACCGGCGATCCCGGCGACTCGGTGCCGCTCGCCATCGCCGCGTCGGTCGGCGTGTTCCTGCTTGCCACGGTCATGGAATTCGCCATCGCCATCGCCGGCAAATGGCTGATCGCAGGCCGCCTGCAGGCGGGCAGCTATCCGCTGTGGGGCATCACCTACTACCGCTGGTGGCTGGCGGACCGGCTGGTCGAATCGGCGCCGGCCTATCTGTTGAGCGGTTCCTCGCTCAACGCCTGGTGGCTGCGCGCGCTGGGGGCCAAGGTCGGCAAGGAAGTCATCATCGGCTCGATGACGCTGCGTTCGCCGGATCTGCTGACCATCGGCGACAACGTCAGCATCGGCAACGCCGTCAATTTCGAGAACGCCCGCGTGCAGCGCGGCCGCCTGCTGCTCGGCCGGATCACGCTGGAGGACGACGCCTGCGTCAGCTCCTTCGCCATCTTGGAAGGCAATACGCACGTCGAAGCGCTGGGCCATCTTGAAGGCCAATCCGCGCTGGGCGACGGCGGCCGCGTACCGGCGGGCCGCGTCTGGGCCGGTTCTCCGGCGCGCGACATGGGGCCTTTCGACACCACGCGCCTGCCGCCGCGCCCACAAGCCAGCGCCGCGCGCCGCATGGGCGAAGGCGTGTTCTTCGTGTTCGGCATCCTGCTGATCGTCACGCTGTTCTTCATGCCGGTGTTCCCCAGCTTCGTGCTGATCGACTGGTTCGACGAAGCCGGCTGGCTGCCGTGGATACAGGGCGACGACATGCGCATCCGCCTGCTGCGCTACTTCCTGCTGGCCTTCCCCGCCAGCACCGTGCTGATCATCCTGACGGCGCTGCTGTCGGCCGGCATCCGCTGGAGCGTGCTGCCACGCTTGCAGCCCGGCCGTTCGGCGATCCACAGCAATACCTACTGCGCCAAGTGGCTGGTCAGCCAGATCCAGGAATCGAGCCTGAACGTTTTGCACGGCATCTACGCTACCGTGTTCGCGCCGTACTGGTATCGCCTGCTGGGCGCCAAGGTCGGCAAGGATGCAGAGATCTCCACCGCGCTTGGCGTGGTGCCGGACATGCTGACCCTTGGCGACGAAACCTTCATCGCCGACGCGGTCATGCTGGGCGACGAGGAGATCGACGGCGGCTGGATGATCATGCAGCCGACCGTGATATCGCACCGCAGCTTCGTCGGCAATGGCGCCTATATCCCGGACGGCACGGTGCTGCCCGAGCACGTGCTGATCGGCGTGCATTCGCGCGCGCCGGACAACGCCCAGATGAAGAGCGGCGACACCTGGCTGGGTTCCCCGCCGATCAACCTGCCGGCCCGCGAGCAGACCAGCGGCTATCCGGAATGGCTGACCTTCCATCCGTCGCCGATGCGCCGCCTGGGCCGCGGCCTGATCGAAGCGTTCCGCATCGTCGCGCCGCATGCGCTGGTGATCGCGGTCGGCTACACTCTGGTGCTGGCGGTGATGCCGGCCGCTGGCGCCGGCCGCTGGGCCGAGGTGACATGGGACTTGACCTTGGCCGGCCTGGGCTACGGCATCGGCAACTACGTCTTCGTGGTGCTGCTGAAATGGCTGCTGATCGGCCGCTATCGCAAGCAATCGGAGCCGATGTGGACGCCGTTCGTGTGGTTGTCGGAAGGCGTGACCAACCTGTACGAGGGCATCGCCGTGCCCAACTTCATGCGCTACCTGCGCGGCACGCCGTGGCTGCCGCTGGCGTTCAATCTGCTCGGTTCGCGCATCGGCAAGGGCGTGTACCTGGACACCACCGACATCACGGAATTCGACTGCGTGCACATCGGCGATCACAGCGAGCTGAATGCACTGACCTGCCCGCAGACGCACCTGTTCGAGGACCGCGTGATGAAGATCGACCATGTCACCATCGGCGAGCGCGTGTACATGGGGCCGCGCAGTGCGGTGCTGTACAGCGCCGTCGTCGGCGACAACGCCCGCCTCGGCGCGCTGACGCTGGTGATGAAGGGCGAGCAGATTCCCGCCAACGGCTACTGGTCCGGCTGCCCGGCCGCGCCGGCGCAATGACCCCGGCACTGGCCGTCCACCTCTGGCCCGGCCCCGTGCCGGCTGCGCCGGACGGTGTGTGCGTCATCGGCATAAAGGCGGGGGGGGGGGGGGGGGGGGGGGGGGGGGGGGGGGGGGGGGGGGGGGGG